>JAZNKF010000051.1:0-1677 GCA_045578425.1 Acutalibacteraceae bacterium
TATACTGTATCTGTAAAAATGTGCCTATGATTTTAGATTTTGAAGGTGAGAAAAATGCTTGCTAACTTTCACACTCACACAACCTTTTGCGACGGCAAAAACACCCCCGAAGAACTGGTGTTATCCGCCATTCAAAAAGGGTTTTCGGCAATAGGGTTTTCGGGACACGGAACCACTCCGTTTGATTTGCGCTATTGCATGAAAGATATGGTGGGTTATCAACAAGAAATCCGTCGACTCAAAGAAAAATACAAAAACGATATTCAAATTTATTTAGGTGTTGAAGAAGATGCCTTTTCTCTTGTGAATCGGGAGGAATTTGATTATATCGTCGGTTCTTCGCACTATTTCTTGCTTGATGGGGTGTATTATCCGGTTGATTCCGGCCCCGACTATTACAACCGATGGTTAGCGGCATTCGACCATGACGTTGCGCGAATTGCCGAGACCTACTACGGCACGTTTTGTGACTATATAAAGCAAAGAAAACCGGATATTATCGGACACTTCGATTTGATTTCCAAATACGAAGAAACAGAGGTATCTTTGTTTTTGAACAACAGTGAATACAACAAAATTGCCGAAAAATATGTGGCAGAAGCCGCCAAAAGCGGTTGTGTGTTTGAGGTAAACCTTGGTGCTATGGTTCGTGGGTTACGCACCACACCGTATCCGGCTGAAAACTTGCTACACGTTCTCAAAAAACGGGATGCGCGCGTGATTCTTTCGTCGGACAGTCACAGCGCAGATACGCTTGCTTTTGGTTTTGAAGAAGCAAAACGGTTGCTTCGCGATATTGGTTTTACACATATAGTCACCTTATATAACGGTGAGTTTTCGAAAGTTTGTATATAAAAAAGAGGGATTTTCATGCAAAAGAAAAAAGCGTTAATTATCGGTTCGGGTCCTATCATTATTGGTCAAGCATGTGAATTTGACTATTCCGGCACCCAAGCTTGCAAAGCGTTGCGGAATTTGGGGTATGAGATTGTGCTCGTTAACTCCAACCCCGCCACCATTATGACCGACCCGGAAATGGCAGACGCCACCTATATCGAGCCGCTCAACGTCAAAAGATTGGAACAAATTATCGAAAAAGAACGTCCCGACGTTTTACTCCCCAACTTGGGCGGACAATCGGGCCTTAATCTTTGCTCCGAACTTGCCAAAGCAGGCGTTCTCGAAAAATACAACGTGGAAGTTATCGGCGTGCAGGTGGATGCTATCGAGCGTGGCGAGGACCGTATTGCGTTTAAGAACACCATGGACAGTTTGGGCATTGAAATGGCGCGCAGCGAAGTTGCCTATTCTGTGGAACAGGCGTTGGAAATTGCCGACAAACTCGGTTACCCCGTTGTGCTGCGTCCCGCGTATACCATGGGCGGCTCGGGCGGCGGTTTGGTTTATAACGTCGAGGAACTGCGCACCGTTTGCGCCCGCGGTTTGCAAGCCAGTTTGGTTGGCCAAGTGTTGGTGGAAGAATCCATTCTCGGTTGGGAAGAACTGGAACTGGAAGTGGTCCGCGACAAAGACGGCAATATGATTACCGTTTGTTTTATCGAAAACATTGACCCCTTAGGCGTTCATACCGGTGACTCATTCTGTTCGGCGCCCATGCTCACCATCCCCGAACACGTTCAAAAACGCTTGCAAGAAAAATCGTACAAAATTGTGGAA
>JAZNKF010000052.1:0-3331 GCA_045578425.1 Acutalibacteraceae bacterium
GCGGCGTCCACCGCAGATTTCACAATCGGCAATATCATGGGATACGCCAAGCCGACATCCTCGGCCGCGCACACCATCAGCCGTCGGCAAACCGAGGGTAAATCCCCCGCTTCCAACAAACGAGCCAAATAATGAATGGCGGCATCGGGGTCGGAACCGCGCATGGATTTTTGAAACGCCGACAACAAGTCGTAATGCTCGTCACCGTCTTTGTCGTAGCGCATGGCGCTTTTTTGCGCCACTTGCCGTGCAATATCTTCGGTAATAATATAGTTTCCTTGTTCGTCGGGAGTGGTGGCAAGCAAACACAATTCCACAGCATTGAGTGATTTGCGCACGTCACCACCGCAGCCGTAAGCGATACTGCTGACCACTTCCTCGGAAGTTTCAATCGTACATTCACGTTCCTGTTGCAAAAAATCAAAGGCGCGCCGTACAGCAGAGCAAACGTCCGACGGTTCCACCGCTTTGAACTCAAACACCGTGGAACGGCTCAAAATAGCGCTGTATACATAAAAATACGGGTTTTCCGTGGTGGAGGCAATCAGCGTAATGTTACCGTTTTCAATATGTTCCAGCAACGTTTGTTGCTGCTTTTTGTTGAAATATTGGATTTCGTCGAGATACAACAAAATACCGCCCGCGCCTGCCAACGTATTAACTTCTTCCAATACGGCGCGAATATCGGCTGTGGAGGCTGTCGTACCATTTAGTTTATGCAAGCGCATATCGGTTCGTTCGGCGATAATGCGCGCGAGTGTGGTTTTGCCCACTCCTGACGGACCATAGAAAATCAAGTTGGGAATATTGCCCGATTCAATAATGGTGCGCAAAGCTTTGCCGGGTGCCAACAAATGCTGTTGACCAACCATTTCATCCATTGTTTTGGGACGGATGCGGTCGGCAAGCGGCGTTGTTTGTTGATTCATACGACGCCTCCTTTCTGTTGATACATGGGTATACTTGTATCATACCTTTTTTTACCGCATTATGCAAGTATCTTTTTTGATTGACAGGTATTGTCAACGCATGATAAACTGAGTAAAGAGGTGACCCGTATGCGTAAAAAGGAAATAGCGTTAGCGGCAGTGGAACGCCTGAAAAAACAATACCCCGACGCGGTGTGTTCGCTGAATACCACTAATGCGTTTGAGTTATTGGTTGCCACACGCTTGTCGGCACAATGCACCGATGCGAGGGTAAATATGGTGACTCCTTTTCTCTTTGAGCGGTTTCCCACACCTGCCGCCTTTGCCGCTGCCACCCCCGAGGAAGTGGAACCGTATATTCGCTCTTGCGGACTTTACAAGACCAAGGCTCGCGATTTGGTAGCGTTATCGCAACAACTGATTGAACGTTTTAACGGAGAAATTCCTCAAACATTGGAAGATTTGGTGTCGTTGCCCGGTATTGGCAGAAAAACCGCCAATTTAGTGTGTGGCGACGTGTTCCACATGCCGGGGGCGGTGGTCACCGATACTCACTGTATTCGCATTGCCAACCGATTGGGACTGTGCGACACCACCGACCCCAGAAAAGTAGAAAACGCCTTGCGTACCTTGTTACCCCCTGATGAAAGCAATGCTTTTTGCCATCGCATTGTATTGTTTGGACGGGAATTTTGTCAGGCTCGTTCCCCGCAATGTAAGAATTGCCCCCTGGGTGATATTTGTAAAACGAAACGGCAACGTCATTAAGACGTTGCCGTTTTTTGCAAGCGGCGGTACAAGGACATCGCCGGTAAACTGAGAAAACCCCAAAGCACACTGTATAACAAGCAAATTTGTCCATGCAAGTTAAAAGGCATATGCCGATAATCCCAAACATTCCAATGCAAACGTAAATTGATGAGGCGGCCACTTACATATTCCACCCCTGTCACTGCCATGCTACATGCCAAGGCAGCTAAACAACGGCTTTTATGCCACAATCGATTTCCGATGCTGCCAATTAGGTGAAAACACGTGCCCCCTACCACGAACATAGACGGATGACTGCGCCCCCGCCACAACCATTCCAACAAGAGATAGGCTGTCCCACCAATGCAAAACAGTTTGATAAATCGTTTCATATTTTTTCTCCTTTCAGCCTACTAACAGTGTTGGCAAAAAAGAGAATAACAAACAGGCGAGCATAATGAGTTTTCATTATGCTCGCCTTCTTTATAACACTTTTTACAGAGTTGCCGCCATGACGGCTTTGATGGTATGCATACGGTTTTCGGCTTCGCGGAAAACAACGGATTGTTCGCTTTCGAACACGTCGTCGGTAACCTCCATGGCTGTTCTGCCGAATTTCTCTCCCATTTCTTTGCCGACTTTAGTTTTTAAATCGTGATAGGCGGGCAAACAATGCATGAAAATGGTGCTGTTTTTGCCGGTAGCCGCCATCAATTCGGCATTGACTTGATAGGGTGACAAATCGGCAATGCGTTTTTCCCATACTTCGACCGGCTCACCCATCGAAACCCAAACATCGGTGTAGATAACGTCGGCGTTTTCGACCGCTTTTTTGGCATTGGTTTCAAACGACAAAACGGCGCCTGTTTGCGCGGCGATTTGCTGACATTGTTCCACCAAAGCAGCATCGGGAAAATATTCTTTGGGGCAACATGCTGTAAAATCCACACCCAACTTTGCACAACCGACCATGAGTGAATTGCCCATGTTAAAACGAGCATCGCCCATGTAGACCATTTTCAGGCCTTTGAGTGTGCCGAATTGTTCTTCAATGGTCAGCATATCTGCCAAAATTTGAGTGGGATGGAACTCGTCGGTAAGGCCATTCCACACCGGCACCGAAGCATATTGCGCCAATTCTTCCACGATGGTTTGACCGTAGCCGCGATATTCGATGCCGTCGTAAATGCCGGAAAGGACACGTGCGGTATCGGCAATGCTTTCTTTTTTGCCGATTTGCGAACCCGTGGGGTCTAAATAGGTGACACCCATACCCAAATCCCGTGCTGCCACTTCAAAGCTGCAACGCGTACGGGTGCTGGTCTTTTCAAAAATTAAAGCAATATTTTTGCCCTCGCACAAACGATGCGGAATACCCGCTTTTTTTTGCGCTTTTAAGGTTTTTGCCAAAGCAATCAATTCGGTGATTTCTTCACCCGTAAAATCCAGTAATTTGAGAAAATCTCTTCCCTTTAAACTCATGCTATTCCCTCCGCACATATCGTTTTGAGAATTGCCACCGCACGCACAAGAAGATCTTGCGGAATGTTCAGCGGCGGCAGTAAACGTACTTTATCTTTGGCTGTCAACACCAAAACACCTTGTTCACGGCAAGAAGCAACAATCTCTTTGGCGGGTTTTTCGGTTTGGAT
>JAZNKF010000053.1:0-1896 GCA_045578425.1 Acutalibacteraceae bacterium
CTTTTGATGGTGGAAAGGTCGCATTCTTCTTTGGTGGCCACTGCTTTCACCGATATTTTAGGCATCAGGCTGCCAAGCACTCCAAGGTCCACTATGCGGCCTTCCATCAAATCGTCTTTTACCAATGCCACAAAGTTGCCCAACATCGATTTGGCATCGGCGGGGCTGAAGGTGCTGGCCGATTTTATTTCGTCGAGTATGGCTTCCGAGGTTACATCGGCATAGCTTACTCGTTTTACGGTGTATTGATATTCACCTTTTTTGGGTCCTATGCCCATCTTGGTTTTTACTACTTGCATATCCATAACTTACCTCCTTTTTTTGTTTGCGTTTTTGGCGGGCGAAAATTCGGTGAAGCCCGACTCTTTTATCGATTCTTTCAACTCGGTGCATGGGCGGAAGCCTATAGTAACGCTTCTAACACAGTTTTTTACTGTGGCTTCTTCGGCTTTGTCGACCATCTTGCTGCTCACCTTGGGATAAAAAGTGCCCAAGCCTTTGATATTTACACTTTCGCCATTAAGCACATGGTAGCGTATCTGCTCCAAATAGGCTTGCAGCAAGCCCTCGATGTCGGCAGGGCTCGAGGTGGTTTGCAGTGCCACCGCTTCGGTGGTTTCTTTCAAACTGCGTTTTTTGTGTCTTCTAAGGGCTATCAGCCACTTTTCTTCTTTGAAGACCTTCCTCTTTACAATCTCATAAGTCAGATGTTTTCTCATGATAATCAAATTTTTGAAGGTTTATTAATCAATTAATTTATTTTTTGAACGAGTTTCTGCATCAAAAACTCTGTTGTCTGCAAGGTTTACACCGGCTTTTTTCACTATTTTCATCAGTCGTGCCGATGGTTTGAAAAGCATTCCCACACCTTTGATTGAATGTTGGTTCACCTTTTCGGGAGTGTCCACCGCCGTGGAACGAATGGCAGGATAAAAAGTACCCAAAGTGTCGAGTTTCACCACGTCGCCGTTGGCAATGCGGCTGCCTATACAGTCTTCCATGGCACGCAGATGCATAAGCACATCGGCAGGCGAGGCCGAACACATTTTGGATATATCTTCTGCCAAAATTTCGGCGTCGATATAGTTGGTGTAGCACACCTTGGCCAAGTATACCTCTTTCACTTCGCCGTTGTGGTTTAGTTTTTGCTTCTTTCTTATATATCCTATTGCCATAGACTGTTGTTTTGTTTGTTTTATTGTTGTTTTTCAATCCTTTATTGTTCCCATACCGAAAGGGTGGTTGCCGTTGTTCGGAAAACCTGGTTGACGCTGTGCTGAGAACCTGGTTAACGGCGTGCTGAAATGGTGGTTCGCAAATGCCATTTGCGACCCCTGCAAATGGCATCTGCGACCATCGCAAATGGCATTTGCGACCCTCGCAGATGGCATTTGCAGACCACCCTTTCAGCACAACGGCGACCACCCTTTCAGCACGTCGACCACCACCCTTTCGGCACGTCGGCAACCATGCTTGCCGAAAACGGCATGTTTTGTTACAGAAAACCGCTCTTGGCAGGGTGCCACCCTTTCAGTATTTCAATAGAACATTGCTGTTCAAACTCGCGAAAACTTTACTTTCGAACTGCAAAAGTAAACCTCGCTTCCTTTCTCCTCTTTTTGAATAGATTATAAGATAATGTTTGTCGTTATTAGGTGAAACTATAATACGGATTTATATGCAACAAAGCGACTGCCTACAACGCCATGCAGCGATGCCTGCAACAAGACAAAGGAACACCTGCAAACGCACCCAAATATCGGTGCAAAAGCTTGTGGAACTGCGACAAATAAAAATCAAAAGCCACACCTCAGAGGTGGATTTGTCGCTGATGAAGCATTTGAAAAACTTTTCGGGAAAGGATATTAACATCGAGGAAATCGATGCCGATTTTTG
>JAZNKF010000054.1:0-29079 GCA_045578425.1 Acutalibacteraceae bacterium
GAACGATCTCATAGCTGTTGCCGATGTGGGGCTTGCGTGAGGTGTAGGCGATGGCCGTGGTGATGTAGTATTTTTTCTTATCGCACATAAAAAATCACTCCCGTGAAAAGTTATAATTTTCTAAATTAATATTCTATCACGAAGTGCAGAAAAAATCAACAGAAATGCCCATACAAAGTACAGGTCCAATCAGTTGCATAAGAGGTCAAAACGTCACCGTATCGGAGCGAGAAATATGTCGAAAGGTTTTTTGCGCAAAATCCGTTTATTGCTATTGACAAAGCAAAAAATATATGATAGAATAACTTTCGTCCTCAGGAGAGGACGCACTATATATCGCGGAGTGGAGCAGTTGGTTAGCTCGTCGGGCTCATAACCCGAAGGTCGTTGGTTCAAGTCCTTCCTCCGCAACCAGAAATCCTCATTCGTAAGAATGGGGATTTTACTTTTTCACTCTTCACTCTTAACTTTTCACTAAAACACGGTAACTTTGTGCGTGCTTTTTATTTTTTTGAAAATTAAGGCAGTATGTTTGGTGCCGTTGGAGTTGAGGATGTTTCAACAATCTACATCAAAGAATCGGTGTTCCGTCTTTTTGTGATTGTAGAAGTAGGATATTCCCTCTACATCCCGTCAAGCCATCTCAAAAATTTGACATGTAAAAAGCTGCATGATATACTATATTTGGAACATATACACCTTATATGTTATCAATTTTAGTAAGGATGAGTAGGTATGGTATGGATTGTTTTGGGGCTTATAATTGTTCTTTTGATTTTCTGCTTAAAAATTGTTCCGCAAGCAACCGAATATGTGATTGAACGTTTGGGTAAATATCAAAAAACGTGGGGTGCCGGTTTGCACTTTTTGGTTCCGGTGATCGACCGCATGGTCAAAAAAGTAACACTTAAAGAACAAGTTTTGGACTCCCCTCCCCAACCGGTTATCACAAAAGACAATGTTACCATGCAGATTGATACGGTTGTTTATTTTAAGGTGTTCGACGCAAAACTCTTTACCTACGGTGCGGTGAATCCCATAAGCGCGCTTTCCAATCTGACGGCAACTACCTTGCGTAACATTGTAGGTGAGCTTGAATTGGACGATACGCTTACCTCACGCGATACTATCAACGGCAAAATGACCGAAATTTTGGATTGTGCCACCGACCAATGGGGTATCAAGGTTAACCGTGTGGAACTCAAAAATATTATTCCGCCTGCTGAAATCCAAAACGCTATGGAAAAACAAATGAAAGCAGAACGCGACAGACGTGAAACGCTTTTGGAAGCAGAAGGTCACAAAGCCGCCGTTATCACCCGCGCAGAAGGTGATAAACAAGCTATGATACTGGCGGCAGAAGGTGAACGTGATGCCAGAATAGCCAGAGCCGAAGGCGAAGCAAAAGCTATTTTGCTTGCAAAAAAAGCAGAAGCCGATGGGCTTGCCGCTTTAAAAGAAGCCGGTGTGGACGCTGCTGTCTTGGAACTGAAAAAGTACGAGGCATTAATCGCTATGTCCAACGGCAGTGCTTCAAAAATTATTGTTCCCACCGATGCCGTCGACATGACAAAATCGAACGTCTTTTTCTCGGAAACCACCGGTCTGGGAAATACAACTCCCGCCTCTTCCCCTATTGCCTCGCCGGTTAAAGAAGACCCTTGCTGTGACTAAAAATTTTAGCTAATAATAAAGAAGAACAAGACAGCCGTTTGGCTGTCTTGTTCTTCTTTTTTTACTAGTAGTGTGTTAAAACCAACAGCCAAAATGACATTGTCTTTTTCGTGGATAAGAAGAACCTGTTTTGTTTCTTCCAAATTCACCAATAAAATTAATATTTGCAATCTTTGCGTTAATTTATATACTGTTTTTTTGCAGTAGGATAGATTAAAATTAGATTCAGTCAATGTACGCATTAAATACTGAGAGGAGAATTATTATGAATCCCAAAAAAATTGCTGTTTTAGGTGGCGGTAACGGTGCGCATACCATGGCTGCTGAATTTGCCATGAAGGGACATACTGTCAATTTGTATGAAATGCCTCAGTTCAAGAACAATATGAAAAAAGTTTTTGAAACCAAAACCATCAAACTCCAAGGTAACATTAAAGAATTACAAGGTCCTGTTGAACTTAATATGGTAACGGACGACATTACAAAGGCAGTTGAAGGTTGCCGTTACGTTTGTATTGTAGCACCCGCATTTGCGCATAGCGGTTATGCGAAACTTCTTAAAGGTCATCTTCATAAAGACCAGGTTGTTGTTACCTTCCCCGGCGCTTTTTCGGCTCTTGTTTTAAAGAAAGAACTGGACGGTGACGATTGCCCGATTTTTGCCGATGCCAATAATCTTCCTTATGACGCCAGACTCACCGAACCCGGTTCCGATACGGTGAATGTGTTTGGTAGAAATCCCATAAACATTGCATTTTTACCTGCCGAAAAAGGTCCTGGACTTATTGATGAGATGCGTGAAGATTTGTTCCCCTTTGAAAAAATTTATAACGACGTGTTGGAATGCGGTCTTGCCATTGTTAATCCCGACTGGCATGCCGGTCCGGTGCTCTTTAATATTTCGAGAATTGAAAGTCCTCAAATCAACTTCTTCCTTTATGAACACGGTTGGACGCCCTCGGCTTGCCGATTAAATATTGCTATGGATAAAGAACGCAAGGCTATTGGTGAGGTTTTAGGATACAATCTGCGTCCTATGGAAGATTTTGCAGGTCGTCCCGATGATTACGAGTGGAGTTGGCAAGATCTTTACAAGGAGGGGCACGGTTCGATTGGCCTTACACCAATTTGCGGACCTAACGACCTTAACAGCCGGTATTTAACCGAAGATATTCCCTTTGGTTTGGTGCCTTGGGCGGCGATTGCCAAGCTTATCGGTGTGCCTATGCCGCTTACCAACGGATTTATTGATATTATTAACGTGGTACATGAAAAAGACTGGCGTAAAAAAGGCAGAAGTCTTGAAGAACTTGGTATTGAAGGAATGGACAAAGATACTTTACTCAACTACGTTCGCACCGGTAAAAGATAAATAAAGCAAAGAAAAAACTGCGGCATTACCGCAGTTTTTTCTTTGCTAGAAATTTAATTATGAAATGCTTTGTCTTGGTGATTCTTTTGTGATTTTGGAACAGGCGCGATAAAATGACGAATAATCATTAAAACCCGCTTTTTCGCAAGCAGCGGTTAAAGACATGCCTTTTAAGCGGTACTCTCTTACCAATACAATTCGTTTATAAGCAATATATCGAAGTACGGTTATTCCGGTGCTCTTTTTAAAAACTTTACAAAGATATTGCGGTGTTATATAAAATTGTTTTGCGATATGTTCCAACGTCAGTTTTTCTGTTAAATGATTGTTGATATACTCAATAATGTTTTTGATTTCTTGTTGGTTGTAAGTGCTAATTTTTGTTTTTTCAACCTGTTTATTAAGGTTGTACAACAATTCAACAATAACACAACTGACAACAGTTAGATTCGTGGGTTGTTCCTTGGTATAGCTATCAAGACGTTTGAATATATCGTGTATCGCACTTTGAGTTACACGGTCGGCGTTTATCAGATTATTACTTCCCAAAACACGATTAAACACGATATCGGTAAGTTCAGTACAGTTATTTTTAATGAAAAAATCCAAATTTATCATTAAAAGAATGTACTCACAATCTGTGTCTTTTTTTAAAATGCTTTGGTGTAATTCGTTATTCCCGACTATGAGAATATCTTGCGGTGACAAGTGAAGAAGGTTACCTTCCACGATGTAATCCAATTCGCCTTTTAGCAAAACAAAAACCGAAAACAAATCCTTATCAACGTGCGAAGCAGATACGCTTTCTCCGTGAGTGGTATTATGAATATACGAAAAACCGTGCTGAACGCTGGAACACTCGTGATTGATATAATCACTCATTTTTATTTATCTCCAATACAAACTGTTTTCCTAATTTTTTAAACATTATCGTTGCAAAAAACACAGCAGATAGTCCTGAAATTATTTTTGCAACCAGCATAGGTAACACATAAGACGGTTCAAAGGCCAACGTGAAAGCAAGTTGGTCCCCTATCACAAATGCTCCGGAAACTGCAAATGCGGCGTTTAAAACGGCCCCTTTGCTATCCATGTCGTTCATCATCTTGAAAGTAGGAACGTTGTTAGCCAAGGATGAAATAAAACCAAGCGCCGATGCTTTGTTTATGCCCAATGTTTGTCCAAGAAGTTCCATTGGTTTTGAAAGGATTTTTGAAACGATTACCAACAAAGTAAAGGCACCGGATAAAACAATGGCAGCGTTGATGCATATATCGGTTGCCACCGACAAATCAGCGGCTGTTTTGATTGGTTTTATGCCAAGTAAAAGTTCAATAATTCCCAAAACCAATCCAATGGTAGCCATGGTTTTGATGATAACACCGAAGATGTTAAAAACTTTTATACATACATTGGGTACAAACCAAAGGCAAAGGGCAATGATAACTGCAAAAAGCAAAAGCGGTAACAAGTTGAACAGTAATGTCAATACGGGGATTTTGCAAAGGATACCCGAAACAACACATCCGACAGGAATGGTAACAACACCGCAAAGCAAACCGAGTGTCAGTTATTTATGTCTCTCTTTTTTTAAGCAACCGAGCGCCAAAGGAATAGTAAAAGAGATAGTTGCTCCCATCATGGAGGATACGACCAATGCGTTAAACATACCGATGTTTTGTGTTTTTGCAATTTCCTTAGCCAGTGGAGCACCACCCATGTCGTTGGCAAAGAGGGAAGCCGGTATGATGGAAGGGTCAATTTTGAAAGTGTTGTAGAAAAAATCAAAAAAAGGAGACAAAACATCGGCGATGATTGGTGCAATAAGGATAAGCCCGGTCATGGAAAGTACCAATTGCCCTAGCAGCAAAATTCCTTTTTCAAATTCGGTACCAAGTTTTAATTTGTTGCCAAAAATGTAATCTGCGGCACCAACAACAGAAAAAATCGCCATTATCAATGTAATAATGTTCATTTAATCACCTTATAATTTTAACTCTTTGAAACCTGAGTCGGTTAGTAAATAATGTCCGGTATATCCGCAGTGTAACAGAATTTCACGTGCGTCGTCAAACGAGCAGTCAAGTTTGGCGGCGTCGTGACAATCCGAGGAGATGATTGCACCAAATCCCAAACGTTTTAATTCTTTTATGAGCGGAATTGACGGATACGGGGCGGTACGATAACCACGGGCAATAGCCCCTGTGTTTACTTCAAAAAGAGGAATTTTACCCGCCAAAGTTTCGGCACATTCGATTGCTGCCGAAAGGTATTCTTTGGAATTGGTATCAAAAAACCTTTCGGTTTCGATATTTTTGGTTATCAAATCGAAATGCCCTAAAATATCAAAATTTCCATAGTTGGTAATAGTCGAAAACTGACGATAATATTCTTTAGCAAAAGCGAGTCCGTCACCGCTGAAATATGTATCAATAACTTCCCGCACATCTTCGGCTGAACGGTCAAAACCGACATATTTTTCGCCGATTTTTAGGTAATGACAAGAACCAATAAGAAAATCATATCCCGAAAGGTCAACTTGTGAATACATTTCCATTTCCAAACCGAGATATATTCCGAATTTGTCTTTGTACTCGTCTTTTAGTTGGGTGATTTCTTTTTTGTATTGCTCGCAACGCTCCAAAGTCATGGAACGACTGTTAGAAAAATGCATGTAGGAATGTCCCGAAAAGCCGACACTTTCAAAGCCTTTTTCTATGGCAATTTCTACTATTTCCCTTGGGGTGTGGATACCGTCGCAGTAGGTAGTATGCGTATGTAGGTTTTGTAAATGATTCATAATTTGTGCGCCACCAAAAAAATAAGTTATCATTGTGTTTCTTTTAAAATTTATATCATAATTCGACTGAAAAAGCAACCTGTTTTTACGGTTGTATCATTGACAAAGCGGTTTGTTTGTGATAGTGTTTCAGTATGGCAAAATAATTGCAGTAATCAAAATACAAAGAGGGTATGATTATGAGTAATATTATCTTGGAAAACAAAAATTTTCGACTTACTCTTGGCAAAAACGCCATGGTGAAAAGTCTGGTTTACAAAAAAACCAACGAGGAATTATTGGCTTTGGAAGAAGATATCCCTCTTTTTTCCCTTACGCAGGCGAGACCTTTTAACAACGAAATCAAACTTTCTCATATGAACAAAAAAACCGCTTTTCAAGCCAACCGACTTGTCTTTGAAAACAATGTTCTTACGGTGGGTTTTGAAATTATCCCCTGTCAAGCGGTTGTAACGGTTGACATAAAGGACGAGTACATTTCTTTCACCTTAACTAAATTTACCTACCCTGAAAGAGGTTACGGAAGTCTTTGTATGGACAAACCGCCGGTTGAAGAATTTCGACTTGTACAACTTCCTGTTAAAACAAGAAAGAATTTTGGACAATGGCTCAACGTCATGTGGGATGACAATGCCAGTGTTGCCGTGGTAGCAACTACACCCGAAACCATGATTGATTCGGAAAAACGAAAAAATTACAGAATACTAACGGCTGACGTTCAAAAATCCGTTCAACTCATCGGAACGACCGCCACTCTTATTGTTAGCGGCGGTAAAGAAGATTTTCTTGATGCCATGGACAAATTTGAGCATGATTACAATTTACCGCTTGGTGTTGAGAGCAGACGAAGCGATTTTATCAATCGCTCTGTATATTGGGTGGACAGATTAACCCCCGAAAACGTTGACGAACACATCAAATTCGCCAAAATGGGTGGATTTTCGTGTATGCTTGTTTACTACGAAGGCATCTGTTCCGAGGTAGATGATGACGTTATTTACGGGTCTTGCGGTGACTATTCGGTCAGCAAGCCGTATTCCAACAGTTATGATGAACTGAAAGTTGTCATTGATAAAATCAAAGCAGCCGGTATCACACCCGGGTTCCATTTCTTGCACACACACATTGGCAAGGACACAAAATATATTAAACCGGTTGTAGACCCCCGCCTAAATGTTATTGAATATTTTACGCTGATGCAACCGCTTGGATTAACCGATGACAAAGTTTACGTTGCTCAAAACCCCAAAAATGCTTTGAAGCACGAAAATCGCCGTGTTCTGAAATTCGGCGGAGAACTTATGTCGTACGAAGGATTTTCCACCGTACCCCCCTATCATTTTTATGGTGTTAAACGCGGATACTGGGATACTACTGTCACCACGCATGAAGCGGGAATTATCGGCGGAACGTTTGATGTTAGCGAATATTGTGCTAACAGTGCTTATATTGACCAAAACACAGACCTTCAAGACGAAATTGCCGACGAAATCGCCAAAATATACGACCTCGGCTTTGAGTTCATTTATTTTGACGGTTCCGAAGGGACAAATCAGCCTTACGAATACCATGTTCCCAATGCACAATATCGTGTTATAAAAAAACTCGGCTCCCGTCCCAAATTCTGTGAAGGTGCGGCAAAAGCGCATTTCAACTGGCATTATCTCAGCGGTGCCAACGCATTTGATATCTTTAAAACAGATGTCTTTAAAAGAATGATTGACGTTCATCCATTGGCAGAATCCGCTTGGATGTGTCAAGATTTTACGCGTCTTAATTTCGGTTGGTGGGCATTTTATGAGGATACCCGTCGTGATATTTACGAATACGGAACCAGCCATGCACACGGTTGGAACAGCCCTGCCACCATACAATCCAACCTTGAACGTTTTAACAATCACGCACGTGTGGCGGATATTTTGGAAGTCATGCGCCGATGGGAAGACGTTCGCAAAAACAATCTGTTGACCCCCGAACAACAAGAGTTAATCAAAACACCCGAAAAAGAGTACACGTTGTTTGTGGATGAAAAGGGAAATTACGAACTCAACGAATACTTTCAGTTAGAAGATTTTTGTTCCGATTCCCAAGAACTTTATGCTTTTACTTTCCAACGGAACAACAAAAGTTATGCCCTTATTTGGCATAATACCGGTTGTGCAAAAATCAGTATACCGATTTCAAAGGAAAACACAGAATATTTCAGCGATTTAACAAGAGAAGCACTTCCCCTTGAAGAAAAAGACGGAAATCTCATTTTAGATATTTCCTCTTCTGCCTATCTTGTTACTCCCCTTTCACACAGCGAGTTGCGGAAGGCTTTATCACAAGCAAAAACAATCTGATTATTCCAAAAACAGAATATCTTGTTTTGTTGCAAGCGGATAGCTAACAAGGCTATCCGCTTCTTCTTTGGAAAGTTGCACACCGCAAATACGTGAATTAGCATAGGTTTTGTAATAATAAATGCCGTTCACCATATCCATACACGAAGCATATTGCGTGATAACCGTTTGTCCGTTTTTAAGAAGAATTGTACCACACGGCACACTGACGTTATCAAGAATTTTATAAAACTGCGTAATGGTGTTACCCTTTACAACGGAGTTTTTAAGGAGAATTGAAGCTCGCACAAAACGGGAAACCGACGAGAAATCACCGGGCAATCCATACAGTGAAAGACCGCGACTGTAGGATTTTTCCTTTTCGTTTGTCGAAAGTATAGAAAAATCTTCCAATCGTGTTTTATGGTACTCAAAAGACGGTTCGTTTGTCATAACACCTATTGTATTTTCATATATTGTTAAACCTTCATTTACCGATTCAATCACAATGCAACGGCTTTTATCGGCAAGCATCCAATGGAGAGGTGTTACCGGATAGTCATTTGAAAAAGAAATGTTACACACATTTAACTTTTCCAAAATCGGCATTGCTTCGTCAACGTTTTTGCACAATCCAAGAATATACGGTATTAACTCGAACGGGGCAAGGTTTAACATTTCTTGCTTTTCTTTAAAGTATTGTGCACTTTTTGGAAAATTGAGTCCCGCCATAGCCAATCCCGTTTCGTTTATCGCATCATAATAAAGAGGAAATCCTTCACGGTCAATGCCCATGCCAATAATAGCGTAATTTGTAAAAACCGTGTTTTCACAACGCAGTGATATCCTGAACTTTTTTGGTGTGACAATCACTGCCTCGTTGTAAGAATATTCTAAATCAAGCGTTCTGCCAAACAATTGGTTTTTGTTATCATAAATTGCTGTACACATAAAATTCTCCTGTAAAAATACTAAATTTCGCTTTTTATTCCCTTGATATTCTGTCGAAAAAATGATATATTGGTAACATAAAGTCTGTAAAGGAGGATTTCTTTTGAAAATATGCACGCATTGTAATACCCAAGCAGAAGATACCGCGGTTTTTTGTTGTAATTGCGGCACCCCTTTTGCCACCGAAGATACTGCGCAAAACACCTATACCCCACCGCAACAAAATTATTACCAACCGCCGGCAACACAGCCTTATGCACCGGTATTTGACCCGTACGACCATACAGCCGAATTTGACCCCAAAGACATTTCGGAAAACAAAGTGGTTTCCATGTTAGTGTACTTAATGGGAGCTGTTGGTATTATTATTGCATTACTGGTCGGTAATAATTCTCCGTACGCTGCTTTCCATGTACGCCAAGCTTTAAAATTTACGGTGGTAGAAATTTTGGCTACTATCGGAATGGTATTACTTTTCTGGACAGGAATTGCTGTTATTGCGTATGCTATTTTAATGTGCGCTTTGTTAATTATAAAAATCGTATGCTTTTTCCAAATTTGCGGCGGCAAAGCAAAAGAACCCGCTATTATTCGCGGTTTGGATTTTCTAAAATAAGCACAAGCATCGCTTTATGTTTTGCATAAGGCGGTGCTTTTATTTGTATAGTTATAGTATATTGTTTTTCGGATAACACTTTCATAAAGGAGGAGTACAGATTTGCTCGATTTTTCGCAATTTTTACAACAAATGTGGCAAAATCCCATGTTTTTAGTAACCGTTCTTTTAACGTTGGGAGTTATTTTTGTTAACGGGTGGACAGATGCACCTAACGCCATTGCCACTTGCGTTGCCACACGGTGTATGAAACCAAAAGCCGCGGTGTTAATGTCGGCAATTTTTAATTTTCTGGGCGTTTTGGTGATGACACTTGTCAACTCCACCGTGGCAATGACCATTAAAAACATGGTGGATTTTGGGGATAATACAGGTGAAGCCACGACGGCTTTATGCGCCGCATTGTTTGCAATCATTATATGGGCAACAGTTGCTTGGTTTTTTGGAATACCCACCAGCGAAAGCCATGCGTTAATTGCAGGATTATCCGGTGCCGCTATTGCTTTACATAACGGTTTTGGCGGCATTAACGGTTCTGAGTGGGTAAAAGTACTTTACGGACTGGTACTCTCTTCCCTTTTGGGATTTGCTGCCGGCTTCTTTTTTACAAAATTAACGGAATTTTTCTTCCAAAATACGGACCGACGCAAAACCACCGGATTTTTCAAAAACGCTCAAATTTTCGGCGGTGCTGCCATGTCATTTATGCACGGGGCGCAAGACGGGCAAAAATTCATGGGCGTTCTTATTTTGGGTATGGCGTTTGCCAACGGTAACAGCGCTACCGGCAACGTTGCACCACCGATTTGGATGATGATTCTTTGCTCGTTGCTCATGTCTGTGGGAACTTCTTTAGGAGGCTATAAAATTATTAAGTCCGTGGGTATGGATATGGTAAGACTGGAAACATATCAAGGCTTTTCTGCTGATTTGGCCGGTGCGTTTTGTTTGCTGATGTCTTCCCTCTTTGGAATTCCGGTCAGCACCACACATACTAAAACAACGGCTATCATGGGCGTTGGTGCTACTAAGCGATTATCGGCTATCAATTTTGGGGTGGTAAAGGATATGGTCTTGACATGGGTTCTTACCTTCCCCGGTTGCGGTCTGATTGGTTTTGCTGCTGCAAAATTGTTTATGTTAATTTTTTAAAATAGAAAGGAATCAAAAAAATGGCAAAAAAACACGAGGATTTTTTCTTTAAAAATTTTGTTGAAAGCATCTCTGTTTCCTGCGAAGCAGCCTCCTTTTTACAGGAAACACTCATTAATTTTGATGTCGGAACTATAAAAGAAAAAATGGAAAATCTCCATGAAATCGAACACAAAGGCGACAAAAAGAAACACGAATTGGCCGATGAAATTTTACGTGCTTTTATCACGCCGTTAGAGCGCGATGACATTATGGAATTGAGCCAAAACATTGATAACGTAACCGACGGCATTGAAGATATTTTGATTCATATTTACGTTACGGGTATCACCGTCATTCGCCCTGAAGCCTTGCATTTTGCTTCTGTTTTAGTGGACTGCTGTGAAGCTACCAAAAAATTATTAATTGAATTCCCTAACTTTAAAAAATCAAAAACATTAAAAGAATTGATTATTGAAATCAATCAGCTTGAAGAAGAAGGCGACAAAATTTATTTGGAATCGTTACGTGCCTTATATACCGGCTCCAAAGACCCGATGGAAGTATTGGCATGGCGCAGTATTCTAAACTACTTTGAAACGTGTTTAGATGCTTGCGAAGACGTTGCTGACGTTGTTCAAGATATCACGATTGGTAATACATGATTTAGAGCAAAAAATCCTGTGTGTTATAAACACACAGGATTTTTTAAGTTTAATTATTGGGAGTAAATAATGAAGAAGACGAATATTCAGGAATTTCTTTTCCTTCCATTGCCGCGACGAATTGATCGCCACTCATCTTTTCGTTTTCAATCAGGTATTCCGCAATAAGGTGCAATTTTTCACGCGCTTCTGTTAATTTTTGTGTAGTACGCTTATAAGCATCTGTGATGATTTTGCTGATTTCCTCATCAATTAACGCCGCAATTTCTTCGGAATAGTTGCGCGTATGACCAAAATCGCGGCCCAAGAAAACTTCGTTAGAGTCCGAAGCACCAAATACGACAGGACCTAATTTTTTGCTCATACCGTATTTAGTAACCATTTTTCTGGCGGTTTCGGTAGAGCGTTCCAAATCGTTGGAAGCGCCGGTAGAAATATCGCCAATAATTAATTCTTCGGCAACACGACCACCCAACAAAACTTCAATATCTTCCAGCATGCGGTTTTTGGTTAAGTGTTGATGGTCATCCGAAGGCAAATTCATGGTAAAACCGGCAGCCATACCACGCGGGATGATGGAAATTTGGTGTACGGGGTCTTGCGTGGGACAATAGTACGAAACCACAGCATGACCCGCCTCATGAAAAGCAGTAATGCGCTTATCGCGCTGTGAAATTACATGACTGCGCTTTTCGGTACCCATAATCACTTTTAAAGTGGCTTCTTCGACTTCTTCCATTGTCAACGAGTGATGTCCGCGGCGAGCTGCCAGCAATGCAGATTCGTTCAACAAATTTTCTAAATCTGCACCGGTAAATCCAACCGTTGCTTTGGCAATAACCGAAAGGTCCACGTCCGGTCCCAACGGTTTACCTTTGGCGTGTACACGCAAAATGGCTTCTCTTCCCTTAACATCGGGGTAATTCACGACAACCTGACGGTCAAAACGACCGGGACGCATTAAAGCGGGGTCCAAGATATCGGGGCGGTTAGTGGCAGCCATCATAATCACGCCTTCATTGGCACCAAAACCGTCCATTTCGACCAGTAATTGGTTAAGGGTTTGTTCTCGTTCATCGTGTCCACCGCCTAAACCGGCACCACGTTGACGGCCAACCGCATCAATCTCGTCAATAAAGATAATACACGGTGAATTCTTCTTGGCCTGTTCGAACAAGTCACGCACACGCGAGGCACCGACGCCTACGTACATTTCCACAAAATCCGAACCGGAAATCGAAAAGAATGGTACGCCGGCCTCCCCTGCCACGGCACGTGCCAACAAGGTTTTACCGGTACCCGGAGGGCCTACTAACAATACACCTTTGGGAACACGGGCACCCAATTCCATGAACTTTTTGGGAGAACGCAAAAATTCAACAATTTCTTGTAATTCTTCTTTTTCCTCGTCTGCTCCCGCAACATCATCAAAGGTGGTTTTGCGTTTTTCGTCGGTGGGTTGCTTGATTCTGGCTTTGCCAAAACCCATCATTTTGGAACCGCCATCCATTCCGGAGAAAGAACGCCGCATCCAAATCCACATAGCGACAAACAAACCCGCCATCAAAAGAGAGGGTAAAATATTTCCCCATGGGATGACGGTAGACCGCTTATGATCATATTTAGGAACCTTTGTTAAATACGGTTCAACATCTTGTAAAAACAAACTGACATTCGGTACAGCATACGTTATGATATCTTTTTCGTCAATTTTTTCGTCTTTGTTAACATCGGTACGAAACTCCGGCTTTAACAAAATGTTAGCCACACCGTTTGTCAGATTAAAATCCAGTCTTTCGACTTGTTCGTTTTGGAAAAGACGAACATAATCGGAGTACACCATATCCGGTTGTTTTCCTTGCGGACTAAATAAAAACAGCCACACGATAATAACAACCAAAATCGGAAGTCCGATAATCAAACCTAAGTTTCGAAAGAATTTACCATAATTATTGTTATTTGATTCCACTTAATCTCACTCCTTTTCGTGAGTATATACTTCCGGTTTTAATACCGCGACAAACGGTAGGTTACGATATTTTTCCGCGTAATCCAAGCCGTAACCGACGATAAAGGCATCGGGAATCGATGCGCCGATATAATCGGCATGAACGTCGATACGACGGCGGTCCGGTTTATCCAAAAAAGTGCACAGCCGAATACTGTTTGGGTTTCGGGCTGATAGGTTTTTGAGTAAATAAGAAAGCGTAACACCGGAATCTAATATATCTTCAACAACTAATACGTCTTTGCCTTCCAATGAAGCATCCAAATCTTTGAGTATGCGCACCTCACCGGTTGTGTTTGTTCCCGCACCATAACTGGAAACTGATAAAAAATCAATGGAACACGGTACGGTGATTTGGCGCATCAAATCCGCCATAAAAATCAAAGAACCTTTGAGTACACTAACCAGCAACAGGTTTTTACCTTCATAATCTTTACTGATTTGTTGCCCCATATTCTTAACAATCTCGGCAATTTTTTCTTCGTCAAAAAGAATTTCACCCAAATCATCATACATGCTCATTGTACTTCCTCCTCTTTTTCCAAAACGGCTATATTGACGGTGCTTAACGAAATTTTAACACGTTCATCTGAACCGAAACCAAAAACCAAAACAATTCCTGTTTCATCACACACAATCGGTAAAGCATCCCGCGCCGTCACTTTGTTCTCGTTAAATAATTTTTTTAACGTTTTACCGCAACCGCGGCCCGCCGGATGAAACACATCCCCGTCTAACCGTTGCCGCAATATCAAAGCACCGCTAATTTTATCATAATCAAAAGCATTTTTAAATATGTTTTTGTCATTTTTAAGTTTTTGTTCATATTCTTTTTTAGAGTATTGACTAATACGATACGCATTGTCCCCTACTATATAGGATTCTCCCAAAACAACGGTGTGTGAAAAGGGTAATACCTTATCACGTACAGGTACTATATTTGCGGTGTTTTGAGAAACAACAAACCGTTTGCTACCAAGAGAAACAGCGCCACCGTTTTTTAGTGCTTCTTCCGCCAAAAGCAAGTGTTTTTCTTCACATTTCCCCATTAAACGTTGTAATGTGAAAAACAAGACTGGTTTTGGTAACGATAACAATATCTCTCGAGAATAGCTATTGGGACTCAAATACGCTTTTTTTTCTGCTTGCTCTGCCAAATTTTCCATAAATTTATATAGTTCCTGCGCTTGATTGGAAAAACGGCAAAGCGCTTTTTCTGTTTTTGGGTTAATTTGTTGCATGGCGGGTATCGCCCGCAAACGAATACGATTGCGGGAAAAGGTATCATCCAAATTGCTGCTATCCGTTACGTAGGACAAATTTTGCGACGCACAATAGTCTTCGATTTCAGCGCGTGTAGAATCAATTAGCGGTCGAATAACCCTTCCTCGTTTAACGGGAATGCCGCACGCGCCGCGAATACCGCTACCGCGGCACAAGTGAAGCAATACCGTTTCGGCATTATCACTGGCGGTGTGTGCAGTGGCTATGACCGCATTTTCATAAGAAGAACGAACTTGCTCAAATAAGCGGTAGCGTAGGATACGTCCCGCTTCTTCCACGCCGATTTTTTGTTCTTTGGCAAAAGCATTAACATCTACACAAAAAGTATGAAGCGGAACGTTCCATTGCTGACACAAATCCGCAACAAAACGGCAATCGTGCTCTGCTTCCTCCCCACGTAGGCCATGATTAACATGCACTGCTACAATTTGGTCGAGAGATAACTCGGCTTTTAAGGATAGCAGAATATGTAACAAAGCCACCGAATCGGCACCACCGGAAAGACCAACAATCACAGCCATTCCCGCGGTCAACAATTCGTTTTGCCGAATTACCGATAACGCCTTGTTTTTGGCATCCATCGTCATCATCCTTCACGCTGAGTATCCAACGAGGTAAATTGTGTGAATTCTCCTTGGAAAGCCAAATTAACCGTTCCCAACTCTCCGTGACGGTTTTTAGCAACAATCACTTCGGCAGTACCGTTGGGAACAGCAGTCGGGTCGCTTTTTTCATTACGATAGTATTCTTCACGGTATAAGAATAAGACTTGGTCGGCATCTTGTTCGATAGAACCGGATTCGCGCAAATCGGCAAGTGCAGGACGATGGTTGGCTTGTTTTTCCGTTGTACGTGCCAACTGTGCGCAAACCAAAACCGGAATATTGAGTTCTTTTGCCATAATTTTTAGACTGCGCGTAATCTCGGATACTTCTTGTACGCGATTTTCGGTACGTTTGGCAGAGTGCATCAACTGCAAGTAGTCGATTACCACAAATCCCACGTCTTTTAAGCGACGTAATCTGGCTTTCATGGTGGGAACGGTAATATTTGCCGTTTCGTCCAAATAAATCGGCGCTTGTCCTAATTGGCTGGCAGCATACGCCATACGTGTCCATTCGTCGGGTGTTAAATTACCGGTACGCAGCTTTTTGGAAGAAATACGCGCCTCAGACGATAAAAAGCGATTTACCATTTGCTCGCGTGACATTTCTAAATTAAAGACCGCCACGGTACGTTTTTGTTGCATGGCAACATTACGCGCCAAATTGAGCGCGAAACTGGTTTTACCCATACCGGGACGAGCACCCACAATAATTAAGTCGGAGCGGTTTAAACCGGTAGTAATGGCATCCAAAGCACTAATTCCGGTGGGAATACCCAAATATAAGTCACGTTCTGTAGAAGTGAGTTTGTTGTACATTTCATAGTTAGAAGCAATCACTTCGCGAATCGGTACCAACCCGTCTTGATGACGATCTTGCCGAATCTCAAAAATTCGTTGTTCGGCAGAATCAATCAAAACCGAAGCATCCACAGAAGGTTCCATAGCTTCGGAAGTAATATCTCGAGAAACGCGAATTAAACGGCGAACATCAAACTTTTCACGGACCAAGCGTGCATAATTTCCAATATTGGAAATAGAAGGAACCATTTGTGCCAATTTTAGCAAATACGTTTTTCCTTCTTCTCCCGAAAAATACGATTCACTTTTTAACGCATCCAGTACCGTAACAAAATCAATGGTGGTAGATTCCATCAATTTTTCCAGCATAATGGTGAAAATCGCTTGATGCTCTGCTAAATAGAAATGTTCGGGGCGCAGAATATCTGCCACTTGATTAATGCAGTCGGGGTCCATCAAGACAGCACCCAGCACCGCTTGTTCGGCTTCCAAACTATACGGTAAATTCAGTTCATTGTAATTTTCCGGCATGACGACACGCCCTTTCTTTGATAAGATACCTCTTATTCGCAAACAACAACCGTAATTTTTGCGGTAACACCTTGCGTGAATTTCAGTTCCGCTTCGTAGGAACCAAACGCTTTCACATCGTTCATGGTGATTTTACGTTTGTCAATAACAATAGAAAATTGTTCTTTGATAGCTTCTGCTACTTCTTTGGTGGTAACAGAGCCAAACAATTTTCCACCTTGACCTGCCCGTGCTTTAATTTTTACGGTTTTGCCTGACAAAGTGGCTGCCGCGGCTTCGGCTTCTTGTTTTTCCACTGCTAAATGATGTTTTTGCGCCGCTTCCTTATTGCGCAAATCGTTCATTGCTTGGGCATCAGCCTCTACCGCCAAGCCACGTGGTAACAAAAAATTACGGGCATAGCCATCAGAAACTTGCACCAATTCTCCCGCTTTACCATGACCTTTGACATCTTGTTTTAAGATAACTTTCATACGATTTTCTCACCTTTCCTTACCGCTGTTTTGTGTTTTTCTCTTTGTAAGTAGTTATTACTTGATATAAGTGTTCCTTAACATCATCCAATGTCGTTTCTTTTATAAAAGCACCCGCCATTGTCTGATGACCGCCACCGCCTAACGATTCCATTATCAACTGTACGTTCACTGCACCAAAAGAACGGGCTGAAATATTCACTCCACCGTTTTCAGGAAACATAACAAACGCGGCTTCCACATTTTTTACCGATAACAGTTCATCAGCCGCTTGTGCTGCGGCAATTCTCAAACCGGGTGCATCAATATCCACGCTGGCAATGGCTATATTATCGCATAATTGTGCCGTAGCCATAATTTCCGCTTTGGTTTGATACATGGACATATCTTCGGAAAACATACGCTTTACCGCTACGGTATCAGCACCGGATTTTCGTAAAAATGCGGCCGCTTCAAACGTACGAACCCCTGCTTTCATAACAAAATGCCGGGTATCCAGCATAATGCCTGCCAACAAAGCTTCTGCCTCTAAACGAGAAAGCTTTACATCGGCCATATATTGAATAACTTCTGCTGTCATTTCCGCTGCGGAACTGGCATAGGGTTCATGGTAAAATAATAGCGCGTTATCAATATGTTCTATCATTTTTCGGTGGTGGTCAATGACCACCACTTGCTTGGCTTTGCGGTATAACTCAGGAAAGTCTAAGCGACTCGGTTGATGAATATCTGTAATAATCAGCAACGTATTGTCGGTAAACAGGGGCATAACCTCTTCGATTTCGGCAAATACATCGTTTTTTCCTTGTGAGGAATAGCGAGCAATCAGTGCCTTTGCCAGCGTTGTATGGGGGTCGTACACAACGTACGCTGTTTTCCCCATACTACGACACACGTGCGCCAAAGCCGCCGCCGAGCCCAAACAATCTAAATCAGAATAACGGTGACCCATCAACAATACATTGTCGCTGTTTTGGATGATTTCCTGCAACGCCGATGCAATAACGCGGGGACGTACCTTGGTGCGTTTTTCCACACTTTTGGAGACACCACCGTAAAAATCAAAACCATGTTTGGTTTTTACAGCGGCTTGGTCACCACCGCGTCCCAACGCCATATCTAATGCTTGTCGGGATTGTTCTTCTGCCTGTGCAAAATTTTTCCCCATACCAACACCAATGGAAAGTGTGATGTTTTCTGTTTCGGTAGGCAAAGTCCGTACGGTATCCAAAACCGTAAAGCGTTGTGCCTCAATTTGTTGCAAATCGCGCTGTTCTATCAACGCCACATAGCGATACGTTCCGCATCTTTTCAAAACGCCGTTATATTTTCCCGTCCAATCTTCTAACACTGCTTCTACTTGAGAGATTAATCGTGCACGGTCACTTTCTCGCAAATGTTGCAAAACTTCTTCCCCGTTGTCCACAAGCAAAGATAACACAACCGGACGACTGGCAAAATATTCCGTGGATATATTGGTAAGTTCGGTAATATCGGCACAATATACCAGATATGCAGATTCCTCCTCGCAAGATATTTTTTCTGCAAACAAGGAAAATGTTTTGTCCTTGGAAGATACTTTTGGTAAAAAGCGTCCTGCTAATTTACCAAGAGAAAGACCGTCAAAAACACGTGACAAGGATTCGCCGTATGCATCTGTTTCATACAAAATTTCCGTGCGAAACAAATCGTTATACCATAGTAACTCATCACGACAAGAAACCAAGGCTGCCGGCATGGGAATGTTTTGCAAAGATTCACGGTCTTTTCGACCAAATGTTTCTGTAAGTTTGGTTAACCAATTTCGAATATATCGCTGAAAACGTAACTGACGAATACCAAAGAAAATTATCAAAGGTACGGTTACGGCAGTTGCTATGTAACACACAATGCGATTAAGAAAGAAAATCACAAGCAACATCAAAACAGCGTACCCGGAAAACACCACTACATTCGGCAAGACGGAACGAAATTTTCTGTGCTTCATGATTTTCCTCCTTTTTAATACGGTTTACACTTCCATAATCACCGGCAATATCATCGGACTACGTTTTGTTTTTTGGAACAACATACGAGATAATTCGTCACGTACACGGGTTTTTATTGTTCCCCAATCCCGTGGATGACGATGGCAACACTCTTCCAGTACATCGCGAGCAATTGCACGTGCTTCTTCCATCAATTCTTCCGCGCCGCGAACATAGACAAACCCACGCGAAATCAAATCAGGACCGGAAATAATTTGCCCGCTTTGCGGGTCCAAACCAGCAACAACCACAATCAAACCATCTTGCGCCAAATGTTTGCGTTCGCGAAGAACAATACTCCCTACGTCACCGATTCCTAATCCGTCAACCAGAATGCGGCCGGCAGGAACGGAACCTGTAACCGCTATTTTTTCAGGTGTGATTTCTATCACTTTGCCGTTTTCGGTTACCAAAATGTTTTGTGAAGGCATCCCCATCGTTTTCGCGAGTTGAGCGTGTTTTCGCAAATGTTTGAGTTCACCATGCACGGGAATAAAGAAATGTGGTTTGGTGATACCATGTATCAGTTTTAATTCTTCTTGGCAAGCATGTCCCGAAACGTGTACATCGTACATTTTTTCATAAACCACGTCACAACCGCGCCGCATCAGCTCATTAACCACTTTATCCACTGTTTTTTCATTACCGGGAATGGGTGTGGCAGAAATAATGATACAATCATCCGGTCCTACTTCCACTTGACGATGGTCAGAAAACGCCATCCGCGCCAGAGCCGACATAGGCTCCCCTTGACTGCCGGTAGTGATAATCACCATTTTTTCTTTTGGGTAGCGATTTATCATTTCGATATCTACGAGCAAGCCTTCCGGCATGGTCAAGTAATTAAGCTCATGAGCAATTGACACGTTATTGACCATACTTCGACCGGAAATCGCCACTTTTCGGCCTTCTTTTACTGCCGCATCCATAATTTGTTGAATACGCGGTAAATTGGAAGAAAAAGTAGCAACAATAATCCGCTTGTTTTCGGCCTTTTTGAACAAATTAGCAAAGCTTTCCCCCACCACACGTTCGCTGGGAGTATACCCTGCACGCTCAGCATTGGTAGAGTCTGCCAAAAGTGCCAAAACGCCCTCTTTGCCCAACTCACCCAAACGCGGTAAATCCATCATTTGTCCCATGATCGGTGTACAATCAATTTTGAAATCACCCGTGTGAACAACATAACCAATGGGAGTCTTGATACCCAAACCGACCGCATCGGGAATCGAGTGGTTTACGTTGATAAATTCCACCGAAATACTGTTGAATTTAACAATTTGTCCCGGTGAAACAACATGCAACGGAACTTTGCCGGACAAGCCGTGTTCTTTGAGTTTAGCATCTATCAAAGCAATGGTTAGTTTGGTTGCGTAAATGGGAAAAATCATTTGTTTGAGCAAATACGGCAAGGCACCGATGTGGTCTTCGTGACCGTGCGTAATCACGATGCCGCGAATATGCTCCTTCATTTTCTCTAAATAAGAAAAATCGGGCAGCACAATATCGACACCCAATAAATCTTCATCCGGGAATGCCATACCGCAATCGATAACAAATGCATCGTTACCATATTCAAACAGTGTCAAGTTTTTACCAATCTCATTGAGTCCGCCCAACATGGTCAGTTTAATAGGAACCGACGGAATTTCCGGCTTCTTTTTGCGGGTGGTATGGGAATACCGACGTAAAGGTTGATTGGTTGGTTGTGTTTTCTTTTTATTATCTTTCGCAGCAGGTTGCGTTAATGCTTTATTATTCCGATTATCGTTACGTCTGTTGTTTTTTGGTGTCGTTGCACCGGTGTTCTTCTTTTCTTCTGTTGCCATTACAATCCTCCGTTTCTTTTACGAAAATTAAGCCCCACAAAACTCAGTGAGGCTGTTGGTTCATATTTTCCGAACAAATTACAAAATAAAGAAATTGCGAAACCGAACACATCATCATTGTTTATTTTACCTTTTTTAATAATGGTTGTCAAGTAAAGTATGCAACAATACTTATATTTTAGACTTGCAGATATTAAAAAATTTGTTATAATGAAAACAGATAACAACAGATAGGATGAAAACAATGAAACATGTAGAATTGTTCACCGATGGTGCGTGTTCCGGCAATCCCGGTGCCGGTGGTTGGGCAGCTATTTTGCGCTACGGTAACCATGAAAAAGAATTAAGCGGCGGCGAAGCACAAACTACCAACAATCGCATGGAATTAACCGCTGTTATTCGCGGTTTAGCCGCGTTAAATGAACGATGCAGCGTACTGGTCACCACCGATTCGCAATACGTTGTTAACGGAATTGAAAAAGGCTGGGCAGCCGGTTGGAAGCGCAACGGTTGGCGCAAGGCAGACAAAAAGCCGGCTCTGAATGCCGATTTATGGGATACGCTACTAAATTTGTTGGAATTGCACGAGGTCTCGTTTTGTTGGGTACATGGTCACCAAGGCCATCCTGAAAACGAACGCTGTGACACCTTGGCAGTTGCAGAATATCAAAAGCTCAAATGATTAAAAGCGGAGGCTCTCAAAAGAAGCCTCCGCTTTTGGTTATTTCAAAATAGCTTTATGGAAAACTTTTTTTCCTTTACGGATTTTCACACCCGCTTTGAGTTGTTCTGCAGTAAAGGCAGTATCAATCGTTTCCACTTTCTTTTCATCGGCATATACCCCGCCTTGCAAAACCAAGCGGCGTGCTTCACTTTTGGAGTCGGTCAACTTACAACGCACCAACAAATCCAAAACGGCAATGCTGCCATCCGTCAAATCATCAGCCGAAAGTTCGGTTGTTGGCATATTGGAATCGTCACTACCGCCGGCAAACAAAGCACGAGAAGCTTCTCTTGCCTTTTCAGCCTCTTCTTTTCCATGTACCAGCATGGTTAATTCGTATGCCAAAATATCTTTGGCGCGGTTCAACTCGGCACCTTCCCATTTTTCCATAGCATCGATTTCTTCAAGCGGGATAAAGGTAAGCATACGAATACATTTAAGCACATCGTCATCGCCGACATTGCGCCAATATTGATAAAACTCAAACGGAGACGTTTTGTTGGGGTCAAGCCAAACGGCACCGTTGGCTGTTTTGCCCATCTTTTTTCCCTCGGAGTTCATGAGCAATGTAATAGTCATGGCATAAGCATCTTTACCCAGTTTTTTACGAATGAGTTCCGTGCCGCCCAACATATTGGACCATTGGTCGTCACCACCGAACTGCATGTTGCAATCGTATTCTTTGTATAAGTGATAAAAATCGTATGATTGCATAATCATATAGTTGAATTCCAAAAACGATAACCCTTTTTCCATACGTTGCTTGTAACATTCTGCCCGCAACATATTGTTTACCGAAAAACAAGCACCCACTTCGCGCAACAAATCCACATAATTGAGTTTTAACAACCAATCTGCATTGTTAACCGCAATGGCACCGTTTTCGCCTTTAAAGTCAATGAAACGTTCCATTTGGCGTTTAAAGCACTCGCAGTTATGTTCAATGGTTTCGGGTGTCATCATGGAACGCATATCCGTTCTGCCCGACGGGTCGCCGATATAGCCCGTGCCGCCACCAAGCAGAACAACCGGACGATTGCCCGCCATTTGCAACCGTTTCATGAGACAAAGAGCCATAAAATGGCCAACATGCAACGAGTCGGCAGTCGGATCAAAGCCGATATAAAAACGCGCTTTACCGTTATTGATTAATTCGCGAATTTCTTTTTCGTCTGTCACCTGGGCAATTAAACCGCGGGCAACCAGTTCTTCATAAATTTTCATTATGCCTAACCTCACTTTACTATACAAAACAGTATACTTCACTTTTTGCCACTTGTAAAGAGAGAAGTTGTTTTTTATCACCGGTTTTTGACGAGTTCACTTTTTTCTCTTGATTATTTGTTCGTTTTGCGATATAATACTACAAACTGGTGTTTTTTGCAGTTTTTTACTATTGTCAATTTTCACAGAAAGGTGTGCCGTATATGATTCGTATTGACAACCATTTAGGAAGCATTGAAGTTTCACAAGAGTATTTTTCCTATTTAATCGGTCATGCCGTATCCTCCTGCTATGGGGTTGCCGGTATGGTAAAAAGCGGAACGCGTCAAGGATTACGTTCCTTGTTTTCAAAACGCACGTTTGCCGATGAAGGTATTCGTGTGCGTAGCGAAGGTGATAAATTAGTCGTGGATTTGCACATTTGTGTTATCTACGGTATGAACATTGCCGAAATTTCCAAGAGCATTGTCAACAAGGTGCGCTACACTGTGGAAGAAGCGACCGGATTAGCCGTCAAAAAAGTTAATGTTTACGTTGACGGCATGAAAGCTGAATAACTGATGTAACCGGTGCGGTTGCTTTGCACCGAAAGGAGTGCTTTTTTTGATTCAAGGTAGTATATTGCGCGATGCTATGATTTCGGCATCCAACGTTTTAGCGCGTCAAAAACAACAAGTCGATGAACTTAACATCTTCCCTGTTCCCGATGGTGATACCGGCACGAACATGTCTATGACGTTATCTGCCGCCGCAAGGGAATTGTCTCGTTTATCTAACCCTACCGTCAGCGAAACGGCTGATACAGCTTCCGCTGCCCTTTTGCGTGGTGCGCGCGGTAATTCCGGTGTTATTTTGTCGCTTTTGTTCCGTGGCTTTTCCAAGGGGTTAAAGGGCAAAACCGAAGCCGATGGTGCCGATTTTGCCGCCGCTCTAAAATTAGGTGTGGAAGCAGCCTACAAAGCGGTTATGAAGCCTACCGAAGGTACCATTTTGACCGTTGCACGCGAAGCTGCCGAAAAAGCAGTTGCTGCATCGGAAACCGAAACTTCGGCAAATGCCATTTGGGCGATTATTTGCGACGAAGCTGAAGCATCCTTGCAACGTACACCGGAATTATTGCCCGTTTTGAAAAAAGCAGGCGTTGTGGATGCCGGCGGCCAAGGCTTGTGTGTTATTTTCCGCGCAATGGAAGCGGTATTTAACGGTGGCGCCATTGAGCAGGGGGATGTTTCCACCGAATCTGCTGCCGTAAAAACAAATGTCAGTGCTGCCGGTTCTTTTGAAACGGAAATCACTTTTACCTATTGCACGGAATTTATTGTGGCACGCGACCCCGCTTGCAAAAAAGATCCGCTCAAACTACGTGCTTATTTGGAAACCATTGGTGATTGTGTGGTGGTTGTAGACGATGAGGAAATCATTAAAGTTCACGTCCATACCAATGACCCCGGCAAAGCATTGAGCAAAGGTGTGGAATATGGGGCTTTTGAAACCGTAAAAGTAGAAAACATGCGTATTCAACACGAAAATGCCGGCTGGATTCCGGAAGAAGCTCAAACGCAAGCCGCACCTGCCCGCGTGGAACCGGAAGAAGAATTTGGTTTTGTTGCCGTTGCTGCCGGTGAAGGATTACAAGCCTTGTTCACCGATTTAGGTTGTTGTCAAGTGGTATCCGGCGGTCAAACCATGAATCCGTCTACAGATGATATTTTAAACGCCATCGAAGCAACTCCCGCCAAAGTGGTGTATGTTCTTCCCAATAACAAAAACATTATTTTGGCGGCAGAACAAGCCATTCCGCTTGCTGACCGCACAGTACACGTTCTCCCCACCCGCACCATTCCGCAAGGCGTTTCCGCTTTGTTGAATTTTGATCCGACCGCAGCAGTGGAGGATAATCTCACAACCATGATGAAAGCGGCTGACGCTGTTTCCACCGGTTCTATTACGTTTGCCGCACGCGACAGTGATTTTGAAAACCGTGCCATAAAAGAAGGCGATATTTTGGCATTGGATAACGGCAAACTTGCCTTTACGGATACGACAGCTGCTCACGCTGTTGTCAAACTAACTAAAAACATGGCTAATGCCAGACGTCTTAGCGGCAAGGGTGTTTCGTTCATCACGCTGATGTATGGTGAAGGAATTACCGAGCAAGAAGCCGAAACCGCCAAAACCGCCATTTCCGCCAAATTAGGTAATGACGTAGACGTCACGGTTCTTGCCGGCGGTCAACCGGTATACTACTACTTTATTTCGATTGAATAATACAACACGCCAGCCGGTGTCCTCCCTTGTGCGGTGGTCACCGGCTTTTTTGAAAACTTTTAGCGAAAGGGGGATTTTTGTGTTGAATTTTCAAACATCCATTCAGTACTTAAAAGGTGTTGGCGAAAAACGTGCCGAACAGTTACATAAACTGGATATTTTTACGGTGCAAGACTTGTTATATCATTTCCCCCGTCAGTACGAAGATTGGTCAACCGTTACCCCGATTGCCAATGCACCGCGAAACACTCCATGTTGCGTTCGCGCTACCGCACTTTCCAAACCGCTCGAACGAAACGTCCGTAAAGGTCTTTCCCTATACACCTTTTCCGTCACCGACGCGTCAGGTGTGTTGCGGGTAACATTGTTTAACAACAAGTATGCCGCCGCCAAAATCGAAGCAGGTAAACAATATTTATTCTTTGGTACTGTTTCCGGCTCCTATCACGCTCCGGAAATGTCCTCACCGTTGATTGAGCCTGCTGAAAATGGTGACCGTATCCGACCCATCTACCCACTAACAGGGGGAATTACATCACGGTACCTGGAAAAGCTCGTTGGTACCGCCCTGTCGGAATTAGATAAAAGCTTAGACAACGACCTACTTCCCACCGATTTACGAAAAGAACATCAGTTATGTACGTTCCGCTATGCTTTGGAAAATATTCATTTCCCCACGGATACACACGCCTTGGAACTTGCACGGCGGCGTTTGGCTTTTGAAGAGTTATTACTTTTACAACTGGGGTTGCTACGCCTCAAAGGGCGAACACAAGCCTCCACCGGGATTCAAATAACAACCGATTTTTCAACTGAATTTTGTGAACATCTCCCCTTTTCCTTGACCGGCGCACAAAGCCGTGCTATCAACGAATGTTTAATGGATATGCGCGGTACGATACCAATGAACCGATTGGTGCAAGGAGATGTCGGCAGCGGAAAAACAGCCGTTGCCGCTTGTGTGGCATATTCTGCCATACGAAACGGATATCAATGCGTTATGATGGCTCCAACGGAAATTCTGGCACAACAACATTTTAAATCAGTTTTGGGACTATTTGCTCACAGACCTGAAATACGAGTAGGGTTGTTAATTGGGTCAATGACAAAAAAGCAAAAGGAAACGGTTTTGCAAGATGCCGCAAACGGTAACATTCAATTTTTAATCGGTACCCATGCCTTGCTTTCCGAAACTGTACAATTTCATAATCTGGGATTAGTCATCACCGACGAACAACACCGTTTTGGAGTTCGTCAGCGCGCTTTGTTAGCCTCAAAAGGGGATTTCCCACACTTATTGGTTATGTCAGCCACTCCCATTCCCCGCACGTTAGCGTTGATGGTTTACGGTGATTTGGACGTTTCTATTTTAGATGAACTGCCGCCCGGCAGAACACCAATACAAACCTTTGCCATAGGAACGGATAAACGCGCCAGAGCTTACGGATATGTTCGCAAATTTCTGCAAGAAGGGCAACAAGCCTACGTTGTTTGTCCGTTGGTGGAGGAAGGCGAAACGGATTTAGTAGCTGCCGAAGCCTACGTCAAACAACTGGCAAAAGGCCCGCTTAGCGGTTATTCTCTGGGGTTATTACACGGTAAAATGAAGGCAAAGGAAAAAGAACAAATCATGGCAGCTTTTGCCGCGAATCGGCTATCTGTTTTGGTTTCCACCACCGTAGTTGAAGTAGGTATGGACGTTCCCAACGCAGTGTTGATGGTCATCGAAAATGCCGAACGATTTGGTTTAGCACAGCTGCACCAATTACGTGGACGTGTTGGCCGCGGAAAATTGGCTTCGACTTGTATTTTAATTTCCGATGCACAAAACGAAGAAGCCGTTCGTCGATTGAAAGTGATGTGTGAAACCACCGATGGCTTTAAGATTGCGGACGAAGATTTAAAACTGCGTGGGCCTGGTGACTTTTTTGGAAAACGGCAGCATGGTTTACCTGAACTGAAAGTAGCCAATTTGTTTACCGATATGCCGCTTCTAAAAGAAACACAACAAGCCGCACGCGCTCTATATACCAAAGACCACACACTTTCGCTCTCACAACACGCATTGCTCAAAGAAGCAGTAAACGCCTTATTTGAACGTACGGGAGAGCAAGGATTAAATTAAAAGGTGGGATTCTCCATGAAAAAGATTTTATCGTTGGCAGGAAAGATTGCTCTAAGGGGCTTTTTGGGCCTTGTGGCACTGGTGTTTTTTGTGTGGGGCGGGCTAAACCTTGCAAAATTTGCTATTTACAGCGACTATTTTTCTCTGAAAACTAACGTTTGTAAAAACCCCGGGCTGAACGACGGTTTTGTCTGTCAGGGTATCTGCTCTTTGGAGGAAAAAGGCCTTTTCCTGGTTTCGGGCTATATGAAAGATGACTCTCCCAGCCGCATTTATATCACCGATACGGCGGATCAATCCCGTTTTGTGACTTTACATAAAGACGGAGAACCAGTCAACGGACACCTGGGCGGCATTTCCCGATTTGGTGATCGAATCTATGTTGCGGATGACGGTGCTGTTTATCTTTTTTCGGTATATGCCCTACTTTCTGCCAAACCCGGCTCTGCGGTATCGTGCGAAGAACGAGTAGAAGTTAACAACAGTGCCTCCTTTTGCTTTGCCGATGAAGAATATCTTTACGTAGGCGAATTTCACAACGGGGAAAAATACGTAACCAACCATCCCCACGCAGCACCCGAAGGTCAAAATTATGCCATTGTTTCCCTATACAGCCATCAAGATTTGACACAACCTGTGCGTATCTATTCTATACGCAACAAAGTACAGGGTCTGGCGGTAAAGAATGGTAAAATGCTTTTTTCCACTTCCTATGGTCTGACAGACAGTGAGTATTTTCTCTACGATTTGGCCACAGCCACCGATTCGGGAAAAACTTTGGACGGCGCACCACTGTATCACTTTTCTTCTTTTGAACGCACCTTAAAAGGACCTGCCATGGCCGAAGGTATCACTTTGTGGAAAGGTAAATTCACCACCTTAACAGAAAGCGCCTCCGACAAATACGTTTTTGGTAAATTTTTCTTTGCCACTAAGATTGTGGCATTAGACTTGTAAAAAAACGCTAGAAACAAGAAGAGCCTTCCCCAACGGGGAAGGCTCTTTTTGTTTGTAACATTGTTAAAAAACAATTATAACTCGTCCAAAGTCAATTCATATGCCGGTAAACAGTTTGACAAAAAATAGTCAGCAGCTTCCAACTTCATTTCACGCAAGGCTTTTTCCGTTGCTTTGCGCGCTTTGGAAAATTCTTTGTTTCCTTGTTTGAGTTCTTCCACACACTTAATTAATGCCGAAAGTTTATCCGCCGCTTTCACAATGCGTTGTTCCTCACTGTTTTCCGGCAACAATAACGGTCGATACTCCGAATCCAATTCCGGCGGCAACAAGGATAACAACTTGTTTGCCGCAATATCCTCCACCTGTTTATAGGCATCGCGAATGGCAGGATTATCGTATTTTACCGGTGTGGGCATATCTCCGGTTAAAATCTCCGTTACATCGTGATACAAAGCCGACAACACACAGTGTTCGACATTCACCGCACCGCCAAAATGATGGTTTTGCAATAACGCCAAAGCATGCGCCAACACGGCAACTTCATGCGAATGTTCACATATATTCTCTTTTCGCGTGTTATGCATCAAGGACCAACGCGAAATGTTTTTCATGCGCGATAACATCGCGTAAAATGCATATTTCATTTATATCAACTCCTTTTTCAGTATATACCTAATTTGTTTTTCTG
>JAZNKF010000055.1:0-31024 GCA_045578425.1 Acutalibacteraceae bacterium
GCCGAGGATTTGGCGGCCGATGTGTTTGTGGTCATTTTGGAGCGAAAAGGCTACCAACCCAAAGGAAGCTTTCGTTCGTGGCTGTTTGCGGTCGCCCGCCACAAAGCCATTGACTATATCCGTAAAAACCGTAATTTGATAACGTTGGAAACCGCAGAAAACCTACCAACCGAGCATAACGAGCCCGAAAAGCTGTTGTTGGAAAACGAACGCAAAGCAGCCGTTCACAAAGCCCTATCAAATTTAAAAGATGACCGCCGTATGGCTTTGTTGCTGACGGCACAAGAAGGGCTTTCCTACGAGGAGACCGCCGCAGCTATGCACAAAACTCCCACTCAAATTCGCAACCTTTGCCACCGTGCGCGCAAACAACTGCGCGACTCTGTAAAGGAGGTGTTTGACCGTGAAAACTGACCGTCAGTTTTATGAAACAATTTTGGAAAAACAAAAACAATATCATATCGAACGTCGTCGCCGTCGCGGTACCATTGCAGGTCTGTGTATGTTTTGTGCGGGTATGATTTGCGTGTTAGTGGTTGCCGTCAACCTTCTCCCTTTTTCTGCTGACATTCCAATACCAACGCCCCCTACCACAACAACGGATATTGTTTTTCATAACGGCGAAAGTGATATTCACAAATTTCCCGGTGTTATCGGCATTGGCGGTGCCGACCCGTTCCGCAACAAACCGCTTCACGATTGTATCTCGCTAAACAGTTCTTTCGATGAATTGGTAGACCCCGCTGTTTACGACAAATGGCTGAACACTTTTTCCCATGCCGGCGGAACACGTGATGCCAATGAATATAATTTGTATAACTTTATTCACGAACTAAATGTGCCTCGTTCGGAAATTGAACAGGTATGCGAACAATATAACAAAATAGTGGAATACGAGTATTACACAGCCGAACAAATTGAAGTACTGTATACCTACACCAAATACGATGCCTATCGGTATTTTGCTTTGGATACCACGGTCATTGTCGGCAATGCATTTTACGCCATCGGTTGGTTGGCTGACCACACCGCTGCCGATTATATCGCCGCCGGTATGACGGCACAACAAGTCAAAAAAGCGTATGAAGTCAGCGGTGGAACTCTCATTGATGCCGAACGAGAGTATATTCTGAAACAACTTGCCATCATGGACCCAAGCGCAGTTCCTACCACAACCACCACATCGCGCACCACACCCGCCTTTAATTACTTAACAACAGGATACACCACGCAAACCACTGCACCGTTCTAATCAAACAAAAACAAGCCGCCGTATTCCGTTTTGGAATACGGCGGCTTGTTTATTGTGCATACAAAAAGGTTCCGGGGTACTCGCCCGCAATGTTAATTGCGTTGGCGGGTCGGGTTCTTATTCCTCCATCTGTTTTCCTAAAAAGGCGGCGGCAACTTGCGCCAATTTAATCTCGGATTCTTTTGGAGTGGCGCTTTGTTCGTTTTGCAAAATGCACACACACCCCGTCACGTCACCCGACGATAAAATTGGTGATACTATCATGGCATGTTTATCTTTATCCTCTGCCAGCAAAAAGCCCTGACCGCGCTCGGCTATTGCCGTTTTACGGTCATTCATAATTTTTTCAATGGTCGGTGATAACCGACGTTCCAAATACTCTTTTTTGGATTCCCCCGCCATTGCAATAACATGGTCCCGGTCACCAATCGCAACCGGAAAGCCACAGGCACGATACATCACTTCGGCATATTGTGACGCAAATTGTGACAACTCGCCAATCGGTGAATACTTTTTGAATACCACTTCCTCATTCGGTCCCGTAAAAATCTCCAACGGGTCGCCCTCGCGAATCCTCATAGTGCGGCGAATTTCTTTCGGGATAACAACCCTGCCTAAATCATCAATTCTTCTCACAATACCTGTTGCTTTCATATATAAATCTCCTTTAAATTCAAATCGTGATACTATTATTTGTTGTTTGTGGTAATTTATACTGAACTTGAAACTCAATTTTGAATTTATAAACTCTCAACTAACGAGAGGTGGAAATCACTATTCTTTCTGCTATAATATAATCAGACCGGTCAAAAAACTTAAAAGGAGAAATGAGTTTATGACATTTGGAAAAACTATAAAAGACTTACGAATTAAAAATAATATGACCCAAGAAAAACTTGCAGAACTTCTTAATATTTCGCCCCAAGCAGTCAGCAGATGGGAAACAAACTGCGCAATGCCCGATATTTCACTTTTGCCGCCGCTTGCAAATCTTTTCAACGTAACAACCGACTATTTACTTGGCATGGATACATATAAAAAAGACCTGCGAAAAGCAGAATTTGATGCGGCTTGTTTTGAATATTGGAAACACGATGATAAGGAAAAGAATTATCAAATTGCGGTAAAAGCCGTTCAGGAATACCCAGGAAATATGGAATATACAGAATGGCTTGCCTCGGCAGAATATTATATGGCTTTTGAAAAGCGCGGAACGATAGACGAAAACAACGAGGAAGAATTTAATAGGTTGCTCGATAGTGCTATTAAACATTATAAAATTGTTTTAGATAGCAACCCATCAGTGAAACTTCACGATAGCGCATTACACGGAATAGTTTTAGCCTATCACTGGAAAGGCGATTTAGAAACTGCTAAAAAATATGCATTAACTGAAGAGGATGAAGATAGAAGAAATGAACTGCTCGTTTGGTGTTTAGAGGGTATGGAAAAAAGAAAACATTGTCAAACACTTTCAGAACAAAAACTAATGCGTTTTATTTCTTCGCTTCAGTTTGGTTACAAAACATTAGAGGTTTGCAATGCTATTGAGCAAATTATATACATTCTTTTCCCCGATAAAAATTTTCAGTTCCACAACAACATATTAACCTATAATTTTATTGACAAAGCCTTTTTCCTATGCGGTGAAAAGAAATATGATGAAGTTATAAAAGAACTTGAAAAAGCCAGATACCACGCCGAACAGGATGCAATATTTGTAAAACAAAACAGTTATCAATATACTGCGCCATTATTTAACTTGGTAAGCGGCGAAAAACCGATAAGTGACGCCACCGAAACACCGCTTGACGGCTTCAGAGCTGCACTCACCAACAACCACTGCTTTAACCCAATTAGAGAACGAGAAGATTTTAAAGCGTTACTAAAATAATATAAGAACAACAAAAGCGGAGTGGAATTCCACTCCGCTATTTTACTTATTTTTATGAAAAAATATATTAAAGTATGTACAAATATGTAAAAGTATATACAATATATTGATTTTTTATAATTAAGAAACACAATATATTGTGGAAATGTGCTTGACTTTTAAGGAAAGTATGCTATAATATAATGCGGTGAATATAGATTTTTGCCAAATTTATTCTGAAAGAGAGTTGATGAAAATTGATTGTAACAAAAAAAGAAAGCATTTCGTAAGTTGCGGCAACAACAAACAAAATGCTTTCTCTTTGCTGGATGTGTTAAACAATCCAACATTGCTGTGGTTTCAGTATAACACATCCGGATCTAGTTTGTCTACTGGAAAAATTCACAAAACGAAAAATTTATGCCGTAATAATCGGCGGGAAGGATGTGTTTTATGTATAAACACTATTATGTTAATAACAACCAGACTAATAATCCTGGACTTCATCACGAAGTTCATACTGAAGAACACAAAAACAAACTTGGCATAATAAGTGCCACTTATCTTGGCTATTATGCAAGTGAAACAGATGCCGTGGCAAAAGCCAAAATGTATTATCAAGACGCAGATGGATGTGCAGTTTGCTGTCCTAATGCGCATAGGGGGTAAAAATGGCGGTACATCATGGTGGCAATGTCGGTAAAGCTGGCAAAACTTTAGCTTCTAAAAAGTCTTCTAAAAAAGCTAAAAGCAATGCTGGCAAAACATTGGCTGATCACAAAGCAGCAAAACATTAATTAATCAGAAAAAGTGAGGGGCTTCCCCTCACTTTTTTCTATGTATAAAAACTGCCCAAAACTCAATTTTGACACCAATGCGTTCAGTGGGGCAAACCAGCAAAAACCCAGTGTTTATGCGGGTTTGGGGCGGTTTACCCTATCTATTACGACCGCAGGGAGTAACAAGGTTCTTTCAGCCGCCGAAAACTTGTTTTCGAGTGCGGCGTGAGGTTCTTATAACGCATTCCTCTATTCTACGAACTATTCCAGTTGCTTTCATAATATATACAAAATCTCCTTGCTTTACAAATTTGTACTGTTAGCATCTGTAAACACACGAGATTTATACTTTAAGATTTACTTTTTCAAGTAATTGTACTATAATGACGTATAATTGTTTTACTTGATTAGTAAAGTGGGATTGTTAATGAAAAATATAACTTTCAAAAAAATATTTTTTGGCGTATTAAAATGGTGCGCACTCGGGGTACTGATAGGAACACTTGGTGGATTAACCGGGGCATGTTTTGCTCATTTTTTGTCTTTTGTAACAAAACTACGTCAGGCAGCATCGTGGCTCATTCTCCTATTGCCCGTCGGTAGTATCGCTACTGTTTTACTATATCGGGTTTTCGGTATGCATAATTTTGGTGGGACTAACGAAATCATTGTCTGCCTTACAAATAAAAAACCAATTAGAACAATCGCTGCACCGCTTATATTCATTTCCACTGCCATCACGCATCTTTTGGGCGGTTCCGCCGGACGAGAAGGCGCTGCACTTCAGTTGGGTGGCGCAGGTGCAACAGTTCTTTGTCGTGTGTTACGATTAAAAGAGAACGACCGCACAATTGTTGTTTTAAGTGGTATGAGTGCGGTTTTTGCTGGTTTATTCGGTACACCTCTTACTGCAGCGTTTTTTGTTTTAGAATTTAAATCAAGTTTCAAAGTTATTAGTAGGGCTATTTTGCCTTGCCTTATTTCCTCTGTTGTCGCCACCAAATTTTCTTCTGCTTTGGCAGTTACCGCAGAAACAGGCTGTCTTAGTGTCATTGACACTTTTACCTTTTCCAGCGTTGCAAAAATAATTATTTTATCACTTGGGCTCAGCATATTAGGTCAGCTCATGTGCATTACATTCCACAAAACCGGTCATTTGATGACACATCTTATTTCAAACGCTTTTCTTCGCACTGCGTTAGCTGCTACCGTAATTGTTGTATTAACCGCAATCGTGGGCGATATGCGTTACAGCGGTTCCGGTATGTCTATGGCAATAATGGCTATAGAAGGAAAGGCAGATTGGTTTGACTTTATTTTAAAAATCGTTTTTACTGCCGTTACCTTAGCCGCAGGATTAAAAGGCGGAGAAATCGTTCCCACTTTTTGTATAGGTGCAACATTCGGCTGTGTTTTCGGAAGTATATTAGGCTTAGATCCCGGATTGGGGGCAGCCCTTGGGCTGGTAGGCTTGTTCTGTTGTACTACAAACAGTCCTGTGAGTGCCGTTTTTCTTGGTGTTGAGATGTTTGGATTTGGTGCACTGCCGTATTTTATAATTGTTTGTATATTCCTTTGGCTTTTATCAGTCAATAATGGTTTGTTTGAAAACAGATTTTTTAAATCACCAATTTTTTCAAGAATAAAAAAACAAGGAATTACAAAAGCAAGGTGAAACTTCACCTCGCTTTTGCTATATAAGGGTCAAAACACGCCTTTTTCTCCAAGAATTTTCCTTATTATATTTTTGGTTGCATGTTAATTTATTTTTACTTTTCTATAATCATTGTACTCAAAAAAGGTTAACAGTTGAATATACGGATTTTAAAAAAGAAAACACCGAGAGGAACTTTTTAGAGTTCTTCTCGGTGTTGTTCGTTTGCTTGTTTTTTATTAGTTACCGCATTCAATACTGATTTCGTTGAAAATGTGCAAAATATCTTCAATCGCCGTATCTTCTTTTTCTTTTCCGCTGTGGTCCAAAATCACGTGACCGTCGTTCATCATCACCAAACGATTGCCGTAATCCACCGCGTACCGCAAATTGTGCGTGACCATAATGGCGGTCAGGTGTTTTTCTTTGACAATGCGGTCGGTAAATTGCATAATCACGTCTGCCGTGTGCGGGTCGAGTGCCGCGGTATGCTCATCCAAAATCAACACATCAATCGGTGTCATGGTTGCCATCAACAGCGAAACCGCTTGGCGCTGACCACCCGAAAGCGAGCCGATTTTGACATCCATTTTGTTCTCCAAGCCCAAGCCAAGGCCCGAAAGTAATTCGCGGTAATACGAAAGCCGTTTTTTGGAAATACCAAACGATAGGCCATACGGTTTGCCTTTATTGTCGGCAAGGCTCATATTTTCGGCAATCGTCATTTCCCCCGCCACGCCTTTTGACGGGTCTTGGAACACACGGCTCATGCGCCGCGCACGGCGATATTCCTTTTGCAAAGTAATATCGGTGCCGTCAAGTAAAATTCGTCCCGAATCGGGCAAGGTGGTACCGGCAATCAAATTGAGCAACGTGGTTTTACCGCTCCCGTTACTGCCCACCACCGAGATAAAATCACCGTCGTTCACGGTAAACAAGAAATCATCAAACACCGTGGTTTCGTTAACCGTAGATGCATTAAAGCGTTTGGAAATTCCTATCAACTCTATCATCGGTGGCTCACCTCGCTTCCGATGGTTTTTGCGGATTTTACACGATTCTTTTTGAGTTGATTATTAATCACTAAAATGAGCGCAAAGCAAGCCGCGTTCATGATTTTGAGATACGTACCGTTTTGATCGATAATCGTAAAATAGTTAAGGCACAACGAATAAATGACCGCACCCACAATCACCGCGGTGGTATCTTTTACCCATTTTGCTTTGGAGAAGATTGCTAAACCAATAATAACCGAGGCAAGTGCCAACACCACTTTACCGCTACCAGAGGTATTATCGTAGTTCATGGTCAGTTGCGCATATAACCCACCGCCAAAGGCTACCAAGCCGTTTGCCAGTGCCAACCCCAAAATTTTGTACGTGCCGGCATCTTTGCCGAGATAGGTGATGAGCGTTTCGTTATTACCGGTGGCAGTGAGCATAAAACCAACCTTGGTTTTGAAAAACACATCCATTACCAATTTGATTATCACAACCACCAACAACAAAATGGCAATCACCGCTCCCTCGCTCAGCACACCACCGTCGGCGGAGTTGAACAACCCGCCAAAACCGTGCGCCGTATACGAAAAGTTTGTGGTGGTAAACCCGTTCCCTGTGAGCACCATGGTCAATGCCAGCGTTACCGAAAGTAACGCCGTCATTACAATAATACCCGAAAGCAGTTTGGAAATACCGAATTTAACGTGCAACACCCCTGTCAGCGCCCCCATCGCCATGCCGGCAACAAAAGCGCCAAGCAAAGCAAGCAAAGGATGCAAGTGAGCATTGTAAATCAAAATGGTACCAACCACCCCGCCCAAGGGGAACGTGCCGTCGGTAGTCAAATCGGGAAAATCCAACACCGAATAAGCAATATACATACCCAACGCAATAATGGCGTAGCAAAGGCCGAGCTCTAAGCCATCTATTGTGGTATTCAAAAACAACATTGCGTTCGCCGCCTTTTATTTAATAACGTCTTGTAACCCTTCAATGGTCGTGGGTACTTGCATGCCTTCAAATTTTGCGAGCACCTCGGAATTGTAATAAGGATAGGTTTCGTTTTCCATCGTCTTGGGTGCCACTTCGCTCACGGCTTTGCCGGCAAGAATTTCGGCAGCTTGTTCACCCGCCAGTTTGCCGACGGTAACGTATTCAATCGAAGCCGAAGCCAAACAACCGGCTTTCACTTGTTCAATCTCGCTACCGAAAACAGGGATACCTGCGGCATTGGTTTTAGCAAGAATGTTCGGCAATTTGCCGACAATCGTGTTATCCAACAAGTTTACAAAGCAATCCACGTCTTGGCTGATGAGCGCATCTACTTTGGCATCAATCGTCGTAATATCGGCCACCGCTTCGGTCACAACCGACATACCGTTATACGCTTTTGCACCTTTTTTCAAAGCAGCAATTTGTGCAGCATCGCTGGATTCTTCCGTGGAATGCAACACACCGATTTTAACGTCTTGTTTGCCCAAAAAGGCGGTGACCAATTTGAGTTGCGCCTCAAAATCCGGCACGTCGCTGGTGCCTGTCATGTTTTGAAAGTTAGCCACTTGCGAAGCATCTGTCACCGCGCAGTAAACCACCGGAACATCCTTGCCGGTAGCGGCGGTTGCCGCTTGAATGGCGGAAGGCGTGGCAATCGCGATAATCACTTTGGCACGGCTATTCACCATTTTTTGTGCTTGCGCCAAAGACGTTTCCGCCGTGAAGTTGCTGTTGACGTATTGCACATCGTATTCATCCAAATTAACAGTGGCTTTCAAACCTTCGATAATACCGGTGTAGCAGTTATTGAGCGAGTCATGCGACCCAAACTGAATAATACCGATAATAGGTTTTGCCGTCCCTCCGCACGCGGAAAGACCGGTAGCTAACAGACAAACCGTTAACACCACTGCCAAGATTTTGATTGCTTTTTTCATAAGACATTCCCTCTTTCATAGACTGGCGACAGTCGAACTCTTTACGCCTGCAAAAGAAAATTTCCGATGATAGTTTGCCTTAAGACTTGGAATACGTTAGTATTCCTGCGATTTTCGGCTTCCTCTCATACAAAAATTCTTGCTTTTGCAGGTCGGCAGAGTTTCTGCCGCCGAATTTTTTGTGCGGGGACGTGTGAGTTTGCCGCAAGGCTGTCGCCTTGCAAAAACGAACACAATCCCGCGCGGGTAAAGACGGCGAGCGAAGCCGCAAAAGGGTCGACTCTCGCCAGCCTAAAAATAAACAAGCCTTATCCCTGATAAAAAACAGGGACAAGACTTGTGTAAATCCTGCGGTACCACCCAAATTGATGCTGTGCATCCACTCTGCTTCGTACAAACATACGAACGGTGCTGTAACGGGCACTCCCCCGTCGACTACTACTTGCGTTCCCGCTTTCGGTCGCCCTCATAAGTCCATTCGCTTTACGCTCCGCTGTTGCCATTCCACCATCGGCAACTCTCTGTGAGTTTTGCGGTAAAGTTACTACTCTTAATCATCGGTTTTGACTTGTTTTCGTTATCATAGCATTATATGCGGTAACTTGTCAAGAGGTTTTTAAAAAATTTTCTTCAACGATTTATAACTTTACTTCCTTAAAGACCGTGCCGTTCAATTCTTTCCATTGTAACGTGTTATCCGTAAACAACAAATAACTGTGCGGTGAATCGGCTTTGGGAATGCTCACCGAACCGGGATTAACGCAAAGCACACCTTCTTTTTCTACACAACGCGGAACGTGGGTGTGTCCTTGCAACAAAATGCTTCCTTTGGCAAGCGGCGGCAGATGTTCTTCCCCCAATTTATGCCCATGTGTGGCAAACAGTAAACGGTCTCCCGCGTACAGCCACGCATAATCCGCCAAAATCGGAAAGTCCAAAACCATTTGGTCCACTTCCGTATCACAATTCCCTCGCACGCACAAAATATGTTCCTTGATTTCGTTTAGCTGTTCAATCACGGTTTTGGGCGCATAAACATCCGGCAAATCGTTGCGAGGACCATGATACAAAATATCGCCCAACAGCACTAACTTTTCAGCCTTTTCTCGCTCAAATGCTTCCAACAAGAGTTGGCAATACCGTGCCGAACCATGAATATCCGAAGCAATCATACAAGTCATGCCAATACTCCTTTTTCATTATACCGTCACAGGCAACCGAGTGGTCAAAGCCCCCAAATGCTCTGCAAAACCATCCAGCACCACGCGACAATCGGTTCCGCTTCGTTCTATGATGGTTACCGAACTGTTAGGGACATACGGAACATCTGCCAATCGCGCACCCGTCCATGCAGAAAACAAAACGCGTATTGCCTCAGCATGTGTAACAATACACACGGTTTTCCCACGGTGTTTCTTTGCGATTTCATCTACGGCTTTTGTTATGCGCTCACGCAGCAAGGGAACGCTTTCTCCTCCCGGAACAACGGCATTATCCACATCCCTCATCCACAGTTCATATTCCTTTGGATAATTTTGTATCACCGCTTCAAAGGGTAATTCTTCCCAAAGACCAAGGTCCATTTCCCGTAATTGCTCGTTGGGAATAATAGGCAACCCCGTTTGCTCGGCAATAGGCTGTGCCGTTTGCATTGCCCGCTTTAAATCGCTGGAATATAACACGTCAATAGCATATCGCGAAAGGAACTTTGCGGTCAAAACCGCTTGCTGTTTACCGGTTTCCGTCAAAGGCACATCGGTAATTCCCGCAAAAATATTTTTCTCGTTTGCCTCACTATATCCATGCCGCACAAAAATCAACGTCGTTTTTTTCATAATACCTATCGCTTCACCTTGTACACACCCGACGAAATTTTCGGACGAATCCCCGGGTGATTTTCCAGCATTCCTTTGGGCGGTTCAATACCATACGCCCACGTTGTTTCCATACCGTCCACCGCAACGGTGCCATCATCACTAACCGTAATGATAGCCGACAATGGTTCCGAGAAAAACCACGCATTCTTACCCATTGTTAAATCGCTGTACGGCATTTTTTCAACACCAATCAAATTACCGTCGGTATCGTAGTTTTCAAAATCAAAAGTATGTTCCGGTCCGTAATGTTCTATACCATCACGCATCCAGCAACCGAAAGTAGGCGTATTAATGTCAATATACAAAACATTTTCGTCCACAAGCACATCGTAATCGGTATGCAAATGACCGTTAATGGCCGCCACCACGGTGCCCTTTCGTTTTTGATTCACGCGATTAATCATTTCACGAATCACAGCCGATTCACGCGAATACGGCAAATCTTTTCGGAACGGAATGTGAGTAAACACAACACACGGAATGTTTTTTTCGGCCGCATCAGTGAGCACATCTTCTGCCCACGCACGTTGTTCCCTCCCAAGCGATTCAGTCGTAATATTTCCTTTCGGGACATACAGCGACGGATTATGTTGCCATTCATCCAACTCTTCGTTGTAGGAATACTCCGTATCCAAGCACACAAAACGAATTCCGTTTTTGTCAAAATAATAATACGCAATCGACCAATCCTCGGCGGGTTTTCCATTCGGTGTTCCCCACACCACCCCGTCGATATCATTCGTCAAAAACGGAACAAAATATTGCATGGGGTGGTCCAAATCCAACGGCGGTTCGTGCCATACGTTCATACATTCCAGTTCATGGTTGCCGTCGATGCCGTATACTGTAAGGCCATATTCGTTGCTTAAATACGCTTTTATGAGTTCCGGTGAGGCAGGATAATCGTTGCAAAAATCCCCCATGTGAATCACAAAATCCACGTTGGCATCCGCCGCACGTTTGAGCATACGGTTAAGGTCCGCAATCGTTGCGGAATACATTTTCTTTTTGTAGTGAAAATCCCCGATAACCAAAAATTTACACGCCATCGTTTTTCCGCCTTTTATTGAAGAAGATAGGTACATTTTACCATGTATCTCCCCTGTTTTCAAGATTTTTAAACATTTTCATTATTTTCTTGACACCCGTTTTAAAATATGGTATTCTATTGGCAGATTGATAGAGGCGCGATATGCAAAGAGTACCGTTTCATAAGGCCCGGCAGGGTGAGGTGTTGCGGGAAAGGGGCAGTCGCCGAAGGTTCTTTCCGGCAGGGAAGTATCTGGTAAACGGAATAACATCCGGTTTACTGTCGCAGTCTGACTGCGGAGGGCTATCTCAAAATAATTTAAGTTCTGCATAGCAGGGCTTGTTATTGCTTGGGGTAGTTGTATTTTCGCAACTATCTTTTTTATTTGGAGGAACACAGTATGAAGAACACAGTATTCACAGGCGCCGCCACCGCCATTGTCACACCGCTTAACAAAGACGGTGTGGATTACGAGCAATTTGCCACTTTAATCGAATGGCAAATCAAGGAAGGTATCGATGCCATTGTCGTTGCCGGCACCACCGGCGAAGGCTCTACTTTAACCGACGCCGAACACAAAGAAGTTATTCGTTTTTGTGTCGAAAAAGTGGCCGGTCGTGTACCCGTCATTGCCGGCACCGGCTCGAACGACACGGCTTATGCCATTGAACTGTCCAAGTATGCTTGCGAAGTCGGCGCCGATGCGTTGTTGCTCGTCACACCGTATTACAACAAAGCCACACAAAACGGTTTGATCGAATCTTTCACCGCCGTTGCCGACGTATGCGATAAACCCTGCATTTTATACAATGTACCCGGCCGTACAGGTTGCAACTTACTTCCCGAAACGGTGGCAAAACTTGCCAAACATCCTCGCATCGTTGCCATCAAGGAAGCTAGCGGTAATCTTTCGCAAATTGCCAAACTCATTTCGTTGTGTGGCGATGAAATCGACGTTTATTCCGGCAACGACGACCAAATTGTTCCCATCATGGCTTTGGGCGGCAAAGGCGTTATTTCCGTTCTTTCCAACGTCGCGCCCAAAGAAACGGTGGAAATGTGCCGTTTGATGTTAAACGGTGATACCGCAAGCGCTGCAAAATTGCAACTGCAATACATCGAATTAATTGACGCCTTGTTCTGCGAAGTCAACCCCATTCCTGTCAAAGCAGCGTGTGCCGCCATGGGTTATTGCGATAACTACTTGCGCTTGCCCTTAACCCCCATGGAACCCCAAAACGAGCAAAAACTACTTGCTGCCATGAAAAGAGTAGGAATTTTAGGAGAATAACGGTGAAAAACAGCGATTGTATTTGTCAAAACATTTCTCAAAATGAAAACGGCACCCTTCTCTTTGCCGGTCAAAATACGGTTGACCTCGCCGCCAAGTACGGCACCCCGCTTTACTTGATGGACGAAGACCGCATCCGCGAACTGTGCCGCATCTATCGTCGCGGTGTCCAAAAAGGTTTTGGCGATAATGCCAAGGTGTATTACGCTTCCAAAGCCGCCTCCTTCAAGCAAATGTACCGCATTATGATGGAAGAAGGTTTGGGTGTCGACGTCGTATCCGCAGGTGAGATACATACCGCCGTTTCGGTCGGTTTCCCCATGGAAAAAGCTTGCTTTCATTCCAACAATAAGACCGAAGCTGACATCATCTATGCCATGGACTGCGGTGTCGGCACGTTTGTCATTGATAACGAAGAAGAACTGTACGATATCAACCGCCTTGCGGGCGAGCGCGGCTTTGCGCAACGTGTCCTCATTCGCATCACCCCCGGTATCGATACCCACACGTACGAAGCCATCAACACGGGCAAAGTGGATTCCAAATTCGGTTTCGCTATCGAAACAGGGCAAGGTGCCGCGGTCACTAAGCTTGCCTTGACTCTCCCCTATGTCAAACTGGTGGGTTTCCACAGCCACGTCGGCTCGCAGGTGTTTGATTCGGATATTTACATTCGCACCGCCGATATCATGTTGCAATTCGTAGCCGATATGCAACACACTTTTGGCTTTATCACCGAAGAATTAGACATGGGCGGCGGCTACGGCGTTCGCTACACCGCCGATGACCCCTATTTGGATATTGAAGAAAATCTGGTCCAAGTCGGCACGTTTATGAAACAAAAAGCCGCCGAACTGGGCATTGCATTACCCATCATCAGCTTTGAGCCGGGTAGAAGTATTGTGGCGGATGCCGGCATGACACTTTATACCGTCGGCACCGTAAAAACCATTCCCGGTTACAAGACCTATGTTTCGGTCGATGGCGGTATGACCGATAACATCCGTTACGCCTTGTACGGTGCCACCTACACCCTGCTTCCTTGCCGTGGCTTGGACGAAGAGCGCGATATGCTTTGTTCCGTGGTGGGACGTTGTTGCGAAAGCGGCGATATTATTCAAGAAAATATCCATTTACCTGCTTCCATCAAGCGCGGTGATTTGTTAGCGTGTCTTACCACCGGCGCCTACCACTATTCCATGGCATCCAACTATAACCGCTTACCCCGTCCTCCCATCGTTATGTTACGCGATGGGAAAGCCTCGGTTGCCGTACGCCGCGAAACCGTGCAAGACATCTGTGCGTTGGATGAATAAATTTTGATTTTTACAATAAAACCGGCACCCTTTGCAGGGTGCCGGTTTTTGGTTGCTATTGATTTTTTCTAATACTTTTTTTTGATATCAATAAACTGGTGTGTCTGGCAAGAGCAGTAGCCCCTGAATTAGAAGAAGGAAGTACAATAGCGTATAGCAGATCCTTGATAGAAACAATATCCCCTTTTTTAAAAACAGCGCCGGATCCGCCGACCAAATCAGAAGTTTTTAATTGAATTGTATCTTGTAAGTTTTGAACATAGTCAAGAGCTGTTAAAATCATCAAAACTTTCGTCATAGAGGCAGGCAAATGAGCTTTATCCGCTTCTTGTTCATATAAAATATCATAACTTCCATCGCCGTTCAAAACACACGCTATGGCTGAAACGGCATGTTTTACAAAAGCCGAGGAAATATCATAAGCGGGATATTTCAATACATTCTTGGAAATATCGAACAATTCTTTCATAGCGGCAAACCTAACATCGTTTTTCATTACACCACAAAAAGCTATACTTTTAGCACCCATAACCACACCGACAACTTTATTCCCGTTTATTTCAGTTAGAATAGCAGCATTGCATGCAATTAAACCCTCTTTGCTATACAACGTTCCTGTTTTACCACCTAAAACAGGATACCCGACATTTAATAAGGTGTCGCTATGGTAAGTGGATTCAACACTCTCTACCCTGCTATTATCTCCGCCAATACCAATATCTTTTGATTTTACAGCCCAAATTTTATTTAACACATTATTTTTAGATGCTACTACGAATAATTTCAACATATCTCGAGCTGTGGAAATATGTCCGGTTTTACCCAGCCCCGATGGACTACGAAAAGTAGAATTAACAAGACCTAAATCAGCAGCTTTTTTGTTCATCCGATTTACAAAAAAAATAGACACCATAAAATTCTGACATTTTCTTTTTATTAGTTTATAAATAATTTTAACCAAAAACACAATACTATCAAACACAAAGGGGCGATCCTTGCGTGTCATCTTGCTCTTGCCTCCTAAATTTTTATAAAATTTCAAAAAGCTTGTTCGGTTTTGTATTATAGGTCAATTTCACCCTATTGTCAATAGGTCAATGCGCCATAATTGTAAAGAGGGGGAAAAATATGAATCGATTAAAGGAATTAAGAAAAAACCGGCGTTTGACACAGGTTCAAATACAAATGATGACAGGTATTGATCAAAGCGACTATTCTAAAATCGAAAATGGAAAAAGATACTACACTTTTGAACAATGTAAACGAATTGCTCTCGCGTTGAACACTAGCATGGATTACTTAGCAGGTTTAACGGATGAAATATCACCTTATCCGCGTAGTGAAAACAAATAGAAATTGTATATCATCATTATGAACGTTTTTTGATACACGCTACGCGTGATGATATGCCCTTGCTTTCGCAATGGATAAAAAATCGACTTGCTTTCGCAAGTCGATTTTTTGGAAAGGGTGTACAAATTCGATGCCCTTTCAAATTTTTAGCTATGTGTTTGAACCCTACCATATTATTTATAACTCATCGGCAACGCCGACACCGAAATTTTTCGTTATTAACCAGCGTAAGCAACTTACACATTTAATCATGTCGAAGCCGTGGATGTAATCAATGCGAAGCATTGTATGTAATTGCAACTTTAGTTGCGTATGTAATCAAGCCGAAGAAATACACCTTGCGGTAATAACATACACGCTAACGCGCGATTACATTCCGCTAACACGGATTACATACCAATCCTTCGGCTTGGATAAACAAATAAGGACTTGCTTTTGCAAGTCCTTATCTGTTTGGCCCGCCCGGAGGGATGATGGCGTTGGCGCATAGCGCTACGCCACCTTTCCTTGCGGCGTAGCCGCTGCGGACTTCGCACCTAAAAACAGTCCAACGGACTGTTTTTTTAACGGTGCTCACCCTCTCAGGGTTCGAATCCCACCGAACGGAAAAACAGAGCGCGACCTTACGGTCACGCTCTGTTTTTGGCCCGCCCGGAGGGATTCGAACCCCCGGCCTTTGGAATCGGAATCCACTGCGATATCCAGCTTCGCCACGGGCGGATGCTTAACCATTGTACACTGTTTTCGCCCGTTTTGCAAGACTTATTTTTTTGTTTTTAACCCACGCCAATCGTTTGCTGACACCGTGTAAAATCTGTCTCAATGCGTTTGCCGCATTGCGGGGGTGAGTACACCCAACGGTCAATATGCCCCTCGGTAATAAAATATTTAAGCGGTGGCGGCAGTTGTACGGTATCTTGCGCATCAATCAACACCAATTTAAGTTTCATTTTATCGGCTAAAATATTTTTGATATAGACCCCCGCATGTTGTCCCACGCGCACACCCGCACGCGGCTCGGCAAGTCCTGCCAGGTTGGGGGTGAGTTCCACAAAGACACCGTAATCTTCCACCGAACGGATAACTCCTGCCACGGTTTCTCCTTGTTCAAACAAGGCGGCGTTTTCTTCCCATGTGCCGAGCAGTTCGCGTTGGGACAAGCAAATGCGTTGATTATCAATCGACGTTACCACGGCGTAAATATCCATTCCCACGTACAAGCGGTCGGACGGATGCGAAATGCGGCTGACCGACAAAGCGGCAATCGGCAACAGTGCGGGAATACCGCAACCGATATCGCAAAACGCACCAAAGCTTTCAAGTCGTGTCACGCGAGCTTCCACCACGTCACCCGGTTGCAGTGTTGCCAAATACTCATAGCGGCATTTTTCCTGTGCGGCACGGCGGGAACAAACCGCACGACGTTTGCCGTCGGGGGTATAGTCAAACCCCTTAACCAAAAAGCTGACCGGTTTGCTCACGCGGGAAATCAGTGCAATATCCCTGGTCGTTCCCTCCAAAATGCCTTCCGCACCTTCTTCGCGTGGGATAATCCCTTGCATACACGGTAATTCCACGTGCAGATTATGCTCGCTGTCGCACAACACCGCGCGCGCCTCCACTACCACTTGTTCCATCGCCGCTTCTGCCAAAGCCCCCGCCGTTTGTGTAAAGCGGCGGTTGGAAGCGGTGTTCAGTAACATACCCTCCGGAAAAAATTTTTGCATAATATTCGTCATTCCTTTCCCCTTTTTTTGTATTCCGTCCGCAAACGAATTGAATAGTCCATATATATGCCTTTTTTTCACTGTTCATGCGGCAAAAAAACAAAATAGATAAATTTAGCACCCAAAAAGATACTGCTTTTTCGGTGAGAACTTGATACAATACTATCGTAACATAATGTAAAAGGAGTGTTTTGTAGAATGAAGGCGCATGGTTTAACAATTTCAGTAAAAAATTTGCCGGTGCTGGACCCCGGCTTTATTCCCATGGCAGCTTTTTGTCGCGATTTTGAAAAATCTGCCGAAAACGGCCGTGAAATTGCTGTGGCGGTGGAACGCAACCAAGGACAGGTTGCCGTTCGTCGTTTCCGTATTCACGGCACCGAAGAAATGCGTGAAGCCGACAAGGTGTACGTTGACCGCACGGTAAAAATGCTGCTTTGGGCATACGGCGGTTTTAAAGTCATGATTTGCGGTGATGAAACGATTGCCACCTCGGTTGCCGCCGCCTATGCCCCCGGTGGTGCACGGGAATTTGATGCGAATTTTATGAGCCGCATCTATGAACAACCGTTTGTGGTGGAATCGTTGCCGCTTTGCAAAGTTCCGTGTGAAAAATCGTTGCCGCAATCCATCGGTCGCAACTTGGATGGTTGCCGCATTGGTTTTGACGCGGGCGGCAGTGACCGCAAGGTTTCGGCGGTGATTGACGGTGTTTCGGTGTATTCCGAAGAAGTCGTGTGGTTCCCGAAAACAAACGCTGACCCCGATTATCATTTTAACGGTATTGTTGAAGCATTCCGCTCTGCCGCTTCCAAAATGCCGCGCGTGGATGCCATTGGCGTTTCTTCTGCCGGTGTGTACGTGGACAACCGCGCCATGGTGGCTTCACTGTTCTTGAAAGTACCGGAAGAACTGTACAACGAAAAGGTGAAGGATATTTATTTGCGTGCCGCGAAAGAAATCGGCGATGTGCCGATTGAAGTTGCCAACGACGGTGACGTCACCGCTTTGGCAGGTGCCATGAGCCTAAACCGCAACAAGATTTTGGGAATTGCCATGGGCACTTCCGAAGCCGCAGGGTATGTAGATGCCGACGGCAATATCACGGGTTGGCTCAACGAATTGGCGTTTGCTCCCGTGGATTTGCAAGAAGATGCCATGGTCGACGAATGGTCGGGCGACAAAGGTTGCGGTGTAAAATATTTTTCGCAAGACAGTGTTATCAAATTGGCGCCGCGTGCCGGTCTTACGTTGGATGAAACCCTTTCCCCTGCCGAAAAACTCAAAGCCGTACAAGTCGAGCTCAACCAAGGCAACGAAAAAGTCAAAGACATTTACCGCTCCATCGGTGTGTATTTGGGTCACACCTTGGCATACTACGCCATGTACTACACCATTGGTGACGTGCTGTTGCTCGGCCGTGTGATGTCCGGCGAAGGCGGCGACTTGATTTTGGCAGAAGCCACCCGTGTTCTCAAAGAAGAATATCCGGAATGTGCCGGCATGGAACTGCATTTGCCGGATGAAAAAATCCGCCGTGTGGGACAATCCGTGGCAGCCGCCAGCTTGCCGACAATTTAACAAACAAAAAAAGTCAACCGCACCTTTTTGTGCGGTTGACTTTTTTGCGTGGAAGTCATATAATAGGACTATCTTTGTAAGAGGGGATAGAACAGTGAAAAAGGGTTTGACACTACTATTAATCTTGGCGATGACACTTTGCTTTACCGCGTGCGAGAAAGGGACAGGCGCCAGTACGGTAACCACCACCGAAGCGCTCACAACCACCGAAGTGACCACCACTGAAGCGGTAACCACAACGGGCAAGGAAAGCGAAGCAACCGACACGACTACCACACAAGCGACAGAAACGACCGAATCGGCTGCTACCACAACCGAAAAGGCGACTACTACGGCGGCGCTGACAACCACGACAACCAAACCGACGGTAACTACCACCGGTAGCACCAAACCGACGGTAAAACCCACCGCGACAACGGTAACCACTACGGCCACTACGACAACGAAAACTACGACCACCACGACAGCTACAACTACAACCACCACGACGGTGGCGACCACCACCAAACCGACGCACGTGCATGTTTTTGCAGAAGCGACCTGCGAAAAGGCAAAGACCTGTTCGTGCGGTGCCACCGAAGGTGAGCCGCGCGATCACGAGTACCACTATTTTGTATGTAGGTGGTGCAAAGCCAAAGAACAAGGTTCTTTCGTAAACATGAACGACTATTACTGGAAATACGGCGAAAACGATGTAGCAAATCAATCGGCGGTCATTCAGTTGTTTGATTTTGAAGATGACGAGTACGTCCAGGGCTTTTGCGGAAATTTTTCAAACAGCAACACGTTTGAGGTTCTGGACAACTATGTGAAAAAGTTTTGTCAAACGTGGTACTTGTGGGTATACGATAACCACTATTATGAAATGAATGCCACCGTTAAAAAATACTATACGATGGAGGAAACCGATACCCACGTAACCGTCACCTTTTCAGACGACGACAGTGAAATCAAGTTCCAAAAGAAAGGCCGCGCCGTCTTAAAAGTAATCTCTAACACCTCTACGGGACAATTCGGCAACCATCTTCCCGTCGGTGCCGAACTGACCGCCTATCCGCGATGGGAAGATGTCTGAGCGAACAGACAAAGGTAACAGGATACTGCAAAGCACGAGACGTCTGTCTCGTGCTTTTTGTATAATTGCCTTGCGACACCTTTTTTTCATTTTCCTCTTTGACTTTGGTAACTTTTCTGTTATACTAATTAAGATAGCAAAAATTCCACAGAAACGGAGTGAGTACAATGTGCGGCTTTTGCGGATTTACGGGGCAAGTTTTGAACCGTAAAGAATTGTTGCAGCACATGGCCGATAAAATTACCCATCGCGGTCCGGATTCGCAAGGGGTGTATTTGGACGACCAACTGGCAATGGCGTTTCGCCGTTTGAGTATTATTGACCTCGAAGGCGGCAATCAACCCATCGAAAATGAAGATGGCTCCAAAGTACTGATGTTCAATGGAGAAATTTATAATTACCGCGATTTGCAAACCGAGCTCAAAGCCGCAGGCCACGTTTTCAAAACCAATTCCGACAGCGAAGTGTTATTGCACGGGTACGAAGAATGGGGTGCCGACCTGCTCACCCGCTTGCGCGGTATGTTTGCGTTTGCCGTGTGGGATAAAACGGAACAATCGCTGTTTTTGGCACGCGATTTCTTTGGTATCAAGCCCATGCACTATACCGTTTTGCCCGACGGGCGTTTGATTTTCGCTTCGGAAATCAAGTGCATTTTGGAACACCCCGATTATCAAAAAGAATTTAACGAAGCGGCATTGGATAATTATTTATCGTATCAATACTCCTTGCCGCGTGAAACGTTTTTCAAAAACATTTATTGCCTGCAACCCGCGCATTATCTGCGCTATCAAAACGGCAAAATCACCGAAACCCGCTACTGGGAAGCCACCTTCCGTCCCGACGAATCATTGACAATGGACGAAGCGGTCGACCGCATTGATGCCGTGTTCACCGATTCGGTAGAAGCACACCGCATCAGCGACGTGGAAGTAGGGTGCTTTTTATCCGGCGGTGTGGATTCTTGCTTTGTCGCTTCGTATTTTGGCGGTCAAAAAGCGTTTACCGTGGGGTTCGACAACGGTCAACACTACAACGAAACCAACTATGCCGAAGAATTGGCAGCCGCCGTGGGCATTGAACACCACAAGCATATCATTTCCGACGAGGAGTACTGGGCAGCGTTACCGCAAGTACAGTACATGCTGGACCAACCATTGGCCGACCCCGCATGCGTAGCACTGTACTTTGTGTCAAAACTCGCCGCCGAAAAAGTCAAGGTCGTGCTTTCGGGCGAAGGCGCGGACGAGCTGTTTGGCGGTTACCGTATTTATCATGAGCCGCTGTCCCTTGCCGGATACCAGCGACTCCCCCGCTTTTTGCGCAAAGCGTTGGCAGCGGTGGTTCGTGCCGTTCCTTTCTCGTTCAAGGGAAAATCGTTTTTGTTGCGCGGTGCGCAAACGTTGGAAGAACGCTTCATCGGCAACGCCTACATGTTTAACCGCCGCGAAAAAGTCCAACTTCTCAAAACCATCTCCGCTACCGACCCTGCCGAGCATACCAAAGTTTGGTATGACCGTTGCCGTGGTTTGGACGACGTCACGCGGATGCAATATTTGGATATTCACCGTTGGATGGTGGGCGATATTCTGCTCAAAGCCGACCGCATGAGCATGGCACACTCTTTGGAACTGCGCGTTCCTTTTTTAGATGTTAAGGTGTTTGAGGTTGCCTCGCAAATTCCTGCCAAACTGCGCATTGCCAATGGCACAACCAAAGCCGCCATGCGTTTGGCGGCGCGTCGCCACATTCCCGAAAAAGATACCGCCCGTCCCAAACTGGGATTCCCCGTACCGGTACGCGTATGGTTGCGACAAGAAGCGTATTATAATAAGGTAAAAGAAGCGTTTACCAATGACGTTGCCAAACGCTTTTTCAACACCGATGTCTTGGTTCGTTTTTTGGACGAGCACTACAACGGCAAAAAAGATAACAGCCGAAAAATTTGGACGGTGTATATGTTTTTGGTTTGGTATGCGTTATATTTTGAAAACTAACTGGAAATTTTGACTGTTTTGAATGTTTATTCGTCATTTTGCAACTTTATTCGTTTAAAATCGCCTTTTTTTCTTAAAAAAAATGGCTCAAAGAGCAATTTCACGCTTTTTGAGCCGTTTTTTATTGCCCTTTTCTGTTTAATTGCACAAAGTTTACGAGAAAAAATTCAAAAAAATTTTTCATTACCATTTTTGTGTTTTTCTGGAAATTTTTACATATTTTGTAATTTAGGTATACAACTTGTGGTGAAAATATTCAAAAAGACAACAAAATATGCGATTTTATTTTCTGTTTTTTAAAAAATTCCACTCAACCCTCTGCCTAATACGATTTTTTCTATTCTTTTAAAAAACTGTGTCGAATTTGTGCAAACTGAACAAAAGTTATCTTTTCTTTTTGGTTGACAATGTGGGAAAGTTTGAGTACACTGCCTAATGGTGCCTTTTTATAATATCTTTGCAGAAAGGACGGCTGTGTAACCGTATGAATATTTCAACACTCCTAAACACCCTGCGGCAACACGAACTTGCCGTAAAAGCGAAAGCGTTCTGTAAGCGCCACCCTGCTATGTTAAAAGCGGCAAGTGCCGTATTGGTAGCGGTTGTCATGATGTTTGCCATAACGGCCAGTTTGCGCCCGGTCACGATTGACGATAACGGCACGGTGAAAACGGTTTTGACACTAGGTCGTACCGAATCGGCAGTATTAGCCGGCGCGGGTATTGTTTTGAATCCCGATGATGTTGTGACTTCCTTTTTGGATGGTCCGGATAAACACATTTGTATTGAACGCGCATTTGACGTAAGCATTATCGTCGACAACGGCGACCCCAAAGTGGTACGTATGACCGGTGGTACGGTAGCGGATGCACTGCAATTAGCCGGTGTTTCCGCCACTTTACACGACGTTACCAATCTCAATCGCACCGATATTTTAACGAACGGTGTGAACATTCACGTGGAAAAAACTGACTACGAGAAACGCATTGTCACCGAGCCTGTTCCCTATTTAACCACCTTACGGTACTCAGACGATGTACCGGCGGGCGGTCGCGTGACCGAACGTGCCGGTGTGGACGGCGAGAAAACCTACGTTTACCACGACTATTATGAAGACGGCAAGGTGGTTCGTTCAGAATTAATCAGCGAGACCTTGACTACCCAACCTATCAACGAAATTGCCATTGTCGGTAACGGTGCGGATTCTGTTCCCGCCACAGAGTTATTGTTGGGTGAAGACGGTGTGCCTTTGAAATACAAAAAGGTAATGAACGGTATTGCCTGCGCGTATACTGCCAAAAAAGGTGCCCGTACATCTACCGGTACCACTCCCTCTATCGGTACCATTGCTGTCAATCCTAAAATTATTCCGTATGGTTCCAAGTTATATGTTGTTTCCGAAAACGGGTATGTTTACGGTTATGGTATCGCCTCTGACACGGGCGGTTCGTTGTTGAAAAACAAAATTTTGGTAGACTTGTATATGGATACGGTTGACGATTGTTATGCTTTTGGACGTCGACGCGTGAATGTGTATATCTTAGAGTGATAATCATGTTTTATAGCGCCGCATCGTAATTTCGATGCGGCGATGTTTTTATGAGGTGAAAAAATGCTGGATTTAAAAATCACGGACGTACGTGCTGTTCCCGCCGACAGCGGCTTTCTGATTGATGACGGTACAACCTCCGTTTTGTATGATTCGGGGTTTGCGTTTACCGGCGATGCTTTGGCACAAAACGTCAAACGCGCGCTCGGTAACCGAACGCTGGATTACATTTTTTTAACCCATTCACATTATGACCACGCGCTGGGTGCTGTTTACGTCAAAAGACTATATCCCTCTGCTCGTATTGTGGCGGGAGAACACGCGGCAGAGATTTTTGCCAAACCCACTGCCAAAGCGGTTATGCGGGACCTTGACCGCAAATTTGCCTTGTCGTGCGGAGTATCCGACTACGAGGATTTGACCGATAATTTGTGTGTGGATATTTCCGTTAACGACGGCGATACCATCAAAGCGGGTGATTTAACGTTTACGGCCATCACGTTTCCCGGTCATACCCGCTGCTCGGTGGGGTATTATTGCCATGAAAAGAAATTGTTGCTCGGTTCGGAAACTACCGGTGTGTACGTGGGCGACGGTGTGGTGATGCCGTTATTTTTGATTGGCTATAAACCTACTTTGGAATCCATTGCCAAAATGGAAACGTTGGACATTGCGTACGTTCTTTCCCCACATTACGGTATTTTAGATGCCGACCACACTAAACGGTATTTACAAAGCGCTCGCAACACCACGTTGGAAGTGGTTAATACCATCAAACAAATTCTGCAAAACGGCGGTGACAAAGAGGAAGCCGTTACCTATTACAAAAACAAATTCTTCCGTGGATACGTCAAAACTATTTATCCTTTGGCAGCTTTGGATTTGAACACCCGTATTATGGTGGATTTGATTGAAAAAGAGTTATCCTGACAACAGCAGCGGTACATAGCGTACCGCTGCTGTTTTTAATTTTTTGTTGAATAAGTGGCATCAGTATATTATAATAAAAGGCAAAGGAGAATTGCTATGAAAACGACCAAAACTTATAAAAACGGTGAACTGATCAGACGGTTCTTGCCGTATTATAAAAAGCATATTCCCACCATTGTTTTTGATTTGTTTTGCGCTGCTTTAACAACGGTGAGCGAAATTTTGCTGCCTTTAATCATGCGGGAAATTACCAACACGGGTTTGAACGATGCCGCGTTGCTGACCGTGTCATACGTTATGCGTGTAGGTGTGCTGTATTTGGTGTTGCGGCTCATTGACGCAGCCGCCTTTTATTACATGGCATATGTCGGTCACGTAATGGGCACCAAAATCGAAACGCACATGCGTTCCGATGCCTATTTACACCTGCATAAACTCTCCCACACCTATTTTAACAACACCAAAGTCGGTCAAATTATGGGACGGCTGACCAGTGATTTGTTTGATATTACGGAATTTTCTCACCACTGCCCCGAAGAATTTTTTATTGCCGCCATCAAAGGCGTAGTTTCGTTTATTATTTTAATAAACATCAACGTTCCGCTGACGCTGATTATCTTTTTGATTATTCCCATCATGATACTCATTTGCCGAAAAATTAACAAAAAAATGCGCGCTACGTTCCGCGAACAGCGTCAACAAATCGGCGAACTAAATGCGCGCATTGAGGATTCACTGCTGGGGCAAAAAGTTGTCAAAGCTTTTGCCAATGAGCAACTCGAAACCGAAAAGTTCGAAAAAGACAACCACAAATTTTTTGGAATAAAAAAACGGTCGTACCGCTATATGGGTGCGTTCCAAACCACCACGCGGTTGTTTGACGGCATTATGTATGCCACCACGGTGATTGCCGGCAGTTTGTTCATGATTGCGGGTGAAATTAATCCCGGTGACTTGGTGGCATATTTGTTGTATGTTACCACGTTTATTGCCACGGTTCGCCGTATTATTGAGTTTTCGGAACAATTTCAGCGCGGACTTACCGGCATTGAACGGTTTTTGGAAATTATGGATGCCGACATTGAAATTTTTGACGAACCGGGCGCGGTCGATTTGGTAAATCCCGTGGGAAATATTGTGTTGGAAAATGTGTCGTTTGAATATCCCGACGACCATAATCGTGTGTTTTCCAACCTGAATATTTCCATTCGCGCAGGTGAGAAAATTGCCGTTGTCGGTCCTTCGGGCGGTGGAAAAACCACGTTGTGTAATCTTATTCCCCGCTTTTATGACGTTTCGTCAGGCAGTGTGAAAATTGACGGCCGCGACGTAAAGGAATATACGCTGAAAAGTTTACGCAATGCGGTAGGCGTGGTTCAGCAAGACGTTTACTTGTTCTCGGGCACGGTGTTCGAAAACATTGCCTACGGCAAACCGGGTGCCACGCAAGAAGAAGTGGTGAATGCCGCCAAAAAAGCAGGTGCTCATGAGTTTATTGAGCAACTTCACAGCGGATATGACACGTACGTCGGTGAACGCGGTGTAAAACTGTCAGGCGGCCAAAAACAGCGTATCAGCATCGCCCGCGTTTTCCTGAAAAACCCGCCCATTTTGTTGTTAGACGAAGCAACCAGCGCTTTGGATAACGAAAGCGAGTTTGCCGTGGCGCAATCCCTAGCCGTGTTATCGCAAGGGAAAACCACGCTGACGGTGGCTCATCGTCTTTCCACCATTCAAAACTCCGACCGTATTTTGGTGCTCACCGAAGACGGCATTGCGGAAGAAGGCAATCACGAGCAACTGCTTGCCAAAAAGGGCATGTATTATCAGCTGTATGAGATTGCCAATCGGCTGAAATAACAAGTTTTACAACCTTTTTGTACTTGTTCTGTTTGCCTTTGCGTGATACAATCATCTTGCCGAAATCGTACGAAAATGAGGAGATAATCATGGATAATCAGTATTTGTGGATCGATGCCGCCGATTTTGAAGAACACGGCGAATGGATTTTAGACACTCAATTTTCGCATTTGATGGGTTCCCCCTATTTGTTGGCGGTGATGTCCCCTGGCGTTCCGGTGGAAGATGCTGTTACCACAGCACAGTGGAAAGGCGGTAACAAAGCACGTATTTGGGTACGCACCAAAAACTGGTATTATCCCTATGCCCCCGGCATTTTTAACCTTTCGGTAAACGGCAAAAAAAGCGAAGTGGATTTAGGGTGTGCCCCTACCCACGACTGGTATTGGCATTTAGCAGGAGATTTTGAACTCCCTTGCGGGAAAGTCGAAATCAAATTGTGCGATAAAACCGGTTACTTTGCGCGATGCGCGGCAGTTCTTATCACCGATGACATGGATTTTGTGCCCCGCCGTCCGGTAGAAGAATACAAAAAAGAACGCGCACATTTTACCGGTAAAGATGTCAGCCCTAAATTTTTTGGTGATTACGACGTGGTGGTTTGCGGCGGCGGCCCCGGCGGTGTCCCCGCCGCCATAGCGGCGGCGCGTCACGGTGCCAAAACATTGCTTGTCAGCGGCCGCCCCGTGTTGGGCGGCAACGGTTCGAGCGAAACGGGGGTTGGCTTCAACGGTGCGAATTCACGCCAAGTCAATGCGCGCGAAGGCGGTATTGCTGAAGAAATGATGCGCCGCAAATACAAATACTGCGCGCCGAATCACACAGCCATTATGGAAGAACTTTGCGGTGCCGAGGAAAATTTAACCGTTATTTACAATTATTTTGTAAACAGCGCTACAACCGAAAACGATACTATTAAAGATATTACCGCACTGAACATTTTAACAAACGAGCAAATCACCGTTTCTGCCAAACAGTTTATTGACTGCACGGGCGACGGTTGCTTGGGGTACAGCGCAGGTGCCAAGTATCGTCTTGGCAGAGAAGCTAAATGGCAATATAACGAGGAATTTGCACCCGAAATTTCCGATACCTTAACCATGAGCGGTTGCAACATGTTTGGGGAGCGCTTTGTGTTACCCGGCAAAAGCAGTGAATTTTTCATAAAAACCGACCACGAAGTCCCTTTTGTGGCTCCCGAATGGGTACCGGTGTTCCCAAAAGGCAAAGAATACGGCAGAAATTTGGAGGGTATCATCGGGTATCATTGGTGGCTCGAGGCCCCCAATACATTGGACGACATTTACGATGCCGAACTTGCCCGTGACGAACTGTTTCGTATTTTGTTGGGGCATTTTAACTACCTTAAAAATTTGTGGGATGAAAAAGAAAAAGCCAAAAATTACGTATTTAACTGCATGCCGTACTACGATGCCAAGCGAGAATCCCGCCGTCTTATCGGCGACTACGTCCTGACACAAAACGACTGCATGGAAGGTCGTGATTTTGAGGATACCGTGGCGCACGCCGGCTGGCCCATCGATTTGCACAACCCCAAAGGTATTTATTCGGGAACGGAAGGACCCTTTTTCTCCAACACACACATTCCGCTGACCAAAATCCCGTTCCGTTGTTTGTATTCCGTGAACATTCAAAACTTGCTGTTTGCGGGACGTTGCGCGAGTGTTTCGCACATTGCACTGGGCACAGCACGAATTCAAAACACCATTGTTTGTGAAGGACAAGCCGTGGGTACGGCAGCTGCTTTATGCGTGCAAAACAACATAACCCCCCGCACGTTATATCAAACCAAGTTGGACGAATTCCGTCAACTGTTGCTCAAAGATGACCAATACATTCCCGGTCTTGCCAGTACGGACGAAAAGGATATTGCCCGCAAAGCCACTATCACGGCTTCGTCGGTCAAAAGCGGCGAGGAGTATTATCCCCATACCGGCAAAGAGTGGGAAGGCTTTGAACTTGACAAACAACGTGCCACGTTTTTCAACCGTGCCGTTGCCGATTTTATTGGCAGTGTTTGGACAAAACTGACTAACAAAACCGACGAAGAAAAACACGTGCAGTTCCATGTGCGGCTGCAAGCCGACCCCGACGGTTACGTTACCGAAGACGATATTTGTGCCCCCACCGTTATTTTGCCGCCGCATTCCACCGATTGGTACGAAGTAAAAATTAACGTTACCACTAAGTTGCGGTATCTGTGGATGTGGACGGATAAAAACCCCGGCGTATGGTGGCACATTTTCCGCGGTGCACCGCTGGATTGCACCCGTTCCGAGCGCGAAAACGAAAACGAAGAATTTGAGAACATGCGTTGGTCCACGCATGCCGTATTGTTAAAGAAACCCGACGTTCGCATCGCCGATTGCCGTGCCGAAAATATTGTCAACGGGTATTCACGTATTCACGACCATGTGGATTACGAATGGGTTTCCGATCCTGACCAAGGGTTGCCGCAATGGATTGAACTAAAATTAGACCGCCAACAACCCATTAACACCATTCACGTCACGTTAGATACCGATATGACCAACCCCTCTTCCCCGCAGTTGCGAGAGGAATTTAACATGTTCCCCGAACAATTAGTAAAAGCGTACACAGTAGAGGTGCACGACGGCAACAAATGGATTACGGTCGGTGACGTGAAAGATAACTGGTGGCGTCGCATCAACCACAAGTTTGATACCATCAACGCCACAGCGGTGCGCATTACTGTTACCGATTCCGGCGATGGTGTCAGTGCCAGAATTTTTGAAATCCGCATTTATAACGAATAATTTCAAAAGGAATCAGTCTGTCAAAACGGATTGATTCCTTTATTGTTTAAAAAAATTCATCTGAACTTAGCAAAAAAATCTTTACTTTTCTTTTTTAATATGATAAAGTTTTTTTAGGGTTTATCCTATTTTTAAGTTTGAGGTGAAAAACATGGAAAAACTTACACGTAAGTATGGCCTTATCACCGCTATTTGTATGGTGGTAGGTACTGTAATCGGTTCCGGTGTTTTCTTCAAAGCGCAAAACGTTTTGAACGCCACCGGCGGTAACATGCCGCTTGGTATTGCTGCTTGGGTTATTACCGGTCTGATTATGATTATCTGTTCGGCTCAGTTTGCTGTTATGGCAACCAAGTACGAAAAAGTCAGCGGCGTCGTTGACTATGCCGAAGCTACTTGTGGTAAAACATACGCCTATTACCTTGCTTGGTTTATGGTCAATGTGTACTACCCCGGTATGACATCGGTTTTGGCTTGGGTTTCTGCTCGCTATTTCGGCGTTTTGTTTGGTTGGAGTATGGTTGGTCCCGAAGTGCTCGCGCTTTCGGGTTTCTTCCTGATTGCTTCCTACACCATGAACGCGCTTTCGCCGAAACTGGCAGGTAAATTCCAAGTCAGCGCCACGTTTATCAAATTGATTCCCCTTGTATTGATGGCGGTTGTGGGTACCATCGTGGGTGCTCTCAACGGTACGTTGCCGCAAAACTTTACCGAAGTGGTTACCACCACTGTTGGCGGCAGCAACCAAAGCGGATTGTTTGCTGCTATTGTTGCCACTGTTTTTGCGTATGAAGGCTGGATTGTTGCCACTTCCATCAATGCCGAACTGAAAAACCCCAAGAAAAACCTTCCCTTGGCGCTTATCATCGGTGCATTCATTGTCGTGGCAATTTACGTGTTCTATTACATCGGCGTGGCAGGCGGCGCTTCCAACGCTGTGTTGATGGAAGAAGGCGCACCCACCGCTTTCAAAAACGTGTTTGGTAACGTGGGCGGTGCGTTCCTTAATATCTGTATCGTTATTTCTTGCCTTGGCACCCTTAACGGTTTGATGGTAGGTACCACCCGCGGTATGTACGCCATTGCTGCTCGCGACCAAGGTCCCGACCCCGAATTTTTCAGCCAAGTCGATAAAAAATCCAACATGGTAACCAACTCCTCCATTTGGGGTATTTTCATTTGCGCCGTTTGGTTGGTCTACTTCTACGGTGCTAATCTTACTTCCGGTTGGTTCGGTTTGTTCAACTTTGACTCTTCCGAACTCCCCATCGTTACCATTTACGCTTTCTACATCCCCATGTTTATCGTTTGGATGATAAAAGAAAAAGAAATGGGCTTTGTCAAACGTTTCTTGTTGCCCATCATTTCGACTATCGCTTGCTTGTTTATGATTTTTGCCGCCGTTTACGCTCACGGTATCACTCCGTATCTGGCTGCCAAAGCAGACGGCAAATTTGCTTTCCCCGTACTGTTCTATTTGATTATTTTCGCTGTGGTTTTGTTGGCAGGCGCCCTGCTCAATCGCAAGAAAAAACAAGCAATCGAAGAATAAACTTGATAAAGTTAAAAAGGACCAAGTCGACGACTTGGTCCTTTTTTATATCCGTTTTGCTTTAATCAAATAGGCAAACTCCACTTCGTGCTTTTCCATTTCACAAAAGCCATGTTTTCTTAAAAGTCCGATTATCACATTGGGATCGTCAGGATATAGTTTCAGTTGTTTTACACCGTAATTTAATATGTCATCTTGGTTTTTGTCAAGCGAAAGGACGACAATCCCATCTTTCACAAGAACATCTGCTATCTTCCCAACTGCTTGATCTTTGTTTTGGATATGCATAAAACTAAGAGAAGAATATATTATATTAAATTTTTCTTTAAATGGGTGTGTAAGAAAATCATCACAAATCAGTTTAACGTTTTCGCCTTTCAAATGTGTTTTCGCAATTTCTATGGTTTTGGGAGATATATCAATTCCGCAAAAAGAGCGCACATTAGGTGCAATTTTCACAGCCAATCTTCCTGTTCCGCATCCGATTTCCAAAACATCTTTTGTGGCATCTAACTCAAGAAGATTGATAAAATATTCCCCATCCCATTTATCCATGTAGGTTTGCAATGGAAGAGGATCTTGTACCGGGTCTTGCCCT
>JAZNKF010000056.1:0-10554 GCA_045578425.1 Acutalibacteraceae bacterium
AAAAGGGAGGAAAAGCCTTGAAAAAGCCAGTAGTATTGATTGTGATGGACGGTTTCGGCATCAATGAAGATTCAAAAGGTAATGCCATTCATGCAGCCGCGACACCCAACTTGGATAAATTATTTGCAGAAAATCCGTTTACGGTTATTGGTGCGTCCGGCATGGACGTTGGTTTGCCGGATGGTCAAATGGGCAACAGCGAAGTGGGCCACACTAATATTGGTGCCGGTCGCGTGGTGTACCAAGAACTGACGCGTATTACCAAAGCTATTGCCGACGGCGACTTTGAGAAAAACGAAGCACTCAAAGCGGCAATGGATAACGCCAAAGGCGAAAGGGCGTTGCACCTTATCGGCTTGTTATCCGATGGTGGCGTACACAGCCACTTGACGCACTTGTTTGGTCTTTTGGATTTTGCCAAAAAAAGCGGTGTGAACAACGTGTTTGTGCACGCTTTGTTGGACGGTCGCGACGTGCCGCCTTCTTCCGGCAAGGATTTTGTGGAACAGCTGCAAAACAAGTTGAACAAACTGGGTGTTGGCAGTATTGCTACGGTGATGGGGCGTTACTATGCCATGGACCGTGACAATCGTTGGGAACGCGTGGAAAAGGCCTATGCCGCCATGGTGTACGGCGAAGGTGAGCAAAGCATTGATGCGGCGGCTGCGGCGGTGGCACGTTCGTATGAAAACGGCGTGACCGACGAATTTGTGTTGCCCACGGTTTGCGCTGAAAACGGAAAAATCAAAGCGGGGGACAGCGTGGTGTTCTTTAACTTCCGCCCTGACCGTGCGCGCGAAATTACCCGCACCTTTGTGGACCCTGCGTTTGATGGTTTTGAACGCAAGAACGGGTTTTTCCCCTTAACCTACGTTTGCATGACGCAGTATGATGCTACCATGCCGAATGTGCAAGTGGCCTTTAAGCCGCAAACGTTGGATAACACTTTGGGTGAATACCTGGGCAAAAACGGAAAAACGCAATTGCGCATTGCAGAAACCGAAAAATATGCACACGTGACATTCTTCTTTAACGGTGGTGTAGAGCGTGAAAGCGAAGGAGAGGACCGCGTGCTGATTAATTCGCCTAAAGTGGCAACGTATGACCTGCAGCCTGAAATGAGCGCGTATTTGGTGCGCGACGCGGTAGTGGAAAAAATTCGCTCGGGGAAATATGACGTCATCATTCTCAACTATGCGAACTGCGATATGGTGGGACACACCGGTGTGTTTGATGCCGCCAAAGCGGCGGTGGAAGCGGTGGACACCTGCGTGGGTGACACGGTTGCCGCAGTAAAAGAAATGGGCGGCGTGGCATTGATAACTGCCGACCACGGCAATGCCGACAAGATGACCGAAGAAGACGGTTCGCCGTTTACCGCGCACACCACCAACTTGGTGCCGCTTTGTGTGGTGGGATATCCCTGCACGTTAAAAGATGGTGGTCGATTGTGCGATATTGCGCCGACTATGTTGGAAATTCTCGGCATGGAACAACCTGCCGAAATGGACGGACAAAGTCTGCTTGGTTAATGTTTCACGTGAAACGGCAAGAGGTGTTGTTCCACGTGAAACACAAAAACGAGGCTAAAGTGGTTTTAGCCTCGTTTTTTTCTGCAATTCTGCAAAATTCTCTTTTCAGCCGTGAAAAAATATGATATACTACTCCTATCGAGAAAAATATGAGAGGTACGATATGGGAAAAATCGTTGCCGTTGTCAATCAAAAGGGCGGTGTGGGGAAGACGACCACCACCGTCAACCTAACCTCTGCGGTGGGTGCGCTGGGAAAACGGTGCTTGTTGGTCGATTTAGACCCGCAAGGAAACGCTACCAGCGGGGTTGGCATTAACAAACGTCAAGAAAAAACATCAATATATGAACTGCTGATAGGGCAAGGCTCCTCGCAAGAAGCGATACAGACAACACCCTACAAAAACGTGTCGGTGCTGTCGTCGAGTATGAATCTTGCCGGCGCGGAAATTGAACTGGTAGAAATGGAACGGCGGGAAAACCGCTTGAAAGCGGTGTTGGCACCGCTTCGCGAGCAATATGACTATATCTTTATTGATTGTCCGCCGTCGCTTGGCTTGTTGACGCTTAACGCTTTGTGCGCAGCCGATACGGTGTTGGTGCCGATTCAATGCGAGTTTTATGCGTTGGAGGGCTTGTCGCAGCTGATGGCGACGGTGCGACAAGTAAAGCGGTTGTATAACCCCAACTTGGATATTGAGGGGATTTTGCTGACTATGTATGACGGGCGCTTGAATTTGACACAGCAAGTAGTGTCGGAAGTGAAGCGCTTTTTCCCGAAAAAGGTGTTTGCCACACCGATTCCGCGCAGTGTGCGGTTGTCGGAGGCACCCAGTTACGGGAAACCGATAAATTATTATGATAAAAATTCCAAAGGTGCCGCGGCGTATGACCGCTTGGCACAGGAATTTGTAGCAAGACGATAGGAGGCGGGAGAAAATGGCATCAAAAATCGGTGGTTTAGGACGAGGGTTAGATTCTTTACTGCTTGAAAATGCCGTGGAGGAAGGCTCGTCGACGGTTTCGTTGCGTATTACGGAGATTGAGCCGAACAAAGAGCAACCGCGCAAGTTTTTTGACGAAGCGGCGCTTTCGGAATTGGCGGCATCGGTGGCACAGCACGGTATATTACAACCGTTGTTGGTACGACCGCTGGCAAACGGTCAATACCAACTGATTGCGGGTGAACGGCGTTGGCGAGCGGCACGTATGGCGGGATTACAAGAGGTGCCGGTCGTTATCCGTGAAATGACGGAACAAGAAGCGGCAGAAGTGGCGCTGATTGAAAACCTCCAACGGGAAGACCTAAACCCCATGGAAGAAGCACAAGGCTATCGCACCTTGATGGAATCGTACGGGTTGACACAAGAGGAAACTGCCAAAGCAGTGAACAAATCGCGCCCCGCGGTGGCAAATGCCTTGCGGTTGTTAAGTTTGCCGAGCAATATTGCGGCGCTTGTACAAAGCGGCGAGCTGTCGGCGGGACATGCACGCACGTTGTTGTCATTTGAGACCAAAGAACAACAAGAGCAAGCGGCGAAAGATGTTATAGAAAAAGGGTTGTCAGTCCGTGCGCTTGAAAAAATGGCAAAAGCGGCGCAAACGCCCCGCTCGGAAAAAGAACACGTTCGCAGAGAGAGTTTCTTTGACGAGGTAGAATTGGCGCTGACAGAACATTTGGGAAGAAAAGTAAAGGTGTCTGTCAAAGAAAAGGCCGGAATTTTACAAATTGAATTTTATTCAAAAGACGATTTGCAACAACTGGCTAATTTGTTGGCACCATGAGATATTGTGTTGGAGAAAGGAAAGAAAAACGATGATTGATATTAAATTAGTACGCAGCAACCCCGATTTTGTAAAAAAAGCCGTTCGCAAGCGCGAAATGGATTTGGACAACGTAATTGATGAGATTTTGGACATTGACGCGAAACGCCGTCAACTCTCGGGCGAAACGGATGCGCTCAAAGCCAAACAGAATACCGCTTCCAAACAAATTCCGCAAATTAAAAAAGAAGGCGGTGACGTTTCGGCTATTATGGCCCAAATGAAAGAATTATCAGCCAAAATTAAAGAAGCAGATGTCGCGATTGGCGAACTGGAAGAAAAACAAAAGGACTTGTTGTTTGCTATTCCGAATTTACCGGACGAAGACTTGGTCGCCGGCGGTAAAGAAAACAACGAAGCCGTGCATTATTTTAAAGAAAAACCCGAATTTTCGTTTCCCATTAAAAACCACGTGGAATTGTGTGAAAGTTTAGGGCTTATCGACTATGAACGCGGTGCAAAATTGGCGGGTAACGGCTCGTGGATATACCGCGGTTGGGGTGCACGCTTGGAGTGGGCGTTGCTTAACTTCTTTATTGACGAACACGTTCGCGACGGTTATGAATTTGTTTTGCCGCCGCACATGTTAGGTTATGATTGTGGTTACGTGGCAGGACAATTCCCGAAATTTGCCGAAGAAGTGTATTGGATTCAAAATCCGACCAGTTCCGACAAAAAGTTCATGCTTCCTACGGCAGAAACCGCTTTGGTAAACTTGCATCGCGACGAAATTTTGTCCAAGGAAGAGCTTCCCAAAAAGTACATTGCTTACACACCATGCTATCGCCGTGAAGCGGGCAGCTATCGCTCGGAAGAACGCGGTATGATTCGCGGTCACCAATTCAACAAAGTGGAAATGGTGCAATACACCACCGCAGAAGATTCTGACAAAGCGTTTGCAGAATTGGTAGGAAAAGCCGAACGGTTGGTGCAAGAATTGGGATTGCATTATCGTTTGAGTAAACTTGCGGCAGGGGACTGCTCGTTCTCGATGGCGCGCACGTCTGACATTGAAGTGTGGATTCCCAGTATGGAAATTTACAAAGAGGTTAGCTCGGCTTCCAACGCACGCGACTATCAAGCGCGCAGAGGTAACGTGAAATACCGCGATGACGACGGCAAATTGAAGTTGGCGCACACGCTTAACGCCTCCGGTTTGGCAACCAGCCGTGTTATCCCCGCTATTGTGGAGCAATATCAAAACGAAGACGGCTCGGTAACGGTGCCCGAAGTGTTGCGCAAATATATTGGGGTAGACGTTATTCGCAAATAATCCCTTTACGGTCAGTTCGAAACCATCCTGACCCCGTGAAAACGGAAATCAAAACTATGGAGAAACCAAGATGAACAAAAGTGGTAAAGAGCATTTTTCGCTGGTTTATTTAACGCATGCCGGTGTGATTGCGGCGGTGTATACCGCGCTGACAATGTTGTTGCAACCGCTCAGTTACGGGGCTTTGCAAGTGCGTGTGTCGGAACTGTTGACAGTGTTGCCTGTCTATACACCGGCGGCGGTCCCCGGTTTAGCGGTGGGTTGTTTTTTGTCAAACTTGTTAGGGCTTACTGCCGGAACAAATCCCGCCGGCGGTTGGGATTTGTTGTTTGGCACGGCGGCAACGCTGCTTGCTGCTTGGATAAGCCGAAAAACCGGCGGGGTGCGCTTTGGGGGATTGCCGCTGCTGTCTACCTTGCCGCCGATAATCATCAATGCTTTGGTGGTTGGTACGGAATTGTACGTAGTATACGGGGGGTTCCCGTGGTGGCTGCACATGGCGGCGGTTGCCGGCGGACAAGCGGTGGCTTGTGTCGGCGGTGGGTTGTTGCTGGCGGCAACCTTTGAAAAAACGGGGATTGCCGCGCGCCTTGCAAACAAAAACGGACAGTTCTTGTGAACTGTCCGTCATCGTATTATCAAACCGATGAGGGTATCCAACAAAAAGAAGATACCGTATACGACCGGTTGATGCAACAAATAAATCGGCAAGGCGTGTCTGCCGAGGAAAGAAAACCACGAAAACCGTTTTCGGTAAAGGCTTTTGGGGAATTTGCCTTTTTTTGCCCAAACGCCGATGTACGTGCCGACAAGAAAACAAAAAAACCACGGTAATAGCGGAAAGTAATCCGCGCAAGGGGAAATGGGGCACAGTCCAAACGGGTACAGCCATGGCGTATCAACCGAAAAGGCGGGCACAGACCATTCGAACACACCGGGGATGCCGAAAAAGCCGCCTTGCGAAGCGGGAATGTGCCAACATAGTACAAGAAGTGCGGTGTTAAGGAGGATACCTAACCACGGCGGAAAACACCGCAACGTGGGTAAAAATAGGACGTACAGTAAAATGCAACTTGCCAAGCAATGCAACACGCCGAACCAAATGAGAGAATCTTCACCCAACAAACGCCAATACGCGGCGGTCCAAACCACGGCAGAAAGCAAAAGCGCCGCACCGGCAAGCAACAACCCCCGTTTTAAGTTGTTGTGCGAAAGGCGGCATGAAATGCCGCAGATAAGTACAAAAATTCCTGCAAAAAGTGGTTGGATGGGTTCGAAAAACAAAAAGAGTGTGCGGAAAAACGCAACGTCAAACAAAAAACCGACAATGTAAAATGCGTGGAAAAAAACCATGAGAAAGACGCAAAAGCCACGCAGTTCATCCATGGCGTGAATACGACGAGTGCTCAAACGCACACCTCCTTTTGAATAGGAATTGCTTTTATTGTAGCATATTACGCGGAGAAAAAACAACACATTTATTAACTAGTAGTATAAAACTCGCTAAAAATACAAAGGGGAGAATTATGGGCAGTATGACTGGTACCTTGGTCAACGTGGCAGCTGTGTTAGTTGGCGGGTTGATAGGGCTTCTGTTACACAAAGGGTTACCCGAACGAATTGCCGCGGCGATGATGACGGGTGTGGGATTATGTGTGCTATACATTGGCATTGACGGATGCTTGGCCGGTGAGAATATGCTGGTGGCGGTTTTTTCGATTGCGATAGGTGCCGTTGTGGGTGAACTTTTGGATATCGACGGCGCAGTAACGCGGTTAGGAGAAGCGGTGGAAAAGAAGTTCCGCAAAAAAGACGGAACAGGCCCTTCGTTGGCGCAGGGGTTTGTGAGTGCCAGTTTGTTGTTTTGCGTGGGAACGATGGCAATTGTCGGACCGCTGCAAAGTGGGTTGACGGGTAACCATGAAACGCAGTACGTTAAGGCGGTGTTAGACGCTATTTCGGCAACGGTGTTTACTGCCACGCTGGGCGCCGGTGTGTTTTTTTCGGCGGTATCGGTGCTTTTGTATCAAGGTGCGATTACCTTGTTGGCACATGCGGTAGAGCCGTATTTGACTGCGGCAGTGGTGGCAGAGATGACGTGTGTCGGCTCATTGTTGATTATTGGGTTGGCTTTGAATTTGTTAAACATTACGAAAATTAAAGTGGCGAATTTTTTGCCCGCGGTGGTGTTGCCGTGTGTGCTTTGCCCGTTGTTTGATTGGATACTAAAATAAGGAGAATGCGTATGAAAATCGGTATTTACGGTTACGGAAATTTGGGAAAAGGTGTGGAGTTGGCTATTCGCCAAAATCCCGACATGGAACTTGCGGGGATTTTTACCCGCCGCGCGCCTGAAAGTATTTCACCGCTTACCGAAGGGGCGGCGGTGTACGCGGCAGACCAATTATTGGACTTTAAAGAAAAAATTGATGTGTTGGTGATTTGCGGCGGCAGTGCGACCGATTTGCCGCACATGACACCGAGTTTGGCACAACATTTTAACGTTGTGGATAGTTTTGACACGCACGCGGCGATTAATACACACTTTACAGCGGTAGACAATGCGGCAAAACAAAGCGGGCACGTGGCGCTTATCTCGGGTGGTTGGGACCCCGGTTTGTTTTCGCTGAACCGCGTTTACGCCGATGCGGTGTTGCCGCAGGGAGAAGCCTATACGTTTTGGGGAAAAGGTGTCAGCCAAGGACACTCCGATGCGATTCGCCGTATTGAAGGCGTAAAAGATGCGCGGCAATATACCGTGCCGTGCGAAGCGGCACTGGATGCTGTGCGAAGCGGTCAAACACCGACGCTTTCAACGGCTGACAAGCACACGCGCGAGTGTTTTGTGGTGGCAGAAGACGGGGCAGACCGCGAAAAGATTGCCGAGCAAATCAAAACCATGCCGAATTATTTTGCCGATTATCATACCACGGTGACGTTTATTACCGAGGAAGAGATGAAAAAGAACCATGCGGGGTTGCCGCACGGCGGGTTTGTGTTCCGCACGGGGTTTACCGGTGCTAAGGGAGAACATCGGCAATTGATTGAATACCGCCTGCAACTCGATTCCAATCCGGAATTTACGGCAAACGTGTTGGCTGCGTATGCGCGTGCGGTGTATCGTTTGGCGCAGCGCGGCGAAAGAGGATGTAAAACCGTGCTCGATATTGCGCCTGTCGATTTGTCTTTGTTAACAGCGGAAGAATTGCGTGCAAAAATGTTATAATATTTTTAAAAAAGCGGTTGACAGTGACAAAAAACTGTGCTATACTATCGCTTGCCGCTTGTTCCGGGCGGTGTTTTGTCGTGCATAAAACACCACAAGCGTAGCGCCCGAGCGCAGCGAGTCTTAAGAAAAGGCAGGTACAAAGTATGTACGCCATCATTGAAACCGGCGGCAAACAATACAAGGTACAAAACGGCGACGTTTTGTTTATCGAAAAGTTGGATGCAGCCGAAGACAGCAAAGTGGTATTTGACAAAGTCGTTGCCCTGCATAACGACAAAGAACTGAAAATCGGTTCTCCGTTCCTCAAAACGGCTTATGTGGATGCCCAAGTGCTGAAAAACGGTAAAGGCAAAAAAATTCGCGTGTTCACCTATCGTCCCAAAAAGGGCAGCAAACGTACCATGGGTCATCGTCAGCCCTACACGAAGGTGCAAATTGAAGGGATTCATGCCCGCGCACCGCGTGCACCCAAGGCAGAAGAACCCGCAACAGAAGAATGATTTGCGCCGAGTTCCTTTTGCGTGACGGATGCCTTTGCGGATTTTCCGTTCGCGGACACGCCGGTGCCCAAACGCAGGGAAAAGATATTGTTTGTGCGGCTGTCTCCTCGGCTGTATACATGGCTGCAAATACCGTAACCGACGTTTGCGGTTGTAAAGCGCACGTGCATGAGGGAGAAGGACTGTTGACGGTATCCGTTAACAAAACCGACGAACAAAAAGCGCAAGTAATTTTGCAGGGGCTTATGCTCCACGTACAAGGGCTGTCTGCCCAATATCCACAGTATATTCAGGTACAACAAACGGAGGTGTAACAAAATGCTGAAAATTAATATTCAGTTGTTTGCTCATAAAAAGGGTATGGGTTCCACGAAAAACGGTCGTGATTCCGAATCCAAACGCCTTGGCGCCAAACGTGCCGACGGTCAATTCGTGTTGGCCGGCAACATCTTGGTTCGTCAACGCGGCACCCACATCCATCCCGGTCAAAACGTCGGTATCGGTTCGGATGATACTTTGTTTGCCAAAGCGGACGGAACCGTTCGTTTTGAGCGTATGGGCAAAGACCGCAAACGTGTCAGCGTCTATACGGCAGAACAGTAAACAACAAACGCCTTGCCGCGAACACGTTCGCGACAAGGCGTTTTTCGTAGGATTATTCCGGCAAAAGAGGAAAAAGTATGTTTATTGATAAAGCAGTCATACACATCAAAGCAGGTAACGGCGGAAACGGTGCCGTTTCGTTTCATCGCGAAAAATATGTGGCAGCCGGCGGTCCCGATGGCGGCGATGGCGGAAAAGGCGGAAACGTTGTTTTTGTGGCACAAGACGGCAGCAATACGTTGTCGGATTTTCGCTATAAACGTAAATTTGCGGCGCCCGCAGGCGAAAACGGTGGTGCCAAACGGTGTTTTGGTCGTTCCGGTGAGGATTTAATTATTCCTGTGCCGCGTGGCACATTGTTATACGACAACGAAACCGGCAGACTCATGGCAGATATGTCAAGTGACGAGCCGTTTATTGCCGCCAAAGGTGGCAGAGGCGGTTGGGGCAATTCTCATTTTGCCACGCCGACACGGCAAGTGCCGCGGTTTGCCAAACCGGGAACACCCGGTGAGGAGTTTGACGTTCGTTTGGAACTCAAATTGTTGGCAGACGTAGGTCTGGTCGGGTTCCCCAACGTGGGTAAATCGACGCTCATTTCCGTTGTCAGCGAAGCAAAACCCGAAATTGCAAACTATCACTTTACCACGCTCACGCCTGTGCTGGGCGTGGTGCGCGTGGATGAGGGCGCGTCCTTTGTGATGGCGGATATCCCCGGTGTGATTGAAGGCGCCAGCGAGGGCGTTGGTTTGGGGCATGAGTTTTTGCGTCACGTCGAGCGTTGCCGTTTACTGATTCACGTGGTAGACGTTTCGGGAAGCGAGGGGCGCGACCCACTGACAGATTTTGATACCATTAACAGCGAGTTACAAAAGTTTAATCCCGAACTTGCTGCGCGGCCGATGATTGTTGCCGGAAACAAATGCGATTTGGCAACCGACGAGCAGTTGGCGGTGTTTGAAAAAGCCATGAAAGAGCGCGGGTTTACCTATTTTCCAATGATGGCGGCAATTGCTCACGGAACACAAACGCTGGTGCAACATTGTGCTGCACGTTTGGCGGAATTACCGCCGATTCGGGAGTTTGAAGCCGAGGTGGCGCCGCTGCCGGATGTTACCGCGCTGAAAGAGCGCGAGATTCGCATTGAAAAACACGACGGTGTGTTTTTTGTGGAAGGCGAATGGTTGCTGCGCTTGTTGCAAACGGTGAATATTCACGAAACCGACGGATTGCAATATTTTGAAAAAGTGTTGTTGTCTGCCGGTGTGATTCGCAAGTTGGAAGAAGCCGGCGTGTGCGAAGGGGATACCGTGAGTATTTACGATTTTGAATTTGATTTTGTGGAGTAAGGTGTTATGAGTCGGTTTTGTCCTATGGAAATAGACCTTCATACGGTGAGTCCTTTGAACCTTGCGTTTGTCGGTGATGCGGTTTATGAAATCATGGTGCGGGAACGCTTGGTTTGTTTGGCAAACCGCCCGAACAAAGAGTTGCATCAACAAGCGGTCAAGCAAGTGCGCGCCGAAGCGCAAGCGGCAGCGTTGGATAAAATTTTTCCGTTGCTGACCGAACAAGAGGCGTCGGTGTATCGTCG
>JAZNKF010000057.1:0-41567 GCA_045578425.1 Acutalibacteraceae bacterium
GGGTGATGAATCATGACTCCATTAATACACAGTAAAACACTCACACCACACATGGTAAGCGGCGTGGGATATTATACTTTCCCTGCGTTTGACGCGTATCCTTTTGTACGTCACGGGTTTTCCACACGCCTCGGCGGGGTAAGCGAAGGTATTTACGAAAGCATGAATTTGAGTTTTACGCGCGGCGACAAGGAAGAACACGTGCGCGAAAATTTTGAACGGTTTTGCACCGCAGTGGGGGTGGACAGCCGCCGCGCGGTGGTTTCGGCGCAGGAACACCATACGGTGATTTACAATGCCACCGCAAAAGATTGTGGGCGAGGTGTGTACCGTGAGCGAGGATACCGCGACATTGACGGATTACTCACCGACGAGCCGAATGTGGTGCTGTTTACGCAATATGCCGATTGCGTTCCGCTTTTCTTTTTGGACCCTGTTCGCCGTGTGGTGGGTACAGCCCATGCCGGTTGGCGGGGGACGGTAGCGCAAATCGGCGCTGTGACGGTAGAACGTATGTGCCGTGACTATGGTTGCTGTCGAGAAAATATTTTGGCGGCTATCGGTCCGTCTATCGGGCCGTGTTGTTTTGAAGTGGACGAGCCGGTGTACCGTGAGTTTTCGGCGCTTTCTGCTTCATGTTTTGTGAAACAAACAAAAGAAAAATATTGGATTGATTTGTGGCAAACCAATCGGAATATTTTGCGCGACGCGGGTATTGCCGAAGAGCATATTACCATGACCGATTTGTGTACCAAATGTCACCCCGAAGTGTTTTGGTCACACCGTGTAACGGGTGGTGAACGTGGTAGTTTGGCAGGTTGTATTGCCTTGGTAGAATAACATAAAGGACGGAAAACTATGCTTGTAAAATTTTGCAAAAAAGTGATATGGGTGTTGTTGGCAATGACGGTACTGTTTCAGGGTATTGCCATATACGGTATTATGAACGGTAACGCAGCCGAACAATACGATTATCGCCCCTTGGCAGTAGCGACAGTGATGATGGTGATAGCGGTGCTTTTGTTCAGAATTTTGCCGCGCGGAAAAATGGTACCTTTCGCGATTGCTGTTGTGATGGGTGTGTTTTTTATAGTGCTCGGTGTACAAATGATGGGCATTTTTAAAGCGTCGACTTCGGCCGGAGGCATCGATATCGGTATGACGTTTTGGAAGGTTTTGTATCGGCACATGTCACCGATTTTAATTCCGCTGTGTATGTTTCCTATCTTTTTGGAATATCGCGAACAGCGATTGTATGCACAAGCCGAGCAGGAAGAAATGCCGCCGGACAGTTATTTTGAGTTGTTGAGTGATGCGCAGGAGGAAACGACAAAGGATTTGCCGCGCCCAAAACGTTCGGTGCGCCGTCGTTTGGAAAAAGCGGAGGAAAACCGTGAGTGAACGTGTATTACCCGCGGCTTTCACGGCGCGCATGCGCCGTTTGCTTCGGGATGACTATGCCCGCTTAGAAGAATGGTTTGAAAAACCTGTTTTGCAACGAGGGTTACGTGTTAACACGTTAAAATGCACGGCAGAAAAACTTGAACAATGCTTGCCGTTTACATTACAAGCCACGCCGTTTTCAAAAGACGGGTGTGTGACTACGGCTTCGTTTCGTGCAGGGAGTGAGCCGTTGCACCATGCGGGGGCGTATTACATGCAAGAGCCGTCGGCCATGTCGGCGGTGACGGTGCTTTCTCCGAAAAAAGGGGAACGGGTATTGGATTTGTGCGCCGCTCCCGGCGGAAAATCCACACAAATTGCGGCGGCGCTTGATGGCAGCGGTTTGTTGTGGGCAAACGAATACGTACCTGCTCGCGCCAAAGTGTTAGCGCAAAACTTGGAACGATGCGGTGTTAAAAACGGTGTGGTCTCTTGTGGAGATACTGCCCGTGTTGCACAAGCGTTACCCGAATGGTTTGATGCGGTGCTGGCAGATGTACCGTGTTCGGGCGAAGGAATGTTTCGCAAAGAGGAAGCAGCTGTTACCGAATGGAGCGAGGAAGCTGTTTCCCATTGTGCCGAACGCAGTGCGGAAATTTTGGATAATGCCGCCACTTGTGTGCGGCAAGGGGGACGGCTGGTACTTTCCACTTGTACGTTTGCACCGGAAGAAAATGAAATAACCGTGATTCGGTTTTTGCAGCGGCATCCTGATTTTTGGTTGGAAGAAACCGACGTTTTGTTTGGACAAGCCGCTTTTGACTATGCAACGATTGAACCGTTCATTCCCACCTCATTGCAAGATTTTGCAAAAACGGTGGACACCAGAAAATGTCGTCGTATTTTCCCTTGGCATGGTGGAGAAGGGCATTTTATTGCTAAATTCCGCCGTCAGGGAGAAAGTGATATAAACGCGGGGTCGATAAAACAGGATAAAAATGAAGCAATAGACCTTGCTCGGAAGTTATATGAAGAATGTTTTACCACTCCACCCGATGGTGTTTTTTCGGTGTTTGGGGATACGGTACGGTTGTTACCAAAAGAGTTTCCTGCTGTTTCGGGGGTGACGGTGTTGTCAGCCGGTGTCGCAGTGGCGAAAGTGTGTAAAGGTCGTCTGTTGCGCGCCGAGCCATGTCATGCCGTGTTCCAAGCGGCAAAGGCGGAAGACTGCCGTCGGTTACTGGATTTTGACCGTAACGACCCACAACTTTTGGCGTTTTTGCGTGGCGAAGAAATAGCCGTAAACGCGCCGAATGGGTATACGGCTGTGGCGGTATGTGGTGTGGTGACGGGTTTTGGCAAAGTTTCGAACGGGAAACTGAAAAATCATTATCCAAAAGGTTTGCGATTACTGCGGTAAGACTTGAAAATTTTGGATAGGTTTGATATACTTAACGGGAATACGTAAGCAAAGGAGAATGACTATGTCTACTACCTATTATTTAGCCGTAGATATCGGCGCATCGAGCGGCCGCCATATCTTGGCGCACACCGAAAACGGAAAAATCGTGTTGGAAGAAATGCACCGTTTCGAAAACGGACTTATCAACCGTAACGGGCATTTGTGCTGGGATACCGAGCGTTTGTTTGCCGGTATTGTAGAAGGCATGAAAAAATGCAAAGCCGCAGGCAAAATTCCTGTTTCCATGGGTATTGATACCTGGGGTGTGGATTTTGTGTTGTTGGACAAACAAGGCGCTGTTATCGGTGATGCTGTTGCCTATCGTGACAGCCGTACCGAGGGTATGGATGCGGTAGTTTCACAGTATATTTCCGAAGAAGAATTGTACGGCAGAACCGGTATTCAAAAACAACCGTATAACACCATTTATCAATTAATGAGCATCAAACAAACCAACCCCGAAGTGTTTGATAAAGCTGAGCGTTTTTTGATGACTCCCGAATATTATCATTATTTGCTCACCGGTAAAGCCGTGAACGAATACACCTTAGCAACCACGACGAATTTGGTAAATGCCGAGGCAAAACAATGGGACGGCGAATTGCTCGATGCGCTTGGTTTGCCCCGCCGTTTGTTTGGCGAACTCAAATGCCCCGGCGAAACCGTGGGTATGTTAAGCGAAGAAATGGAAAAAGAAGTCGGGTTTACCTGCAACGTGGTGTTGCCCGGCACGCACGATACCGCATCGGCGGTGGCGGCGGTTCCGGCAAATGACGATGATTTTGTGTATATCAGTTCCGGTACGTGGTCGTTGCTCGGTGTGGAACGCATGACACCCGATTGCAGTGCCGCCAGTCAAAAACTCAACTTCACCAACGAGGGCGGTGTGAACTACCGTTTCCGTTATCTCAAAAACATTATGGGCTTGTGGATGTTGCAATCCATCAAGCGGGAACTGAATAATCAATATGGTTTTGCTGAAATCAGCAACATGGCGCGCGAGGCAGATATTGCTTCGGTTGTCGATGTGGACGATATGCGTTTCTTGGCTCCTGACAGCATGATGGAAACCATCAAAGCCGTATGTGCCGAAACCAACCAAGCCGTTCCGCAAACCGTAGGCGAAATTGCCAAAGTGGTATATTTGAGTTTGTCGGAGTGTTACGGCAAAGCCGTGCGCGAAATGGAAAAAGTAACAGGTCGCACCTATTCCCGTTTGCACATTGTCGGCGGCGGTTGTCAGGATAATTATTTGAACGAACTGACCGCCAAAACCACCGGCAAAGCCGTGTATGCCGGCCCGATTGAGGCAACGGCGCTCGGCAACTTGATGGTGCAAATGTTAGCAGCAGGCGATTTTGCTTCGCTCGAAGAAGGTCGCACCGCCATTGCTCGTTCGTTTGATATTAAGCCCGTGTAATGAAATGTTAAAAAGCCTACCGAATGAATTTTCATTCGGTAGGCTTTTTGCTTTTTGGTTACATACTTTCGGGTGCGTCGATTTTGAGCAAAGTCAACACGTTTTTGAGGACCAAGCGCGTAGCGTGGCACAGAGAAAGGCGCGCTTGCTGTAACGGCCCATCCACACCACGCACACGACAAGCGTTGTAGAACTTGTGGAACAGGGTGGCAAGTTCCACCGCATACCGCGTCATACCGGCAGGGTCGTACGCTTTGGCGCACGCCACAATTTCGGCAGAGTAGGCGGACAAATGACGAATCAGTTCCGTTTCTTCGGGGGCTGTGAGCAAGCACAACGTATCTCTGTCGGCATCTTTGAGTGTGACACCGTCTTCCGCCAAGGTGCGGAAGATGGAGCAGATACGTGCGTGGGCATATTGCACGTAGTAAACAGGGTTGGAGGAGGATTGTTCGATAGCGAGCCCCAAATCAAAATCCATTTGTGTAGAAGCTTCCCGCAAGTTAAAGAAGAAGCGGGCGGCATCTACCGGTACTTCGTCTAACAAATCGGCCAGTTGAATGGCTTTGCCGGAACGTTTGGACATGCGCACCACTTCGCCGTCGCGCATAAGACGTACCAGTTGCATGAGCACGACTTGCAAGTTATTGCCGTCGAGACCAATGGCATCCAACGCGCCTTTCATACGTGCCACGTGACCGTGGTGGTCAGCGCCCCAAACGTCAATACAAGTATCGAAACCGCGGGCAAATTTGTTGCGGTGGTAGGCGATGTCTGCGGCAAAATAGGTTGGGTTGCCGTTGGCACGAACCAACACTTCGTCTTTGATGCCTTCTTCCACACCGTCGCGATTGGTATGTTTTTTGCCTTGGTATTTTTCACCGTGTTCGCCGGCTTTGTACCACAAAGCACCATCTTTTTCATAGGTTAAACCGCGGTCGGTTAACAGTTTTATTACCTCTGCCAATTCACCGTTTTGGTGCAAGGTGGATTCCGTAAACCAACGGTCGTAAACAATGCGGTATTTTGCCATGTCTTTTTGCATTTTATCAATATTCAGCGGCAAGGCGTAAGCAATTAATGCCTCGCGGCGTTCTTTTTCATCGCACTCGACATAGCGGTCACCGTGCAGTTCGGCAAAAGCGGCGGCATGAGCGCGGATATCGTCACCGTGGTAGGCATCTTCCGGCATTTGGACAGCCTCTTCACCACGGAACAGTTGCAAATACCGTACTTCTAACGACAGACCGAATTTTTCGATTTGGTTACCGGCGTCGTTGATGTAAAATTCGCGCCAAACCTCATATCCTGCGGCTTCCAACACGGCTGCTAAACAGTCACCCAAAGCACCGCCGCGCGCGTTGCCCATGTGCATGGGACCGGTGGGGTTAGCGGAAACAAATTCTACCATTACTTTTTTGCCTTTGCCGTAGTCACTGCGGCCGTAGTTTTCTTTTTGCGAAAGAATTTGAGCCACTGCATCGGCATAAAAAGCAGGGGAGAGAAAAACGTTTAAAAAGCCGGGGCCGGCAACTTCGGTGCGGTCGAAATACGTGTTTTCCAGCGCCAAATATTTGACAATGCTTTCGGCAATTTGGCGGGGCGCTTTGTGAAAAGCACGCGCCGATACCATGGCAACGTTGGCGGCAAAATCACCGTTTTTGCGGTCTGCCGGTACTTCAATGGTGAAATCCGGTAACGGCTCGTTCGGCAATTCGTTTGCTGCTATGGCACTTTTGACAGCGGCGCGAATCGCGCTGTCCAGTTGTTGTTGGGTCTGTTCTGCGATTGTTAACATGTTGGCACTTCCTCAACCAAAATTTCTATTTCGTTATTTATTGTTTCGTTACCCATCACCATAGTGTAGACGGTGCGTATGGTGCCGCCAACGGCGGACAAATCCGCAGATAATTGATGGGCATCAACGGGAAACGTCATTTCGCCATACGGTGTTGTGCAGCGGCAAAGATGTTGTTTTTTTTCCTCTAACAGTAAGTGGGTTGTGATTTCACCTTGTCTTGTAAATAAAACGCGATTATCAGCAACCGATATCGTGACAGTGGCACCATCGGGTTCAGTATAACACAATTTAAAACCGTTTTTGGTGGGGTTTAGAGTTCCTTTAGCATCAATGGTGGTTAGGTTTGTTTCACCATCGGCGGTTTGCCGATTGCAAAAGTGGACGGTTACCTTCATTGCAAATCCTCCACACGGATTTGCTTGACGTTATCGCCCACCGGTCTGCCCAAAAACATTTCTGCCACGTTGACAAAGTTGTGCGGACGGTCGCTGACAAAAAATTCGCATTCGCCGTTTTGTGTTTGCGAGGACAAGGTGTTGGTTTGTTGCAACAACGTTTTGCAATATGAAGCGCATGCTTCGCCCGAATTGATTAGTGTGACATTGTCACCCATGATACGAGAAATGATGGGGGAAAGCAATGGGAAATGGGTGCAACCCAAAATGATGGTATCAACCTGTTGCTCTATCAGCGGTTGCAAATATTGTCGTAGTACCGCTTCGGTGGCAAGGTTGTCAGGCTCAATCCATCCGCTTTCCACAAGCGACACCAAAACAGGACATGCCGTGGCAAAGACTTGAATGTCACTTCGCCGTTGTTGCAACGCTTTTTCGAACGAGCGAGATTGTACTGTTACGGCAGTGCCAAGAACGCCGATTTTGCCGTTTTTGGTGGCGGACAACGCCGCGTCTGCGGTGGGCTCTACTACCCCCCAGGCGGGAACATCCAGCGAAGACAGCAAATCGCCGGCTACCGAGCTGACGGTGCCGCAAGCGGCAATAATACATTTGACACCGTGGTTTAACAAAAACCGTGAGTTTTGTAAGGTGAAGTGACGAATAATCTCGGGACTGCGCGAGCCATACGGAACGCGACCGGTATCGCCAAAATAAATCAGATTTTCATGCGGCAAACGTTCTAACAGTTCGCGAACAACGGTGAGCCCTCCCAAGCCGGAGTCAAATACACCAATGGGACGATTATCCATAACTTCCACCACCTAAGGTGACGCGATTAATCCGAGCCTTGTTCTAAGAAGGCGGATTTTCGCTCACCCGTCGTTAAAATACTCGCCAATACGGAAGTATTGACTGCGTTTTTGCCTTGCTTGACCGAGAAATCCGCTCTTCTTAAAATCTTCGACCTGAAAGCGAGAAGATTTCGAGGGGTTTGTGTTTAAGTTGGGCGAAGCAAGGCTCTTCGCCTTTATACTATGCTATCATATCACAGTTTATTTCGAAATACAACCAAAATAGCAAATATCCCCAACCGGATAACGGTTGGGGGGAGGGCATTACCGCATATGAAATATCGTTTTTGTTTCAGCCGGGTACTGCTTGGCATAACAATGAATTACCAGTTCCTCTAACGAAGACAACGCGCATGCGGCACAAGCAATCCACGAAACGGTAGTAGGATTGGCAAATAACAGTGAGTATGGCACGCAAAACAACACAATTCCGGTTGCTTTGTTCGCATAAGTATGTAGCGAAGAAAAACGATGATACTTAACAGCGGCCAACAAATACATTACGATTCGCAATAGTATTAATGCAGATACGACGTACCATACGGCAGTCGGGACACGCGGCACCAAAAAGGGAATAACGTGGGTTAACATGGAAGCATAGAATAATAAGTCGGCAATGCTGTCCAACCGTGAACCCAAATCACTGGTGAGTTTAAAACGACGTGCGATAAAACCGTCAACCGCGTCGCTTACGCCGCACAAGGAATACAGAATATAAAAGACTGGTGAAAAAGACGGTAAAAACAACAAAGCGACAGAGCCGACAATCCGAAAACAGGTAATGCCATTCGGCAAATGAACAAGAGTGGAAGATACAGTTTTTTGTTGTTTCATTTTGCGGCTCCTTTCGTGTTGTATTCTTATTATAAATCCAGTTTCAAATCGTTTTCTTTAATCCAACCAAAGCGGCGTAACGGCAAACTGATTAACCACGTTAACACAGCCGGTAACACCACGGCGATCAGCACAAGTCCCATCCAATCCATAAGCGTAGGCGTGATAGCGACAGCACCTTGCTTGATAGCGGCAGCAGAAGGTTCCAACCAACCGGTAATTACACCGATGGGGCCGACTAATCCGCAAGTGCCCATGCCGGAAGATACCGCGGCACCGTTCATTTCCAAACGGAATAAACACGTAGCAAGCGGGCCGGTGATGGCAGAAGCAAGCGTTGGCGGAATCCAAATACGGGGATTGCGAACAATGTTGCCCATCTGTAACATACTGGTGCCGAGACCTTGTGCCAAAAGGCCGCCCACGCGATTTTCACGGTAACTCATAACCGCAAAACCAACCATTTGTGCACAGCAACCGGCTACAGCCGCGCCACCTGCCAAACCCGTCAGGCTCAAAGCCGCACAAATAGCAGCGCTGCTAATCGGCAAGGTGAGGGCAATACCAACAATTACAGAAACCAAAATTCCCATTATAAACGGGTGTTGCATGGTGGACCACATAATCAGATTGCCTGTCCAGTTGGCGGCCGTTCCAATGGGAGAAGCCACTAACCAAGCAAAACCCACACCGCAAAGAATGGTGACAATAGGTGTTGCCAAAATATCGATTTTGGTTTCTTTGCTGATGGCTTTGCCGATTTCTGCTGCAAAAATTGCCACAAAAAACACGGCCAAAGGACCGCCGGCACCGCCTAAAATATTGGTAGCAAAGCCAACCGAAATAAGTGAAAACAGTACCAACGGAGGTGCGTTAAGGGCACGACCGATAGCAACTGCCATGCCGGGGCCGACCATTAGCGAACATAAACCGCCTAAGGTGTAGTGCAAGGCGTTTTCACCTTTCCCAATAGTGAAAAGCGTTTCTTGCAAAAAACCAATACCGGCTTGCGTGCCTAACGTGTCTAAAATAGTTCCAACCAACAACGTGCAAAAAAGACCTTGTGCCATGGCACTCATAGCATCAATAAAATACCGTTTCGCTGAAAAAACAATGTCTTTCCGTTTCAAGAACGCTGCAAAACGACTGTCCTTTTTCATGGATGATTCCTCCTCTTTGGATATTTCTACCTATTGTATACCATTTTGACAATTTATGCAAGACTTTCTCTTTAAAACAGGGGATTTTCTTGACTTTGGCTACAAAAAGAGGTATAATGCGTGTTAGTCGCAATTTTATACATTATGGGGTGTAGCGCAGTTGGTAGCACGCCTGCTTTGGGAGCGTGCCCAGCAGTTATAGCCGAGATTTTACGAAAGCCCCGAAAAGCCTCTAACGGTGCGGACTTTCGGAGTTTTGAGAAAACTCAAAACTGCGTGGAATTTGCGTTTGACCACAGTTTGTCCCACTTCCACGCAAAAAGACCAAAAATTGAATAGATATCCGGGTGTGGCGCAGCTGGGAGCGCGGGTGGTTTGGGACCATCAGGCCGCAGGTTCGATCCCTGTCACTCGGACCATGTTGAATGTCCATAAAGGACTTTAGTCCTTTATGGACATTCCTTTTTTATGCGCATAAGTGTTTCGTACAGATTTAACACTTACTTTTGCTATGCCGTAACGGAGGAATTTAGGTTAAAATAAGCGGGAATAGTTTTGAAAAAGATGGAAAAAATACGTTGTAGAAAATAAAAGGAGGCAACCAAAATGTTTAAACACGAAAAAATGCTTTTTCATCCGGTGGAAATAGAAAAACCCAACCCGCAATATGCGGCGCTTTTGCAAGAACAATTGGGTGGTGGCAATGGGGAACTGAAAGCCGCCATGCAATATATGTCGCAGAGTTTTCGGATTAAAGACCCCGAAATCAAAGATTTGTTTTTGGATATTGCGGCAGAAGAATTAGGACACATGGAGATGGTGGCGCAGACTATTAATTTGCTCAACGGGCATGACGTGGATGCGCAAACGGTGCCTTGCGGAGAAATTCAATCGCACGTTATTTTGGGGTTAAATCCCGGCCTTATTAACGCTTCGGGGTATTCTTGGACTGCCGATTACGTTACGGTTACGGGGGATTTGTGTGCCGATTTGCTCAGCAACATTGCCTCTGAACAACGTGCTAAGGTGGTTTATGAGTACCTTTACCGCCAAATTAATGACAAAAAAGTGCGAGAAACCATTGACTTTTTATTAAATCGTGAAGAAGCTCACAACCAGATGTTCCGCGATGCCTTTAACAAGGTGCAAAACTCCGGCTCCAACCGCGATTTCGGCACGACCAAAGCCGCTCGGATGTATTTTTCGATGTCCGACCCGGGCCCCAATGCTTTTGCAACGGGAGAAACCAAGCTGGTATCGTTTAATTAATCAAGCAACAACCGCTAAAACACAAGTTTTAGCGGTTGTTTATATGTTGAAGTTATTAAAAATGCATGGTATAATAACCTCGAATTGACCGCGATGAAACAGCACCAAAAGAACTCATTTTCTATATAAAACCAAAGAGGGGGAAAACAGAAATGGGCCAGTGTGATACTTTGCTTAAGCGAATCGATGCTTTGCAGCAAGAATACATAACCTTTTGGGAAGAGTTTTGTGCTATTGAAAGTCCCACCGACAACAAAAAAGGTGTGGATGCTGCGGGTAATTACATTATTGAAAAAGCGAAGGCACATGGTTGGAAGACTGAAAAGCAAAAACAGTCGGTAGCCGGTGATTGTATTTGTATTACCATGAACCCCGATGCGGGTGGTGTACCTGTGTGTTTGTCGGGACACTTGGATACCGTTCATCCCGTGGGACTGTTTGGCACGCCTGTTGTCAAAAAAGACGACCAAAAAATTTATGGACCCGGTGTAGCAGATTGTAAAGGCGGGATTGTAGCAGCGTTTATGGCGATGGCAGCGCTTGAAGCAGAGGGGTTTACTGCCCGTCCGATAAAACTCATTTTGCAATCGGATGAAGAAACCAGCAGTGCCGAAAGTAACAAAACAACGGTAGCGTATATGTGCGAGTGTGCCAAAGGTGCAGCGGCGTTTTTGAACTGCGAGCCGCACGTTGCAAGAACAGCTGTGCTGCAACGAAAAGGCATTGCCAAATATACTTTTAAAATTACGGGAAAAGCCGCCCATGCCGGAAATTGTTATGATGGTATCAGCGCTATTGCTGAGGCTGCACACAAAATTTTGGAACTGGAAAAATACAAAGACAAAGAAGGAATCACCTTCAACTGCGGGATTGTTTCGGGCGGAACAAAAATAAACACCGTGCCCGAACAGTGTTTGTTCCAAGTGGATTGCCGATTTGCCAGTGAAGTTCAACTTTCCGAAATTAAAGAGATTATAAGGGAAACAGCAGACACCGCGTACATTGAGGGAACGACGTGTGAAGTGGTGTTGGAAAGTCTGCGAAGCGCCATGGAACTTACGGATACTAATTTGAAATTATTGGAAAAAGCAAACACTATTTTCAAAGAAAATCAGTTGCCGACCTTAACGCGTCGCGCAACGGGCGGTGGTTCGGATGCCGCTTACACGACACGGTGTGGCATTCCTACGTTGGATTCCCTTGGCGTTGAGTTTAAAAATATTCATTCGCGTAGTGAATGTGCGGTTTTGGCGTCGCTAGCAGAGTCCGCCAAAAGGCTGGCCGTGCTGTGCTGTTATTTGTAAAGAAAAATTGCTTGTTTTTTGGTACGCTTTTTGCTATACTGTGTGAAAAAGAAAGGACTTGAAAGCATGTCGAACATTTGGCACGATATTTCACAAGACAGAATCAAACCGCAAGATTTTATTTGTGTGATTGAGATTCCCAAAGGGAGTCGTAAAAAATATGAACTGGATAAAGAAACGGGGTATATCCGTTTAGACCGTATTTTACATACCTCTACGCACTATCCCGCAAACTATGGGTTTATTCCTCGCACGTTTGGTGACGACGGTGACCCGCTGGACGTGTTGCTTTTATGTGCCGAACCGATTGAGCCGATGTGTTTGGTGCGCGCGTATCCGATTGGTATGATTTCGATGGTGGATAACGGCAGAAACGACGAAAAAATTATTGCGATTCCGTTTGATGACCCCAACTACAATATGTACACGAGCATCGACCAATTGCCGAAACATATATTTGAAGAAATGCGTCACTTTTTTCAGGTGTATAAAAACTTGGAAAACAAAACCACTGCTGTCAAAGAAGTCAGCGACCGAGAAGAAGCGATACGCGTTATTTCGGCAGCAATTGAAAAATACAACGAACTTTTTGCGAACAAATAACAAAAAAACTCCCCGTTCGGAAGAACGGGGAGTTTTTGATGTGTTGCGAATTAGAAATCCAATTCGTAGATTTTGCCGATGTTGCCACCGGTGGATTCGCAGCCGTTTTCGGTAACCACGATACCTTTTTCCCAACGCAGACCAAAGGTCGGGCCGGAGATGAAGGTGTCGATTTGGAAGGTCATGTTCTTTTCCAGAGCATAGTCGGAAGAAGTTTCCATCCACGGAGCTTCCACTTCAATCAAACCGGTGCCGTGGCAAGGACCATAGACATAGGCATCTTTGTAGCCGTTATCGCAATAGAGTTTGTAGAAACCTTTGGCGATATCGGAAGCGAGGACGCCGGCTTTGATTTGTTGTTCGGTCCATTTGTGCGCTTCCAAGCAGAATTCGACATAACGGCGTTTTTCATCGGTGAGTTTGCCAACGCAAACCGGCAAACCAATGGACGGGGAGTAACCGTCGATTTTGGCGGAAAGGTTAAGTTGAACAATGTCACCTTTGCCGATGGTGCGGTAGCTCGGACGAGAGATAGCATGGCGGGTAGAGGCTTCACTGAACACGTACATGGGTAAGCCTTCGTATTCGGCGCCGTTTTCATAGATAACGCGTTGAGCAATACCAACCATGGCGAGTTCGGTCACGCCGGGGCGCAAGTTTTTGATAACTTCTTGGGTTGCCAAATCCACGATGCGGAAGCCTTCACGGATGCAAGCCAATTCGTTTTCGGATTTGATGCGGCGCAAAGAAACCATGATTTCTTTGTCTTCCACGATTTCTGCTTCGGGATAGCTTTCTTGCAAGCGGCGGAGCATTTCGCAGTTGGTATCGAGGAAGCTGGCAATTGCAATTTTAATGTGTTTGCCGGTGATACCCATGTCGCGGAACACTTCGTCATATTCCATGGGGCTGAGTTCCGGATAAGCCGGGTCAGCGGATTCGCGGTACGCGAGCATGGTGTAGATTTTTTCAATCTTGCTGCGGTCAGCGGCAAAGATGGTGCTTTCCGGACCGACCAACAAAGCGGCTTTACCGGCAGGGGTAATAGCCACACCGGCACGTTCAAACAACGGCCAGAAGTTGCTGAAATAACGGACGTTTGCATAGTCTGCTTCGTTGGAGTTTACCAAAAAAACATCGTAGCCTTTTTCGGCAACCAAAGCAGCACAGCGTTTAATTCTTTCTTGATATTCGCTATCAGGAATACAAATGCGGGACATAACAATCCTTCCTTTCTTTTTAAGCAGAGAAGCCGTATCCGAGCTCGATTTTCACAGGCGGATTTCAGCCCCTGCTGTTTTGAAATACTCGTAAATCCTTTTTATACAGAGTAACCACTGGTGGTGTAGAATGCCATGTTGGGTTGACGAATATCCAGTCTGCCGTATTGGGCAATTACCGGAATATCGCTTTCGAGCAGCATAGCGTATTGTTCGCCGGCGTTCGGCACACCGCCTAAGAAATCGCATTTTTCGGTCGCGCGTAAGCCTTTGACACGGCCGGCGGCAACCACCATTTCTTCACTCCACGTGGGTTCACGGTCTGTCCAGAAAATGCACAGTTTGACGTGAGCCTCTTGCTCGTTCGGATTCAAAATGATGATAGATTCATGACCGTATACTTCCGGGTCATCCCCCATGGGCGGCAACTCGCCATCCGGAAAATACCATTTTGTTTTTCCGTCCATCGTTTTCTCCTTTCCGCCTTGTGTGGAAAATAGATTTCCGGACACATTGCTGTTTTTTATTACCTTCATTATACTTGACTTTTCCAAATTTGAATAGTACAATGTACTTGAAAAGTAGCATTTTTTAGTCAAAATGAAATATTTCGGCACAAGAAAGGCGGAATTGGGCCATGATGAATCTCTTTTTTGAACTAAATGAAATTCAAGGTATCTTCAAAGATATTTATCAAATTACGGGTCACCAATGCGCTATTTTTGACCCGGAATTCAACAACTTGCTGCGTTATCCCGCACAAGCCAATTCGTTTTGCCAGCATATCCAATCCACCGCAGTGGGAAAATCCAAGTGTGACGAGTGCGATATGTACGGTTTTCACCAAGCAAAAGTGACGGGCAAACCCTGCGTTTATCAATGTCATGCAGGGTTGATTGAAGTGTGTGTGCCGATTTTGTCCGGTCAACGCAACGACGAGTTGTTAGGCTATGTCATGATGGGACACTTGTTGGATGATCAAATGTCGCTCGGTTCACAATGGAATACGGTGTATCAAAATTGCCGTCATTTTATTACCGATATGTCGGTGCTTAACCACCAATTTTTTCAACTGATTCCTACTTCTCGCGCCAGTGTGGGGGCATTGTGCCACATTTTGCAAATTTGTATTGAACACTTATTGTTGCAAAAACTTATTCAGCGCAACCGCGACGATTTGTGGCAACGCGCGCAAGCGTATATTGATGAAAATCTGCGAGAAAAATTACCGCTGAGTGAAATTGCGCAGGCGTTATCGGTCAGCATTTCCACGCTCAACCGCTGTGCCGAAAAAAACGCGAACATGGCAATTGGGCAGTTCATTTTGCAAAAGCGCATTGTGCTTGCGTGCAAGTACTTAAAGGACCCCAAATACAGCATTTCGGAAATTGCGGGAAACTGCGGTATTTCCGACTACAACTATTTTTCACGCGTGTTCAAACTCAAAACCGGTACCACACCGCGGGAATATCGGCGCGTATTTTTGGAAAGCGGCCACGTGCCGGAAAATGTTACCGCGGCATTGGAAAAAGTGTTAGCCATTACGGAGTAAACTGCCGCCGATACTGCAAGGCAGTCATTCCGGTTTGGGCTTTGAAAGTTTTCATAAAATGCAGTTCATCACTAAACCCGCAGGAAAAAGCCACCGCTTTGACCGGCAAATTACCGCTGACCAACAACTGTTTGGCGTGTTCCAGTCGGCAAAGCACTAAATAATGAATAGCCGACATGCCATACTTTGCTTTAAAAGAACGGCAAAAGTGCGAATGACTGATAAACAGTGATTCGCACAATTTTTTTATGGAAAAATCAGGCGAAGTACAGTTGAGTTCAATCATGTGTTTAACTTCTTGCATCCCTTGCGGCGGTGCTGAGCGTAAACAAAGGTGCATAATCTCGTAAAATGACGATAACGCCAAAAAATAATCGTCGTTGGCGGTGTCGCGGGGAGAATGAAACAATTTATCCAACGAAAGGTACACCGCTTGCGGAAATCGTGTTTCTTGCACCACCGCCTCGTCGGAAAAGCCCATACGGGTGCCGTATTCTTCACTGGGAGTGCCGTTGAAAGCAAACCACACGTATTCCCACGGGTCATTGGGGTTGGGATAATACTGAATAGGTTGATTGGGCGGCAAGAAGAACAGAGAACCCGCCCGCGGATGGTAGGTTTTGTTGTTGTAGACCAACGTACCGCTTCCGCTGATGACATAATGCAGTGTATAAAACATTTGAAAATGCGTTTTGGTATAAGCGGAAAGGTCGGGCTTGGAAAAATCGTTGTATCCAATGCTGACAATCGAAAAATCCCCCTTGGCGGAAAACGGCCGATAGACTTGCTCTTTGAGAAATTTATCCATAGTACATCACCAAATTAAGTGTAACATATAAGGAATAAAAAGTAAATAGAGTAAAAAAACACAGTTTTTACGATAAAGAAACCCATTGTTGCTTTTTATGCGTCGACGTATACTGAAAGCAGAAAAACAGTGTAGGAGGTAAAAGAAAATGGATACCGTTAAATTAGCTGTTGTTGGTTTGGGCGAGCGTGGCGAGCAATTGCTTAAAGATGTGTTGCTCAAAATGGACGATGTCGAAATCATCGGCGTTTGTGATTTGTACGAAGACCGCATTGAACATGCGGCACAATTGGTGGTTGATTCCGGACGTAAAGAACCGTTCAAGACACAAAACTACCGTGATTTTCTGACTTTGGAAGGTGTGGATGCCATCATGGCGTACACGTCTTGGGATATGCATACCGAAGTTTGCATTGCGGCGATGAAAGCGGGCATTCCCACCGCCAGCGAAGTGGGGTGTGAGTATGCAATGGATAACTGCTGGCGTTTGGTACACACGCATGAAGAAACGGGTACACCGTACATGTTCTTGGAAAACTGTTGCTATGGCAAAGAAGAATTGTTTGCTACTGCCATGGCGCGCAAAGGCTTGTTTGGAGAAATTGTGCATTGTTCGGGTATGTACGGTCACGACTTGCGCAGCCAAGTGGCAGGCGGTTTGCAAGACCGTCATTACCGCTACCGCAACTATTTGCACCGCTGTACCGAAAACTATCCCACGCATGAACTGGGCCCGATTGCCAAGTTGCTTAATATTAACCGCGGTAACCGTTTGGTTTCGGTGACGGCTATTGCCAGCAAATCTGCGGGCGTGCAAGCCTATGTCAAAAAACATGCCGACGAAAAAAATTACCCCGAAGAAGTGCGCAACGCCGATTTCCGTCAAGGTGATATTGTTACCACTTTGCTCACTTGCGAAAACGGCGAAAGCATTTTGATGACGTTGGATACCAGCTTGCCTCGTTCGCATTACAGCCGTGCGTTTAACGTGCGCGGAACCTTTGGTTCGTACAACCAAGATACTCACACCTTGTTCTTGGATGACGTTCATCCGGAACGTTGGAAATTCTCGGAAGCATTGCTTAACAACGCCAAAGAATATGAAGACGAATATATGCCTAAAATGTGGAAAGAAATCACGCCCGAGGCCCAAGCCGTTGGTCACGGCGGTATGGACTATTTTACGCACCGTGCTTTTATTGAAGCCTTAAAGAACGGCACCCCCATGCCGATTGACGTGTACGATGCGGCAACGTGGTTGGCGGTTTCGGTGTTGGCCGAAGAATCCATCCGCGAAGGCGGTACTCCCAAAGCGATTCCGGATTTTACCAATGGCAAATGGATGTATCGTCCGGCACAAGACGTTGCCGAATTGGACTAAACCATGGATACGATAAAAGTTGCCATTGTCGGTCTTAACGACCGCGGCAAACAACTTATCAAAGACGTACTCCTTAAAATGGAAAACGTAGATATTATCGGTGTTTGTGATTTGCGAAAAGAACGCATGGCGGATATCGTCAAGCTCATAACCGAAGCAGGCAAACCCCTGCCGTTTCAAACTACCGACTACCGCGACTTTTTCACACTGGACGGTGTAGAGGCCGTTTTGGTCTATACCTCATGGGATATGCACACGGAAATCTGCATGGCGTGCATGCAAGCGGGTATTCCGACTGCCGGCGAGGTAGGGTGCGAATATTCGCTGGATAACTGTTGGCGGTTGGTGCACACGTACGAAGAAACGGGCACACCGTATATGTTGCTCGAGAACTGCTGTTTTGGCAAAGAGGAATTGTTTGCTACTGCCATTGCCCGCAAAGGGTTGTTTGGTGAGATTGTGCATTGTTCCGGCACCTACGGTCACGATTTGCGGGAGCATTTGTTGGACGGTGCGGCAAAAGGACAATATCGTTACCGCAACTATTTGCACCGTTGCAGCGAAAACTATCCCACGCATGAACTGGGGCCCATTGCGAAATTGCTCAACATCAATCGCGGCAATCGCATGGTTTCGCTGGTCTCGGTTGCCAGCAAAGCGGCAGGGCTTGCCGCTTATGCCAAAAAGTACGCCGCCGAAAAAAAGTATTCAGCGGAAGTGTCTAACGCAAAGTACCGCCAGGGTGATATTGTCCAAACCATTATTACGTGCGAAAACGGCGAAACTATTTCGCTCATTTTGGATACGAGTTTGCCGCGTTCGCATTATAGCCGCGCTTTTAACGTTCGCGGTACGCAAGGGAGTTATAACCAAGAAACGGGAACGTTGTTTTTGGAAGGCGTGCATCAGGAACATTACTTGTTGTCGCAGGATTTGTTTCATAACGCCAAAGAGTTCGAAGAAGAACACCTGCCGAAAATGTGGAAAGACATGACTCCCGAAGCGCAAAAGACAGGACACGGCGGTATGGACTATTTTACACATCGTGCGTTCTTTGAAGCGGTCAAAAATGGTACACCGATGCCGATTGATGTATACGATGCGGCCGCCTGGCTTTCTGTTACCGTACTTTCGGAAGAATCCATCCGCCAAGGGGGTACACCCCAACCGATTCCGGATTTCACCAACGGTAAATGGATGTATCGTCCACCCATGGACGTCGCTCAACTCATATAAAAAAGACCTTCGAAGAGTTTTCTTCGAAGGTCTTTTGCTTTGTTGATTAGTTACATTCCGGAGTGAGCGGACCGGCGAGTTCTTTGAGGTAGAACAATTTACCGGGCAAAGTGGGAATGTAGGTGGAAGTAAACGAAGTGTCAGGACCGTAGTGCAAGGTGATAAGGAAGCTCATACCTTGCCAGCTCATGCCACGACCTAACATACCGTCGGCACCGCCGATAGCGTAGTCGGCTTGGAACATCAAACCGGGGCCCATGGTGTTTGCAAAGCACGGTACCAAGGTAGTACGGCTCTTAAAGCTGGTGATAGCGTTTTGTTCAATCGTCATGGGAGTCAGTTTGGCGCCCAAACGATACGGAGCCGCTTTCCATTCGGCTTCGGTGGCATAATCTTCGGCGAAAGTGGGTTCCCAGAAAGCAATGTGGCAAGCACGGCCGATACCGTATACCAGCACAAGTTTTGCACCCTCGGCTTTGAGAGCAGCAATTTTTTCGGGGTAGGTGGGCAAGTTTTCTTTGGTAGCAAAGTTGCGTTGGGAGGGGGGAACAGTTAATGCACCGAGCTTGTCAAAGAACGCTTGTTTCATGCTGTATTCGAACGAAGCGGAGTTGTCCGAAGGCAAGGTGTTGCCGTCAATATCCGACCATTCGTCCATGTTGAAGGTGTAGACGTGGTCACAGCAAACGTTCCAGTTGGTCAAAAAGTAAGAAGCCCAGCGGTACATACCCATGGGACCTACGGGCAAAATCATGGCAAGTTTTTCGCCGGCCTCGCGAGCATTGCGGATAGCCATAGCAATTTCGTGACCCATGAACGTGTCGAAATCCGACAAGCTTTCGCAAGCGATGGGGGTGAAATCTTTGTTCCAGAAATCTTCGCGAGCAACGCCTTTTTCGCAGCAAGCATCGATTTTTTCCATGTCCCAGCCTTTGGGGAAGAAGTGTTCCATGTCGGAACCTTTAACGGTAGTCAAAAAATTCATGTTTTTTTCCTCCTTTTGATTTTATAACTTATTACGGCAACAACCGTTTGGTTGTTCCTTTTAAGTACACTTGGCATTGACGGAAACCTTCGGCATAATCGGCGCCGCATTGGTAACCGCGATAACGCGAGCAGGTGCGCACCATATCGGCAAAATCAATACCGTCGTGGTCACGCATCCAAACAATTTGGCTTTCGTGACATTCGAGCATTTTGATTTTTAAATCAATTTCGTCGGTAATGTCCACATATTCCGTCGGGTTAAATTCCACACCTGCCAAGGTGTCCATGTAGTATACAGGCACCAACCGTGCGGGCGGGGTATCCATGGTGCTGTAACGGTGCTCATAATCGGTGTAGTTGGGGAGCGTTGCGGTAAAGCAAGCATCAAACACCAAACGAGAAACCGCCGTATGGTCGGGCATGTAATCATCGGGATTGTGCGTGATGATAAAATCGGGGTTGGCATAACGAATAACGTCTACCAAACGGTCACGTGCCGCATCCTCACTGTCGAAAATTTCAAGGTCGTCAAAACCGGCAGAAATGACTTCGATTCCTGCGAGAGAACCTGCTTTTTTGGCTTCATTTGCACGGATGACGCGGAGTTCATCAGGCGGAATGATGACATGTCCCAAATTACCGCTGGAAGCATGGCAAACAACCACTCTGTCACCGCGTTTCACGCATTTTGCCAACGTACCGGCGCAGGCAATTTCCACGTCGTCGGGATGGCAACCGATGGCTAAAACATTCATGGTAAAACTCCTTTCGAATTATTTCGTAATTTTATTATACAATACACCACCAAAGCATAGGAATAATCAAAAAGACATTTTTTTGGTAGTATTAGACACTATTCTTTTGTTCTAAAAAAGAAAAAGCTAAAAACACCAACAGAAAACAAAAGCCATAGCTTTGAACGGACAGGCAAAATCAGGTTCCATTCGCATATAGTGAAACAGAAAGGGTGAAAGGTATGTTTGCAGAAATATTCAATTCGCTATCCCGCATCTTTTTCATGGCGTTGCAAGTGGTTAATTCCGGTTCATTCCCGCATCCGTTGTCTGCCGAACAAGAACACGAATGCTTGGTGGCGTACCATGAGCGAGGGGATATGGCGGCACGCAACAAGCTTGTTGAGCACAATCTGCGGTTGGTCGCGCACATTATCAAAAAATATTACAGTTCCGTACGCGACCAAGACGATTTAATTTCCATTGGCACGATTGGGTTAATGAAAGCGGTTAACACCTTTGATTATACAAAAGGTGTTCGGTTGGCAACCTACGCTTCTCGTTGTGTGGAAAATGAGATTTTAATGTATTTTCGTGCCAATCGTAAATCGGCGCAAGACGTATCAATTATGGAACCGATTGAAACGGACAAAGAAGGACACACGCTAACGCTGATGGATGTGATTGCGCAAGAAGATACCATTGCCGATGATTTGGATAACAAAATCAATGCAGCAAAATTGTACCGATACATGGAAGAAAGTCTCACCGACCGCGAAAAGGAAATTATTAGCTGGCGGTATGGTCTAATCCACGACCCGCTAACGCAACGAGAGGCGGCAAAACGGCTGGGTATTTCCCGTTCATACGTATCGCGTATTGAAAAGAAAGCGCTGGAAAAATTGCGTAAACGATTTGAACAAGGAGATGTTCGTTTTGCAGGCAATAAAAAGAAAAAAACCTAAAAAAATGACAAGTAATACAGAAAAAAGGGTTATTGAAATCTAAAAATTTTAGTATTAAAATAAAGAAAAGCATTCTAAAATGTGCAAAGGAGTAAAGAACATGAGCAAAATGAAAGTTGCGGTTATCGGTTGCGGAACCATAGCAAACATGGCACATATTCCGGCATACATGAAAAACGAAAACGTCGAAATCAAATGGTTTTGTGACATTATTCCCGAACGTGCCGAAGAGGCGGTGCAAAAGTATGGTTGCGGCAAAGCGGTAGCGGACTATCACGAAATCCTTTCCGACCCCGAAGTGGAAGCGGTATCGGTGTGTACCCCTAATAAAGTTCACGCCCCCATCACCATCGACTTTTTGAACGCGGGCAAAAACGTTCTTTGCGAAAAACCTGCCGCCAGAACATATGATGAGTCACTTACCATGTTGGATGCTCAACACAAAACAGGTAAAGTGCTCAACATTGGTGTTGTTAACCGCTTCAATGACGGGGTTAACCAAATCAAAAAACTGATTGATGCCGGTGAACTCGGCGAAATCTATCAAGTGTATATCAGCTTCCGTTGCCACCGTTCCATTCCGGGCCTTGGCGGTGCATTTACCGATAAAAGCATTGCAGGTGGCGGCGTTCTCATTGACTGGGGCGTACACTTTTTGGACATTGTTATGTACTGCTGCGGTGACCCCACACCCAAAACCGTTTCCGCCGAAGCGTTTTCCCATATCGGCAAAAACATTTCGGAATATGTCTACAAAGATATGTGGGCCGGTCCCCCGAAACTGGATGGTGTTTGCGATGTGGAAACGGGTGTTACCGGTATGATTCGTACGGATGGTCCGACCATCACTCTTAACGGCGCTTGGGCACAAAACATCGGTGGAAACGAAATGTTTATTGATTTCCTCGGCGATAAAGGTGGCGTTCGTTTGCAGTATGGTGCCGACTTCAAATTCTATGGGACCAAAGACGGCCAACTTATCGACTATACTCCCGAATATGAAAAACGCAACCATTTCGAAACCGAAATCAATGCGTTTGTCGATTGTGTCAGAAGCGGCGAAAAATTACCGTCGCACATTGACACCAACATCATCACGTCCAAAATCATGCAAGCTATCTACGATTCTGCCGAAAATCACAAAGAAGTATCGTTTGAATGATGTGAAAAGGGGATTGTTATGAAAAAGATTGGTTTTATCGATTATTATCTTAACGAATGGCATGCGGATAACTATCCTGCTTGGCTAAAAACGGTAAGTGATGGTGAATATCAAGTCGCTTATGCGTATGGTGAAATCGATTGCCCGTTTGAGGGTTCGCTCACCAATGCGCAGTGGTGTGAAAAACAGGGCATAGAGTTGGTTTCGGATATTCACGAGCTGGTTGAAAAGAGCGATTGTGTGGTTGTGTTGGCACCCGACAACTGCGAAAAACATTTGGCGCTTGCATTGCCTGCCGTGGCATCAGGCAAACCTGTTTACGTGGACAAAACCTTTGCCAACAGTAAAGCAGAAGCTGAACAGATTTTTGAGACAGCTCAAAAGAGCGGTTCTGTTTGTTTTTCCGCTTCTGCGTTTCGTTGCTCCGACAAGTTAAAAGCCGTTAACCCCAAGGATGTCAGCGGCGTGGTTGCTTTTGGCCACTTGGAACCCATCAATTATCTGGTTCATCAAATTGAGCCGATTGTTGCTTTGATGGGCGGCGATGTCACCGCTGTTATGTATACCGGCTGCGAAGCGCGTCCCGCTTGGCAACTTCGTTTTGCCGATGGCCGCTCGGCGAGCATCAACATGATGCAAAGTGAATGGAAACACTACTTTGTGATAAACCATCAAAACAGCAACGAAACCGTCGCCTTGGATGATGACGTGTTCACCAATTTGATGAAAGCCATTTTGGAAATGTTCCAAACCGGTAAAGCGCCCATTGCCAAAGAAGATACTATTGCGATTATGGCAATCCGCGAAAAATGTTTGCAAGCCATGGACAAACCGTTCGAGTGGCTTGCTGTGTAAAAACTGCAAAAAGAGCGCCGCACACGAAATCGTGTGCCGCGCTCTTTTTGTTTGTTATTTAATCACTTTTACGCGGGCACCGTTGCCGATACCGGCAGCGTTGGCATCGTCGGTGTCAATGTGCATTTCCAAACGGAACGCTTTGTTGACACGCACTTGCACGTCATAGAAGGTGGTGCGGCGTTCACCGTTGACCTCAACGGTGACATAGTCGCAGTCTTTCAGGCCAAAAGCGGCGCCTTCTTCTTCACTCATGTGGATGTGACGGTTGGCAATGATGCAACCTTCTTTTAAGGTGACAACACCTTTAGGACCCACAATCGTGATGGGAGCAGAACCTTCAATTTTGCCTGATTCACGTACCGGCGGTTTTACTTTCAACACAAACGAATCGGTACGCGAAATTTCCACCTGTGATTGGCTGCGCACCGGGCCGAGCACACGCACGTTTTCAATCGGGCGAAGCGACGGACCGATGATGGTCAGCAATTCTTTGCAAGCAAACTGACCGGGTTGCGACAAATCCTTAATCGGTGTCAGTTCATATCCTTTGCCGAACAGGGTTTCCAAATCGGCAGCGGAAAGGTGGATATGGCGGTTAGAAACACCAACCGGAACGGTATTGTCGGTTTCGGCGGTTTTGTTGCCGACTTCCGCAATGACGCGATTGACAATTTGAGAAATGGTTTGAGCATCGTATGCCATGAAACTACACTCCTTAAGCAGATAAGCCGTATCCAAACCCGATTTTCACAGGCGGATTTCTGCCTCTGCTGTGTTAAAATACTCGTAAATCTTAAATAATACGGAAACTATCTGCCATCACACAACGGCGTTGACGGGTGAAGCTGCGAGCCGAAGTGATGCCTTCACCGGTAGGACCGGCAATAGTAAAGGTGGCATGACCTTCACCGCCAAAACCAATACCCGCATACGACGGAGCGTTTTTCACAAAGATGGTGGTTTCTACCGCTTTGGCAAAGCGGGAAAGGTTGTCAATGTTTTTGGAATGCATGTGAGCCGTGTGGCGGTTACCATGCTCCGCTTTGACTGCCAATTCGATGGCTTCGTCAATGTTGTCCACGCGCACAATAGGCAAAATGGGCATCATCAATTCTTCTTGTACAAACAAGTGGTTGGCATCGGTTTCGCAAATGATGCAGCGGATGTCGTTGCCCACTTGGATACCGAGTTTGGCAAGCAGCACTTTGGCATCGCGGCCCACGCAATCACGGTTGACAACGCGTTTAACTTTGCCGTTTTTGTCGGTCTTTTTATCCAAGACAATTTCGGCTAATTTATCGGCTTGTTCGGCAGTGATTTTGTAAGCACCGTTGCGAAGCATAACCGAAATGAGTTCATCGGCAATGTTGCGGAAAGCAAACACTTCTTTTTCGGCAATGCAGGGCAAGTTGTTATCGAACGTGCAACCGTCAATGATATTTTTACCGGCTTTGATGATGTCGGCAGTATCGTCAACGATAACCGGCGGGTTGCCGGCACCGGCACCAATGGCTTTTTTACCGGACGAGAGAACGGCACGTACCACGCCGGGTCCACCCGTGCAAACCAGCAAACGAATCAGCGGATGCGATTGCATGATAGCTGCAGAATCCATGGTGGGTTTTTTCATGGAGCAAACCAAGATTTCGGGGCCGCCTGCCGCTTTACAAGCGCGGTTAACCAAATCAACGGCATAGTTTGAAGTGGCAATAGCATTGGGGTGAGGATTAAACACCACACCGTTACCTGCAGCAATCATACCGATGCTGTTGCAGATAACCGTTTCACTGGGGTTGGTACTGGGAGTGATAGCACCCACCACACCAAACGGAGCCATTTCCACCAACGTTAAACCGTTGTCACCGGTTTTGGCGTTGGAAACAATATCTTCGGTGCCGGGGGTTTTATCCGCTACCAAAAGGTGTTTTAAGCGTTTGTGGTCCACGCGACCCATACCGGTTTCTTTCACGCCGAGTTCTGCCATAATCGGTGCTTCCTCACGGGTGAGGCGGCGGATTTCGGTGATGATTTTTTCGCGTTGTTCCACGCTCATGGCACGAACGGCGCGATAACCGACATTGGCGGCTTCAATCGCTTCGTTCATATCTTCAAAAATACCAATCAGCTTGCGACCGCCGTATTGGGTGGAATCCCACGAAGCGGCAGAGCCGGTTTGCATACGATTTAACACTTGACTGACTACTTGACGAATTTCAGCTTCCGAAATAGGTGCTGCCATTTCAATCACTCCTTAAGAAACTTTAACTATATACATCGGGCAAGTCGAATCAGCAGACCAATTCGACGCCATTGTCTCTGAAATATTCAATCCATCGTTCAGAGGGGGGTTCATCCGTGACAACGGTATCCACATCACGGATATCGCATACTTTCACAAACGATATTTTATCAAACTTGGTACCGTCAATCGCCAAAATACGGCGGTCGGCAGCAGCAAAAATAGCTTGTTTGATTTGGGAATCTTTTTCGTTGGAATCGGTAATTCCCATGGAAATGTCAATGCCTTTGGAAGAGCAAACCGCCAAATTGACGTGAAAACCGCGAATCATTTTTTCGGCAGAGGCACCGACAAGCGAAAGCGCGCCTTCTTTTAACGAGCCGCCGGTGGACAAAATGTTCCAACCTTCTTTGTCGGCAAGTTCCAGCATGATTTCCACTGAGTTGGTAATCAAGGTGATGTTTTTGAGTTGTTTAATGTACTTGATAACGAAAATAGCGGTGGAACTGGCATCCAACATGATATAATCGCCATCGTGAATCATTTCACCGATTTTTTCGGCAATGCGTTGCTTGCGCTCAACGTTTGAGCGTTTACGTACGCTGTACGGTAAGTCGACGTTAACCGTTTGATTGGCAACGGCACCGCCGTATGTTTTTTTTGCCAAGCCCTCATTATCCAGTTTTTCCAAATCGCGGCGAATCGTTTCCTCGGTTACACCGAAATCGCGACTCAAATCGGCAACAATCACCTTGCCCTCCACAGAAAGTTTGGCAAGGATAGCGTTGCGGCGTTCAATGGCTAACATAATAACGAAATCCTCCTTGTTACAGGATACTGCGCCAAGTTTTTTCGTCGGGATGGGGGATAACTGCACTATCAAGGAACATACCGGTTTCACCGGCGTTGTTTTTCGCTTTGTCAATGGCTGCTTGTACAGCGGCAATTTCGCCGGTTAACAACAAGTACGATTTGCCGCACATACCGCGTGCCAAGCGCAATTCAATTAATTCCACTTGCGCGGTTTTAGCCGCAATATCGGCTGCCACAATGGCGGCGGCGGCGGTAAAGGTTTCCAATACACCCAGTGCATCGGGCTCGCCAATATCGGTCGAGCCGTAAAGTGCGGTAAAAATCGATTCGTGCGGGTTGCCCAGCACAAAACTGTCGAGCAATGTGTCGGGATAATGTACCGAAGCGGCTTCCACAGCAGCTTTCACAGCACTCAAATCACCGCTGATGAGAACAATGTATTTGCCGGGACACACGGTGCTGGCTTCCAAAATATCGACTTCGGAAGTTTTTACCATGCGGTCGGCAGCACTCATACCGGAGGCTACGGTTTTATATTCGACCATACCAATGGCTTTTCTCATACTGTAACCTCCTTAATGGTGATAACGGAATCGGTAATCGAAGTAATTTTGCCGTTTATCGGAGCGTGCAGGGAAACACCCAGTGCTTCTGCCGATACTTCGGCAATCAGTTGACCTTCTGTGACAACATCGCCCACGCTTACCACCGGTTTGGCGGGTGCGCCGATATGTTGCGATAACAGCACGCGCAATTCGGCAGGTTTCACGACGGTATCGGACAACGGAGCCGAACAATTATATTGCGACAGTCCCAAACGAGCCATTAAACGACCCATGGGAATACGGCGATATTTACGTGCTTCGCTGACCGGTTGCAGTTCGGGCGCTTGGGGCGGGCGTACGCCGTGTTGGCGCAAGCCGTCTTTGCACGCCGCTAACAAAGAACGGGGCGAAAGACCTTGACCGCAAGAGTACAGTTCACACAGACCGCAACTGCAACAGAAGAATGAGTTAACATACGGGGTGGCGTCGTTGGTGACACCGTTGGAAGCGTACAACATGAATTTGTGCGGTTCAATCGGATGCCCCAGCAGATAACGGGGGCACAGCTCTGTGCAGTAATTGCACTGGCAACAAGCCGCCATGGCACGCTTCATATCAATAGAAGGCTTTGCCTGTTTTTTCTGAATTAAAGGATGGTCTGCCGGCAAGACCAAAATAGCGTTGGTGGTTTTGGTAACCGGCTCAAACGGACTGCCCAAGCGTCCCATCATGGGGCCGCCGATGCAATAAGCAGGGTGAGGGGTGGTAACACCGCCTGCTAAATCCAGCAGTTCCTGAAAAGAGGTACCCAACGGTACCCGCAAGGTAACAGGAGAGGCAACCTCGCCCGCCACCGTAACAAACTTGTGTGTTACGGGTTTACCGGATAACAATTGTGCTACGTTATACACGGTTTCGACATTGAATACCGTAATGCCGATGGAAATCGGCAAGCCGCCTGCCGGCACGACTTTACCGGTGGCTTCGTAAATCAGTACCACTTCGTCACCGGCAGGATAAACTTCCGGCAACAAGCACAAAGACATATTCGGGTGTGATGCCATGTGCTGTTTAACAGCATCAATGGTGCGACCGTAAGAACGCTTGACGGCAATAATAACCGACTTAGCCTCTACGGCTTCAGCCAAGATATGAAGGGCATCCACAATTTCCCCGGCGTACCGTTCCAGCATTTGACGGTGCAATTTGAGCAACGGCTCGCATTCTGCACAGTTCAAAATCAGTGTATCGGCACGCTTATCTAATTTGGCGTAAGAGGGGAAACCGGCACCGCCGGCACCAACCACGCCGCCGTCACGAAGAACGGCTTTGAGTTCATTTATGTTCATGATTACTCAAACCAATACCACTGTCGACAATACCGACGATTGCGGCGTCAACCGGAGCCTCTGCCATATTGCAACCGATGCGAGCAGCACTGCCGGTGGCAACCAAGACCGTTTCACCGATGCCGGCGCCTACGTTGTCAACCGCGACGATTTTCGAGGACGTGCCGCCGAGTTCGGCGAGAGGTTCTATCACCATGAATTTACTGCCGATTAAGTTTTCATTTTTGCGTGTGGAAACAATGCTTCCCACAACTTTTCCGACGAACATCGTGCTCACCTTTCTCTTAAGTGGTTTCTTGAGTGGGTCAGAACGCGGAGAGAGCGAACGCTCTCTCCGCGCGTTCTACCTAAATTACTTCAAAACGGGAAGGATTTTTTCCACATCGCCGTGAGGACGCGGGATAACGTGAGTAGCGACCAATTCGCCCAATTTGGCAGCCGACGAAGAACCGGCTTCCACAGCGGATTTGACAGCACCTACGTCACCGCGGACCATGACGGACACCAAACCGGAACCGATTTTCTCGGTGCCGATTAAAACGACGTTAGCCGCTTTAACCATAGCATCCGCCGCTTCGATTGCGGCAACCAAACCTCTGGTTTCGACCATACCCAATGCTTCCAATGCCATTGTTGTTTCCTCCTTAAAATTGATATGTTTTTTTGGAATACGAAAAATTATTTCAGCGTCGGTAAGATTTTCTCAACGTCGCTGTGCGGACGCGGGATGACATGCATTGCTACCAACTCGCCCAGCTTGGAGGCGGACGAAGAGCCGGCTTCAACGGCGGCTTTAACAGCGCCTACGTCACCGCGAACCATGACAGATACCAAACCGGAGCCGATTTTTTCAGTGCCGATTAAAGTGACGTTAGCCGCTTTAACCATCGCATCGGCTGCTTCAATAGCAGCGACCAAACCTCTGGTTTCGACCATGCCCAATGCTTCCAGTGCCATTTTCTTAACCTCCTTTACCGGTGCGGATTTCGGTGCCTCAACGGCAACCTCAGCAGTAACTTGTTTTTCTTCAGCCATTATGAATTACCTGCCTTTCGTTGAATACGTGCGGCGCTCAAATTGACCATCCGCATAGTTTCTTCGTGCGGGCTGGCAATGACCGCGTGAGCTACCGGCTTGATGATGGACCCGGCAACGGCGCTTTCTACCGCAGCCGTCACAGCCGAAACATCACCTTGCACGATAACGGTAACTAACCGTCCGCCCAATTTGCGTTCCCATGTAACAAAGTCGACATTTGCCGCTTTGCACATAATGTCTAAGCAGTCAATACCGGCAGTAACACCGGAGACTTCTACCAGTCCCAAAGATTTCATTTACGAAAAACTCCTTAAATTTTCGGCAGAATTTTTTCCACATCGCCGTGAGGACGCGGGATAACGTGAGTGGCGACCAATTCGCCCAATTTCGAGGCAGAGGACGAACCGGCTTCAACGGCGGCTTTGACAGCGCCTACGTCGCCGCGAACCATGACGGACACCAAACCGGAACCGATTTTTTCCGTGCCGATAAGAACAACTTCTGCAGCTTTGACCATAGCATCGGCTGCTTCGATGGCGGCGGTGAGGCCGCGGGTTTCTACCATACCAAGAGCTTCGTTAGACATATTAATTAGCCTCCTTAATTTTTATCAAAAGCGTTTAGCTTAAGCATACGTTCTGTGTCTTCTTCGGTGCTTGTCATCACATGTGTGGTAACAACACCGGTGATTTGATTTACTGCTTGTTCAGCAGCGGCAACCGCCGCCGTAACGTTGTCGACTGTGCCGCGGAATTTCACCGCTACAATCAACGGTACAGGTAATTTGTCGGCGTTTGCGGGTTTGTTTTTGTCGAAGTTTTCCACGACGACATCGGCGGCTTTGCAGCCGGCGTCACACGCGACAAACGCGGCAACCAACCCGTAAACTTCCACAATACCGGTGGCCATACCCATTTACATTCGCCCCTTATTTGTTAATGACGGCGATTTTCAAACCTTCCATTTTCAAGTTGGTGATTAACGCCTCGTTGATTTGTTCCAGCGGGTATCTGTGGGTGATTAATTTTTCCATCGGCAATCCGATACCTTTGGCGCGTTTGAGGAAATCAAACGTGGTAGCGTAATCGCGCAGAGTATATACCCAAGAACCCACCGTAGTGATTTCTTTGGAGCAAATATCAAAGTGGGGATTGATGGTGGCGTCGCCGCCGTTAATGAAGAAGCCCAATTCGCACAAGCCGCCGCCGTTGCGGATGAACTTGTAGATGTTGGCGTGGGCCACCGGAGAACCGGTGCATTGGAAAGCAAAATCGGCAAGATAACCGCCAAATGCTGCTTTCACACCGCCTGCCAAAGCATCGATGCCTTGGAATTCTTTGAAGTTAACGGTTGCCGAAGCGCCCATTTCGCGAGCAAAACTCAAACGTTTGGCTTCGCCGTCAACAGCAACAATGTTTTCGATACCCATCGTGCGCAATACAGCAATACAAATCAAGCCGATAGGACCGCAACCTTGCACCACCACGCGGCTGTTAAAGCGTAAAATACCGGTGGTCTTTGCGCGTTCGACGGCGTGTACCAACACAGCACACGGTTCAATCAAAATACGGGAATCCAAATCCAAGTCACTGACGTTGAAAACGGAGGAACCTTTGTGCAAAATAATGTAGTCGGCAAACCAGCCTTTGAAGTGGTCTTCGTCATCGGGGAGCAAGCCGTACACATCGGCAGCACCGACGTTTTGTTTGTTTAAGTCAAACATGGTGATATCCGGGTCGTCGTGCAACGTTACACAAGTAACGACTTTGTCACCGACTTTGAGCGGTTTACCGGCACTGTCTTTGGTGACATTTTTACCGATTTTAACAATCTCGCCCGTGCCTTCGTGTCCGAGCACGACCGGAATCAAACCAAAGGGGTCGCGTTTGAATTCGTGAGCATCGGTACCGCAAACACCGCAGCCTTCGACTTTGACCAAAATGTCATCGTCTCCGATAGCGGGGAGCGCGTACTCTTGCAATTCGAATTTTTCGGGTTGTACCAACATAGCAACACGTGCTTTTTGCGGAATGTTGCCGCCGGCAGCTGAGGGGGCGGCTGCAGTGGTACCCTTCATGCCGTCCAAAACTTGCCGGACAATTTCTTCAATGTTGGAAGAATTGATATCCATTAAGAATGTGCCTCCATTCGTTCGAAAATTTCTTTTCCGTAAGCCGCCAGCGCGGTGTCTTGTTCTTCGCTGCCGCCGCTGACGCCTAAACCGCCGATGATTTTGCCGGCGGCATTTTTGAGCGGTTCACCGCCGCCGAAAACGACTATATGCCCTTCGTTTGTAAATTGTATGCCGTACAACGAACCACCGGGTTGAGCCAAGGGTTTGAGTTGTGCGGTGGACATTTTGAGTGCCACAACGGTAAACGCTTTTTGCAAAGCAACGTCGTAACTGGCAATGTACGAGTCGTCCATACATTCTATCAAAACGGGACGGGCAGCCTTGTTGGAAACGGCGATTACCGCTCTTACTCCCATTTGTTTTGCTTTTTCCTTCACCTTTTCGGCAAGTTGCAACGCGCATTTAAGCGTCATATCGTCTGCTTGACGGTTTACTTGCTCGACTACGGTGTTTACCAAAGCGTTCAAGGCTTTTTCATCCATGATTTATGAAACCTCTTATTTGTTTAATTGTTCCAGCACGCGGCGGGTGATTTCGGCAACAACGTCGGAGTCACAAGCGTCGGTTTGATGCGGGTAGCAAGTGGTCTTGCAACCGTGGCAGCTGGGCAAGCCTGCCTTAGCGTTGGGGCAGAGGTCTGCGGGGTGTTTGCCTTTCAAACCGTATTTGGCACGCATGGAGTATAAACGTTTAACTTGTGCTTCGCTGAGTTCTTGCGGGCCGCCGAGTTGTTTGGAAATGTACAACAGCTGCGCATAGAACTCAACCGATTCCATTTTGTGATAAGCGTTAAGCAGGTTATCGGAAAATGCCAAGGCACCGTGATTTTCGAGCAACACCGCATCAAAGGATTGCAGGTATTTGGAAACGGCATCCGGAATTTCTTCGGTGGAGGGGGTGCCGTATTCCGCAATCGGAACACAACCAAGAGCGATAACCGCTTCCGGCATGATGGGTTGGCTCAGCGGGATGCCCGCAATCGCAAAAGCGGTAGCATACATCGGGTGAGCGTGAACCACTGCGCCGACGTCGGGGCGCTCTTTGTACACGCGCATATGCATTTTGATTTCGGACGACGGTTTGTAACCGGCGTTGGCTTGCAACACGTTACCGTCTTTATCCACTTTGCAGATAAATTCGGGAGTCATGAAGCCTTTGCTGACACCGGTGGGAGTGCAAAGGAATTCATTGTCGTTCAATTTTACGGAAATGTTACCGTCGTTAGAAGCAACCATGCCTTTGTCATAAATCCGCTTACCGATTGCGCAAATCTGTTTTTTGATTTCATACTCGTTTGCCATGATACATACTCCTTTTTGTTTGGATTTTCTTTGCTTTCATAGCTTTATGGCTATATCATACCACCATATTCTTCAAAAGTCAACACAAAATTTTTGATTTTCTTTGTTTTTTTGAAAAAAATCTTTGTTTTGTGTGGTTTTGATAGAAAAAATCCTCAAAAAATCCTTTAAAAGGTGTTGAAAGTGACAGCAAAACCAAAAAAACGCCTATATAATAAGGTAATAATACAAAAAAGAAAAACAAACAAAAACAACCCCCGACAACATGGTCGGGGGTTGTGATTTGCACTCCGTTAAGCGTTTGCTTTTTTGGCGAGGGCGGACTTTCTCCGTGCAGCAGTGTTCTTGTGCAGGAGTCCCTTGGAAACGGATTGGTCAATCTTTTTGATAGCAGCTTTGACAAGAAGTTCCTTGTTCTCCGCACCGGATTCGATAGCGGCGTTGGCCTTTTTGATTTCTGTTTTGAGTTCCGAACGGCCGGCTTTGTTTCTAGCCGTTTTGGCAGCAATCACCTTGACGCGTTTTTTGGCGGATTTAATGTTGGGCATGGTCACACCTCCTCAAAAAAGATTTTTCATAAATCACGCACGGATTATCATACCACGAACTTTTTAAAAAAGCAACACTTTTTTTAGAATATTCTGTTTTTTTCGCTTGATACTAAAAAAGATAGGTGAAAAGGGGTGTTTTTTTGCAAATTCGCACAGATTTAGCATGGGAATCTACCCAAAATCGCACATTGACTGGTGTAAAACAAGAAAAATGGCAAGAGGGTACGCTGGAATTTTACCGGCTAACTGTCGGCAAAGAAGATGCCGAAATTTTGGGTAAACCGCAAGGACAGTACATTACGGCTTTGTTACCAAAACTTACCGACCACGAACAAGGGTTGGAAGAAATGGCGGAGAAGTTAGGAGAGCAGTTGCGCTTGTTATTGCCATCTGAGGGGACGGTGTTGGTGGCAGGACTCGGCAATTCTGCTATCACACCGGATGCCATAGGACCGCTGACGGCGTCACATGTTTTGGCAACGCGCCACATTCACGGTGAGTTTGCGCGCAGCGCAGGGTTGGAGGATTTACGTCCCACTGCGGTTATTACCCCTAATGTGTTGGGAAATACCGGTGTGGAAAGCAGTGAGATAGTTGCCAGTATTTGCAAGACTATAAGAGCCGATGCGGTAATTGCCGTAGACGCCTTGGCGGCGCGGGATTTGGGACGGCTTGGTTGTACGGTACAATTCAGTGATGCCGGTATTGCTCCCGGCTCGGGTGTGGGGAACAACCGCAAAGCTTTGTCCAGAGAAAATTTGGGTGTTCCGGTGATTGGGTTGGGAATCCCCACGGTGGTGGATGCGGTAACCTTGGCAAGAGAGCTGACAGGCTTGGACAAAGGGGACGTAACACCAAACGGTACGGCTATGATGGTAACTCCGCGCGAAATAGATATTATGGTAGACCGCGCGGCAAGGTTGTTGGCAATGACGATTCATGCAGCGTTGCAACCATCGTATTCGCCGCTCGAACTGTTGTCGTTGGCATAACTTTTTGTCCGACCACATAGGGTGTAAGGGTGAATAGTAATGAGAGAAAAATCGATTTTAAAAACATTCGGTAAATTTCTGTCAATAGTTGTGGTAATCGGTGCGTTGTCGGCGGCGGTTTCAGTGGTTCCTTTGGAAACATGGAAGAGTTTTGGAAAACGCGCCGCCTTATTATCCGTTGGTATGCGCCGACCGGCTCAAAGTATTCAGTTGCTCGGAAATTGGGGAGAATACCATTCCGCAGGGACAAGCAACAGTACGGTTAGTACCACAACGGCACCTACAGCAAGTTTGGGAAGCGGTGTGCGACAGCCGCTCACAACCACCACCGCTGAGGTACAACGAAAAGAAGGCGGTGGTACGGTGCTGACAAAACAACTTTCTGCGGGGAATACCTTCATACAAGGTGTGGCATACAAAAACAGCAGTAAGCAGAACGTGGATATTGCCGCTGCTTTGAAGCATAAACCGGCGATTTCTTTTTCGCAAACCAGTGTCGCGCCTCAGGTGTTAATTACGCACACACATACCACGGAATGTTATTTGGGGTACGACAAAGGGTTTTATAATGCCGACGACCCTACGCGTACCAGAGATTCTTCTAAAAATATGGTAGCGGTGGGGGAGCGGGTTGCCAAACAATTACGCGCAGTAGGTATTGGGGTGATACACGACACCGAAATACACGACGGCGTATATAACGAGGCTTATGGTCATTCCAAAAAAGCGGTGGAAAAACTGCTTAAACAATACCCCACTATTCGGGTGGTGCTGGATATTCACCGTGACGCCATTTATCCGTCGGACACGCAACGTGTCAAACCAACCGTTGTAATAGAGGGAAAAAAAGCGGCGCAGGTTATGATTATTGTGGGAATGATGAATACCAAGTCTGTGCCCAACACGCACACGATGGAAAATTTGTCGTTTGGGGTGAGGTTGCAACAGCGCCTACATACCGATTACAACGGTTTGATGCGCCCTATGGTGTTGGCAAATGCACGGTACAATCAGCAGTTATGCAACGGAATGTTGTTGTTGGAAATCGGCAGTGATGCCAACACGTTGGACGAGGCGCAGTATGCCGCCGAATTGGTTGGCAAAGGCTTGGCAGAGGTGCTTAGGAGGTTATAATATGCGATTCGGCACAAATTTTAGAGTAGGAATTGCCGCTTTCTTAATAACCGTATGTGTACTGGGAACGGTTGGCGGCTTGATAACGGTTAATGAGATTTCTTATCAATTAAGCGAGGGGGAAAGAAAAGTAGCTGTTGCAGAAAACGATGAAACCGAAGAACGTGTATTGTCATATTTACCACCGCAATGTCAGGTGTTTTTGGCTATACCAAAATGGCAAACCGAATGGTGGGATTATTATTTTACGGTTTTGAAGGCGCCTTGATTTTTTCTTGCCAAGTAAGAACAGTTATGATACACTGACATATAGATGTGAAAAGGAAGGGACAAACAATGAAACATATCGCAACAAAAATTTGGTGTGGGATTGCCGCTGTCGCTACGTTTATTTGGGGCGTCATGAGCACGGCACAAAACAGCGCTGCACGGGCAGAAGTAACCGGTTCTTTAAAGATAGTGGTTTGGTATATGGTACTGCAAAGCCTGCTGTTTGTACTGTTGTCGGTGACTGCCCTGCTACGTATAACGGCAAACAAAAAAACGGTGACCGTACAAAAAGGATTGTATGCGGCATCGGCAGTGATAGCAACAGTGTATAGTTTATTATTGGTTATTAACATAGCACCGCAAATTACCACCGTGTTTACGGTGGGCTTTTGGGAACAAAATAGTGCGGTTATGGCATTTTTTGAACCGCTATTGTATTTGGTTCAAGGTATCTTGCTTGCCGTGTTGTCGGCAGATATGTTACGCGGCAAACTTACTCGCCGTGGTGAACTGACACGCATAGCAACCGGATGTGTTATTTTGTCGCTGATTCCCTATGCCGTTCAGTTTTTCGGTGTCGGCTTGCAGTTGGTACTGACAGTAGGTGCCGGGCTGGTTTTGGCAGTGCTGACAGTTTGCCAAGCGGGTGTGGTATATGCAGCTTTTGTGCCGATAGAAGAAGGATAACAAAAGACCTCGTTGATGACATTCATCAACGAGGTCTTTATTTTAGTTTTGAACAAAGCGCCGTGCCATAACAAACCGTTGTGCCCAATACGAAACATCGAGCCGTTGTTCTTTGGTGGGGCTTTCGGGGTTGTTACAAGAGATAAAACGGTTATCGCCGATGTAAATACCCGCAAAACTAATATCTTCTCCTACTTCGTTACAAAAGAGCAAAATATCGCCGGGCTGGATTTCGTCGGGATATACTTCTTTGCCGTATTCTGCCATAGCTTTGGCTTTTCGGGGTACCGTGAAACCGTTCTGACGGTAGCAATAGGCTACAAAACCGGGGTTGTCAAACGAATCGGGACCGCTTTTTCCGGCTTCATACGGTGTGCCGATAAGGGTGGATGCCAAGGCGGCAATGGCATCGCCCGTTACCGAATTGCCTGTATCGGTACTAACCCCCGGTACAATCACGGTATCGGGGCCGGTGGGCCTTCTTGTGGTGGTTGAAGATGACGCGGTAGTTGTCGTGGTGGTTGTAGTCGTGGTGGTTGTAGTTTGAGTGGGACTGTTGACGGATTGCTTGGAAATTACCGTTACTTTCGGTAAAGAGGGGCCGCAAGCACACAGTAATACGGTGAGCAGAGCCGAAAGAATGAGTAATGCTACCAAAGCGCGTGTTTTCATCAAAATCACCTCAATTATCATTATACAAATTTTATTAAAAAATTTCAATATTTTTCTATGACAGTGGTGGTCATTTTGAAAAAGATATGGTACAATAAAAAAGAATTGAGGAAAAGGAGATATTTTTATGGCTGAAATTCGTCCGTTTCGCGCGTTGCGCTTTACCAAAGCAGCAGGTCCGTTGGAGCAGTTACTTTGCCCGCCGTACGATATTATTTCGGAACAACAACGGCAGGAATATTTGAACACTAATCCCAATAACATTATTCGGTTGGAACTTCCTCGTGAAGGTGAAAATCCTTATGCCGAGGCATCCAAAGTACTGAAAACCATGTTGGCAAACGGCGTATTAAAACAGGATGATACAGCGGCACTGTATATTTACGAAATTCAGTTTACCATCGAAAAGAACCCCGATTTTGAGTATCGTTTGCACGGTATTGTCGGTCAAGTGCATTTGGAAGAGTTTGATAAAGGCATTGTTTTGCCGCACGAAGAAACGCTTTCCAAAGCCAAAGAAGACCGCCTGAATTTGATGAAAGCCACCGGTTGCAATTTCAGTAATGTCTACTCTTTGTACAATGACGAAAGCGGCAAAGTGGAAGCGGTGCTATCCGCTGAAATGAAAAAAGCTCCGCTTTGCGAAGTCACCGACGAAGCGGGACTTACTCACCGCTTGTGGGCATTGACGGATGCCGATGCCCTAAAAACCGTTTGCGCGCAATTTGCCGATACGAAATTATATATTGCCGACGGCCATCATCGCTATGAAACGGCCATTAATTATCGCAATTATCTGCGCACGCAAGGTGTGCCGGTGGGCGCGGATTCGGATTATATTATGATGATGGTGGTGGAAATGAGTCACCCCGGTTTGGTGGTATTCCCCACGCATCGTTTGCTTAAAGATTTGCCGAATTTTTCTGCAAAAGCAGTGGTGGAAGCCTGTGCTGAAGATTTTTATGCAGAAGAGATTGCGTTGTCAGATTTGGATGCTCGTTTGGATGCGGCATATGAAGCCGGAGAAAAAGCTTTTGGCTTTTACGTCGGCGGTGAAAAAGCAACGCTCTTGGCACTCAAAGACATTACCGTGATGGACCGTGTATTACCTGATTTGTCAGTGGCTTCCCGTCGCTTAGATGTCAACGTGCTTCACACCTTGATTTTGGAACGGTTGCTGGGGATTGACAAAGCGAACATGGCACAGCAAATCAACTTAACCTACACCCGCAGTTTGGACGAAGCCATCGATGGTGTAAACAGCGGCGTTTATCAAGGTACGTTTATTTTGAATCCCACGCGCGTAGCGGAAATTCGCGACGTGGCGGCGGCAGGCGAAAAAATGCCGCAAAAATCCACGTATTTTTATCCCAAACTGATTACCGGTTTGACCATGAATCAATTGCTGTGACGAGGTGAATAGACTTTGACGGAAAATTTACAAAAACAAGTAGCTGCCGCCGTTGCCGAATTGTGTGAAAAAGCACGGCTGCAAGCGGGGGATTGTTTGGTTGTTGGTTGCTCTTCCAGTGAAGTTATGGGGCATGCGGTGGGCAGTTTTTCCAGCCCTGAGGTTGCCGAAAGTATCATAGATGGCATTTTACAAGAATTAAAACCCCGCGGTATTTTTTTGGCAGCACAATGTTGCGAACATCTTAATCGCGCGTTGATTGTGGAGCGAGCGGCAGTGGTCGGCCAAGATATTGTGAACGTGGTTCCGCAACCTAAGGCGGGCGGTTCTTTTGCCACCGCTGCTTACAAGCGATTTTCTCAACCGGTGGCGGTGGAACATATTCGGGCAGATGCGGGTTTAGATATCGGCGGAACCCTTATCGGTATGCATCTCAAAGAAGTGGCGGTGCCTGTGCGTTTGTCTGTTAAAAACATTGGCAGTGCGTTGCTGTTGGCTGCCAGAACGCGCCCGCGCTTTATCGGCGGTGTTCGTGCAGTATACGACGAAGCACTATTATAAGGAATAAAAAGGAAACTCTTGCTTTTGGAAATTCTTTGTGATATGCTGATAATTAGATTATGTTTTGAAAACTACGCATGTCATAAGAAAATGTTTAGGAAAGGGATGAAGATTCCAATGAAAAAAGTGATTTTGGCACTTACCTTATGCTTGGCTGTTTTGGTGATTGGCGGTTGTAATCGACAAGCGCAAAGCGGCGGTGTAAACATCATTACCGAAAGCAACGAAACTCAGTCAACCACCACAACGGTGGCGTTGGCAGTAACCGATACGAATGAATCGGTGGTTACTACTGACAACGGAGATATTGTGACAACCCACGTTAGTAAGTTACCCACCAAAACGGTGGCGGTTACGGATACGCAAGGTACTACCGCAACCAAACCCAATGGCGAAACCGTTACGCAAGTGGTTATTCCTTCTCATGTGATTGTGGGTACCGATGCCCAAGGCAATCAAACTACCACTATTGTAAGTCAGCAGGTAATAACAACGACAGTCCCCACGCAAGCTACAACGGCGGCACTCGCAGTAACCGATACGAATGAATCGGTAGTAACAAAAGACAATGGGGAAATTGTAACAACATATATCGACCAATTACCCACCAAAACGGTGGCGGTTACGGATGCGCAAGGTACGACTGCAACCAAACCCAATGGCGAAACCATTACACAAGTGGTTGTTCCTTCTCATGTAATTGTGGGTACCGACACACAAGGTAGCCAAACCACCTCTGTTGTTACAGAACATACGGCAACAACGACAGTTCCTACCCAAACAACCATAGCGGAAACCACTGTCGGTACGAGTGAAAATCCAACGACAACGACCTGCAAATGTACCGGTACTCATCCACACCAAACCACATCTGCAACGCAAACACAGGCTCAAAGTACGGTAGTGACCGAACCGCAAGAAACTACTACCGCAACAACCGAGAGCACTGTTTCGACAACAGAATCCACGGTAACAACCGAGGCAACAACAGAAGTTACCACTGCAACGACCGAAACTACCACCAAAGCCACACAAGCAACCACAACAACGACGAAAAAAGTTGTTATCCCGACCGGCGAGGACGGTTGGAGTAGTTGGCTGTAATATAAAAAGATTAAAATCCCGCCAGCACGCACAAGCGTGTCGGTGGGATTTTTTGTTGCGGGGTCTTATGAATTTTTTGTTTTGCGAAAACGACAATTGCGGTTTCACTGCAAAACGATGTTGTGTCCTGCAGACACAAACACAAAAAAAGACACGATTTTCATCGTGTCTTTTTTGTGGAGCGGCTTACGAGGCTCGAACTCGCTACCTCCACCTTGGCAAGGTGGCGCTCTACCAGATGAGCTAAAGCCGCAAAGAACATGCTGTATTATAGCACGGCAAAAAACTCTTGTCAAGAAAAAACAAACAAAAAATTTAAGTTTTATAAAAACCGTTGCCGAACACTTCTTTGGTATCCTGCACCGTGATAAAGGCGCTTTGGTCAATCTGACGTATGGCGGCAATCAGCAGCGGTACTTCTTTTGGTGTTACGACACACCATAACAAGGGAGTTTCTTGTTTTGAAAACATACCGCGTCCCAAAAGTGCGGTGGCGCCGCGCTTACACTCGTGCAAAATGTATTCGGCAATTTTTTCGTGTTGTTCCGAGACAATGGTAATTGTTTTGGCGGCGGTGCCCATGGTGATGATGCGGTCTGTAACCTTGGAAGAAAGATAAAGTGATAAAACAGAAAAGACGGTTACGTTTAGTTGGCGAAACACAAGTCCGGATAACAGCACGATACTGCAATCAATGACGAGTATAAAATCCGCAAGAGAAATATGCGGAAAAAACCGCTTCCCGATAAACGCCAAAAAATCACTGCCGCCGGTGGAAGCACCGCGACGTACCACCAATCCAACACCCATGCCCACCAAAGTACCCCCGACCACCGCAGCGACCAAGGTATCACCCACAAAAACAGGCAAAAATGCGGCGAGTTCCAAAAACGCGGATAACAATGCAATCCCGAGCACGGTTTTCAAAAGTGCGGTTTTCCCCAAAATGCGATAACCGAATATAAATAATATACCATTAAGAACAATGGTGGTTACGGATAAATTGATACCCCACAGGTGAAACAACACCGTGCCGATGGCAGAAACCCCGCCCACGGAAAGTTTGTTGGGCGTTAAAAAACAAAAAATGCCCACGGCAGCCAAAAAGGTGCCGCTTATTAAATACAAACTATCGGTAAAATAATGTGAAATTCTTTTCATAAAAGTAGTATGTGCGGATTGAAACAATATAACAAAAAGATTTGCTTATAATTTTCTACTTTTACAGTGTAAAATGAAATCGTTCGCTTTGCTCCACCCGAAAGGGTGGATTTAGTTGAAAAACCGACAAATCAAAACTTGTCGGTTTTTCTGAAAGGGTTGTACAAATTTGAAGTTGTTTATATTATGTGTTTAAACTCCCGTATATCAAACAATT
>JAZNKF010000058.1:0-24170 GCA_045578425.1 Acutalibacteraceae bacterium
GGAGCGCCGATTTTGGTCCAAATCAGCAAATAGGGGAATCCCTCAAAATCCACTTTTACACCACGACCGGTTTTTTTGTGGCGCAGTTTTAAAGAGGTGGATTTGACACATTTTTTGAAAATCAACGCATCAATGGTGAAAAACCTATCTTCCATCGGCAACACGGTCACGTTTTCACCAACCAGCTTGGTATCGTTGCTGTTAAACGGGTCGGGAGTGGTGATAAGCGTTTCTGGTTGTTCAAAAACAACTTCGTACTCTGCAATGCCTTCGGGGCAAACGTAGCCCTCGTGGCCGCCAAATGACATATACAGCGGTTCGCTCGTCGGGTTTTTGACATCGTACGTAACATCAACGGCTTTGCCGCGTAGCGCATAACCAACCCGAAATTCAAAATCAAAGGGGTATTGTTTTAATGTTCTTTCATTAGAGCGCAGTAAAAATACGGCTTCTGTTTCGCTTTGGCGTTCCACTTCAAACATTTCTGTTTTGGCGAATCCGTGGCTGCCCATTTCGTATGTTACACCATTGTAGTTATATTGGTCATTTTTTAAGCGGCTGCAAATAGGGAACATTACCGGTGCGCGACCACTCCAAAACTTAGGGTCGCCGTGCCATAAATATTCTGTACCGTCTTTGGCGGTGATATTTTGCATTTCTGCACCAAGTTCATTGATGGTAACGGTCATTTCTTCGTTGCGTAAAGTAACCATAATTTTTAACTCCTTTTTATTAAAATTTAAAATTATTTACCCCATTTGTCACACAGCGCGTGAATTTGCGATGTGAATTTTGCCAAATCTTTGTTGGCATAGCCGCGGCAAGCATCCACCACGCGTTCCAAGCGTTTGGCAGCAGCAAGTAGTTTGAGATATGCCGTGCTGCTGCGGCGCGAATCTGTTGCGGCTTTCTTTTTGACTATGCGGCGTCGTGTGCCAAACTCCACTTGGGTGTTGGTTGCCAAATCCCAAGCATCCCCGCTGAACGGTGCCACGGCATTGAGTTTCTTTTCGGATTGTAAGCGAGCGGTAAAGGCCTCGCAGGACCCCTCGTCACCGTGCACGACAAACACCCGTTTGGGTGGCGGCGAGAAAGAACCGACCCAACGCAGCAAACCGTTGTCGTCGGCATGACTGCTAATACTGTCAATTTGAGCAATTTCCGCTTTGACGGAAATGGTTTCGCCAAACAGGCGAACTTCGGTAGCACCGTCCAATAACAAGCGACCGACGGTATTTACCGATTGGTACCCCACAAACAAAATGGTACTTTCTTCTCGCCACAAATTATGCTTTAAGTGATGGCGAACACGACCCGCTTCACACATGCCGCTGGCAGAAATAATCACTTTGCTTGCCTTGTCGGTGTTAATCATGCGGGACTCGTCGGCAGAAACCGCGGTGTATAACCCGGGAAATTGGATCGGATTAATACCTTTTTGAAGCAAGTCGCGTGTTTCTTCGTCGTAGCAAGAAAGGGCTTCGGGGCCAAACAACTTGGTAGCCTCAATAGCCAGCGGACTATCCACCACTACCGGGAAATTGCCGTGACCGCTAACCAAGCCTTGTTCCTTGATTTGTCGAATAAAATATAACATTTCCTGCGTGCGCCCAACCGCAAATGCAGGAATAACCACGTTTCCGCCACGGTCAAATGTGCGCTGGATGACATCTGCCAAGTTGCGAACGTAATCGGGCTTTTCTCTGGCATGACTGCGGTCACCGTAGGTGGATTCCATCATCACGTAATCCGCTGTAGTCAAATATTGTGGGTCACGCAATATCGGTTTGTCGAGGTTGCCGATATCGCCCGAAAACACCATGCGTGTAGTTTGACTGCCTTCGGTGGCGCAAAGAGTGACCGAAGCCGAGCCGAGCAAATGTCCCGCGTCGGTAAACGAAACGGTAACTTCCGGCATCACGGTACATTCCGCATTGTAATCACAGGCTTTAAAATGCTTTAAAACCCCTTCCACGTCTTCCATGGTATATAGCGGAACATATGGTTGTTCGCCGGCGCGTTTGGCTTTGCGATTGCGCCATTTGGCTTCAAATTCCTGAATGTGCGCCGAATCGCGCAGCATAATATTGCACAGTTTGCAAGTGGCACTTGTGGCGAACACATTTCCGCGAAAACCATTGGCATACAGCATGGGAATCATACCGGAATGGTCAATATGAGCATGAGTAAGTAACACCGCATCAATTGATGAGGGGGAGACCGGAATTTCTTGATTTTCAAACAAATCCTGACCTTGCTCCATTCCGCAATCCACCAAAATCTGGTGTCCTGCCACGGTCAGCAACGTACAACTTCCCGTCACTTCATGGGCGGCACCTAAAAACGTGATTTTCAAAAACAAAATCTCCTTTCGAGAAGTCTACTATCAGTTTATCACGGAAAGTCCCAAACGGCAACCATTTTTAAGAAAAACAGCTGTGCGAAATTGAAAAATTCGCACAGCTAAGTTGTTTTATGATTTGTCTTTTGAGCGCGTGAGAAGACCACACAACAACGCCAAAAAAATGGTAAACGTAATACCGCCCGCCGTACCGGTAATACCACCGGTAAAGATACCTAACCAGCCGTTTTGTGTAATACTTTCTTCTACACCTTTTGCCAACGCATAGCCAAAGCCTGTCAGCGGTACACTGGCGCCCCCGCCGGCAAATTGTATTAACGGGTCGTACAAGCCGACAGCGGTCAGTACCACACCGGCTGTGACAAACAGTACCAAAATGCGGGCGGGAGTCAGTTTGGTATAGTCAATCAACAGTTGGCCGATAACACAAATGACTCCGCCGACAACAAACGCCTTTACCACCATCCACCAATCCATTAAGGACACCTCTCTACTTCGTTTTGGTATTAGAATGTCCTTTTTGGAACGGTTTATTCCGCACACCCGCCGCAGTTTCTTTCAAATTTGTCGGCAAGTCTTGCGCAATGGTAGGAAAAAGATTGGTCGAATCGGCGGTGGGTTGAATTTCATACGTGCCGTATTTGGTGATGATTTCTTCCGTCGTTTTAGGCTGTCCGCCGATATTTTGTAATGATTTTGGGGTGTTATTGTTTTGGGGCATACTCTGCTCACCTCCGTGAGAATAGTATGCCCCAAAAAGTATTTATTCTTTATTTGCTTTTTCTTGGAGTAATGCGCGGATGTCTTTTAAGATGTCGGTGTCGGTTTCTGCCGGCTCGGCAGGTTGTTCTTCGGCCGCCTCTTCTTTTTGTTTATGCAATAATTTTTCGGTTCTGTCTTTAATGCCTAAAAAGACTTTTAACATCACAAAAATACAAAACGCGATAATCAAAAAATCTAACACGGTTTGAATGAAAGCACCATAGCTAAAAGCAACTTCCGCTGCTTCTTCCGTTGCGGGGGAGATAACCCATTTCAGTGCCGAAATATTCACACCGCCGAGCACCAAACCAACCAGCGGCATAATCATGTCGTTTACCAAACTGGTAACGATTTTCCCGAACGCACCGCCGATGATGACACCGACGGCCATGTCGACCACGTTGCCTTTGGCAATAAAGGTTTTAAATTCTTCAAAGAACTTTTTCATATACGTCTCTCCTTTTAAACTTTTACCAACGCACTTTCCAACGGTCGCTGACGTTGGTAGCGGGCGCCGGGGTTTTAACAGTCGCTTCCGATTGGGGGTTCCCTTTCAATCTTTTCTTTGAGGAGGCAATTCGTTTGGATAATTCTTTGTAATATTGTTTTTCATCAAGCGGCAACTGCACTTCGCGGCCCAGCCAATCCGACAAATACATGGCGTTGGCAAGCGTGATTTCCCGAATACCCTCTTTGCCGTCGGCAACCAAGGGTTCCCCACGTAAAACAGCCGCAGCAAAAGCGTTGAGCACACCCACGTGTTCGGTGTCTTTTCCGTCGGTTTCGGGGTCAACACTGACCGCTTTTAACAGTCCGGACGGTCCGGCGTTATACGTGAATTCGTCAATGGTACTTTCAAATTCAAAGAGTTGCAGTTTACCGTGTTCCGCAACCAGTTTGGCGCGGTCCAATAAAATTTCAAACCGATTGGTTCCTTGTGCTTCCCCTGTGCTGGCAACAAACACACCGGTGGCACCGTTTTCGTACTGCACGAAAGCGGAAACTTCGTCTTCCACTTCAATGTTGTGCCATTTACCGTATTGGATTTTGGCATGAACGGTTTTGGGCATGCCGCATATCCATTGCCACAAATCCAATTGATGAGGGCATTGATTCATCAGCACACCGCCGCCTTCGCCTGCCCACGTGGCGCGCCAGTCGCCGGAATCGTAATAGGCTTGTGAGCGAAACCACGTAGTAACAATCCAATTTGTACGGCGAATTTGACCGTATTTTCCGCTGTCGACCAGTTCTTTCATTTTGCGAAAAATGTGGTTGGTGCGTTGGTTCCACATAATGCCGAACACCACGCCGCTTTTTTCTGCCGCTTCGTTCATTTCGCGTACTTGGCGGGTGTAAACACCGGCAGGCTTTTCGGTCAGCACATGGATTTTACGTTCAAATGCCTTTATCGCGATGGGCGGATGAAAATAGTGCGGGACCGCAATGATGACGGCTTCTGCCAAGCCGCTGTCAAGCAGTTCTTCGGCCGTGGCAAAACGAGCAACCGAATCGGACAAGTTTTCTTTTGCCCAGTCCAACCGTGCGGGATTGATATCGGCAACGGCGACAAGTTCCACCTCGGGACATAAACCTTGCTGTATGTGTTGGCAATGCGCCGAACCCATGTTACCAATGCCGATAACACCTAATTTTACCTTGTTCATTTCGAAACACCTCATAAAATGGCTTTCAAGGCAGTAACCCCTGCGGCAAACGCCTCTTCTTGCGAAGCAAACTGTAATCCGCCTACTTGACTTTTTTCGCCGGCGCGTTCCAAACCGCTAAGTCCCGCAAACTCGGATAAGTGCGGTTCCAACGTGATAGCGGTACCGCCTATTTCGCGGTAACGCTTTAAAAGTTCGGGAATTTGTCCGATACCCGTTCCCGCGGGGACGATATCGCCGTTTGCAGCGGCATCTTTGATGTGCATGTAGTGAATGTAGGGAGCGAGTTGTTCCCACGCCTTTACCGTGTCTTCGCCGCATTGTACAAAGTTAGCAGGGTCAAACACACAGCGAAGAGCGGGATGGGCTTTGAGAATTTCCAGGCAATGCGCGACAGTATCGCCGTAAATGCCTTTTTCGTTTTCATGGCACAGCACAACGTCGCATCCCTTTGCTACGTCGCAAAACACGCCCATGCGGTCGATGACTTCGTTTTTGAAAACGGCGGGGTCTTTATCTTCCGGTATGTAAAAGGAAAACAAGCGAATGTTTTGAGCCCCCAACACATGACTGAGTTCCAACGTGCGTTTGAATTTTTCGACGTGCGCCGAAAAATCGTCGGTTTCAATGTTGATTTTGCCGATAGGGGAACCAACCGACCACACGGACAATCCAACGTCTTCCAATTGTTTGCGCACTTCGCGCGCTTTTTCAAGGGAAATATCGGCAACGTTTGTGCCGTCAACGTTGCGGATTTCAAGCCCTGCCAAACCATGTTTTTTCATGGCGGCAATTTGCCCGCTGATAGCGGAATCCGCTTCGTCGGCAAAAGCAAAAATTTTAAAAGTCGACAAACTCATCACACCCCTGAATAAATCGAGAAACCGCCGTCAACCGGAACGGTAATACCGGTCACAAAGCCGGATTTGGTTTCGTCCAACAACCATTCGAGCGTGCCAAGCAATTCTTCGGCTTCGCCAAACCGTTTCATGGGAGTGGAACGCAAGATTTTCTCGGTACGCGCCGTGGGATTACCGTTTTCATCAAACAGCAATGCACGGTTTTGATGCGTGACAAAAAAGCCGGGAGCAATCGCGTTTACGCGGATGCCGCTGTCGGCAAAATGTACCGCCAACCAAGAAGTAAAGTTGGTAACAGCCGCTTTGGCAGCGGAATAAGCGGGAATTTTGGTGAGCGGGCGGTACGCGTTCATGGAAGAAACGTTGAGTACGCAGCAACCTTCACGACCTAACATATCCGGCATAAATACTTGGCTGGGAAGCAGTACGCCTTTTAAGTTGAGGTCAAATACAAAATCGAAGCCTTTTTCGTCCAAGTTAAAGAACGTGAGAAAATCGGTAGCAGATTCATCGCCTTTTTCGTATTCCTCGTGAGCGGTGGTGCAACGGGGATTGTTACCGCCTGCACCATTGATTAAAATATCGCATTTGCCAAAATCGGCGAGAACTTGTGCATGAACGTCTTCGATACACGCTTTGTCCAGCACGTTGCATTTGTAAGCTTTGGCAATACCGCCGTTTTCGACAATACGGTCAGCCACAGCCGCTGCGGCAACGTCGTTTAAATCGAGCAGGGCAATTTTGTGACCTTTTTTAGCCAAAAATTCAGCAAAACCGGAACAAAGAACACCGCCGGCACCGGTGACTACAATTACTTTACTCATTTTGCATTCTCCTTTTCCAATGCTTCAAACAAGCCGACCAAATAGGTGGCACCCAACGCACGGTCAAACAAACCGTAGCCGTAGCGACCGGTTTCGCCCCAAATCATACGGCCGTGGTCGGGACGGACATAGCCGTCAAAACCGTTTTTCACCAGTGCTTTGGCAACGTTATACATGTCGATAGAACCGCATTCGGTCGGGTGTCCGACTTCTTCAAACTGGCGTTCACCGGTGCGTTTGATGTTGCGCAAGTGCACAAAGTGAATACGGTCGGCAAACGAGGCTGCCATGTCCACTAAATCGTTTGCCGGATTCGCACCGAACGAGCCGGTGCACAATGTTAAGCCGTTGTTGGTTTCCGGTACAATGTCAAAAAAGCGTTGCAAGTTTTGTTTGTTGGTGATAATGCGCGGCAGACCAAACATACCCCAAGGCGGATCATCCGGGTGAATGGCCATGTTGACGCCGACCTCTTTGGCAACGGGAATAACCGCTTTCAAAAACGTTTCAAGGTTTTTCCACAGTTGTTCTTCGCCCAAGTCGGCATAAGTTTTTAAAAGACCTTGCAGCTGTGCTTTGGTGTAGCTGGCATCCCAGCCGGGCAACGTTAAATCGCCTTTGAGCGGGTCCATGGCGAGCACGGTTTTCTCATCGTAAGCCAAGGCGTTCGCGCCGTCGGCTTGCGCATGTTCCAACTCGCTGCGTAACCAGTCAAACACCGGCATAAAGTTGTAACAAATACATTTGACACCGGCTTCGCCTAAGCGACGCACGTTTTCGCAATAATTTTCAATTAGGCGGGGTGCGTTTTCGTTACCGAGTTTAATATCCTCGTGTACCGGAACACTTTCCACCACTTCAAAAGCCAAACCGTTGTCGTTTGCTTTTTTCTTTAATGCTGCAATACTTTCACGACTCCAAACCTCACCGACCGGAACGTCGTAAATAGCCGAAACAATACCGCTCATTTGCGGGATTTGGCGAATGTGGGATAAGGTGACAGGGTCGTCATCGCCATACCAACGAAACGTTAATTTCATGTAAGAGACCTCCTAAATTCATTTTTGTTATTTTAAGCAATCTTATCAAAATTGCTTCCATATAAGGTATTGTACCGAGCAAAGAAGTTTATTTACATTGCTATTACTCGCAATGACATTGCAATTTGTATCATTTACGGTTTGTCTTGTTCGGGAGCGTTCCCAAACTTTGCGCGGTAGGCGCGGTAAAAGGACGAATAATCCGAAAAACCGCACAACGAGCAAACGGTAGTTGGCCGTTCACCGGCAGCAATCAACGATTTTGCTTGCAGCAGCCGTTTGGTGGAAATATATTTCCACACGGAAGTGCCGGTGGCATACTTAAACAACCGATTTAACTGGGCTTTGCTTAAAAAACAAGCATCACAAATTTTTGAAACGGTCAAATCTTCATACAAATGCGCGTTAATGTACGTCATGATACCTGCGGTTTTCGCTTTGAGCGGGGGCATTTGGTGGCTTTGGTGCTCACTGCGCAATAAAGCAACTTCTGCCAAAAAGGAATACAGTTTGGCAGTCAAAAACAGTTCGGTGTTTTTGTTTGTTTGTCGAAACAGAGCGGCAACGTCTGTCGGCAAAGGCCAGCCGGTACCGGAAAATTCCGAAGCGTTGTATTGGTTGCCGCAGCCTAGTTCACGGTTGGTAAAGACTTCCAAAAGCTGTGCGCGCAGCGGGGAATCCGTCCCGAACATATCTGCCGAAAAATGAAACACTTGCCGCGCGTACGGCACTTGGTCATCTACCACGACCAAGCGATGCACCTCTTGCGGGCGAAGCAATAGCGTGTCGTGTGGTTGCAAGGTGTATTCGTTTCCCTCTACCACGTATTTAGCGTGCCCGGAAATAAAATGGTACACTTCGTATGTTTCATGTGCGTGCATGTAGTAATCTTGATTGGCAGGGTGGGTATCCACCGAACTTAAAAATTCAAAATGCTCACCTAAAAAGCGAATCACTTTATCCGTCATGGTGTTCACCTCGCCTACATCGTATCATAAAATGACGTTTTTTTCAAGGTTTTTCTGCTTTTTATTGTGTTTTATTGTTTTTAAATTAATTTTTAAAGAAAAAACGCACAAACAACAGGGTTTGTGCGTTACAGTGAGTCAAGACTGGAATCGAGATTAGCAAGAGCCGGACTAAACATCGGAGCAAACCGCGGTTGCTCACGTATTGAAAGATATTCTTTTCCCGAAAAAATCAAGTGGTCAACCAACACCACCTCAATTTGTCGCAATGTGTGCTGGAGTCTTTTGGTAAAATCAACGTCTTCCACGGAAGGGACAGGATGTCCTGCGGGATGGTTGTGCGCTAGGACAATAGCGGTGGCTTTGGCACGGATAACGCGTTCCAGCACTTCGCGAACACTGGCTTCGGTGGCGGTAAGGCTGCCCTGACTGACAACAGAACATTCCAACGGTTCTTGACGGTTGTTAAGGCAAAGCAACACCAGTTTTTCTTTTGGTTGGTTGATAAAATGCGGACGTAAAAAATCCACCAGTGCGGTTTGGGTGGTTAACGGACGCCGCTCTTGTTTTTCGTTGTAACAACGCGGCAACAGTTGTCCGCACAGCATCAGCAGTGTGGCGGTGTGCTCGGAAATACCGTCTATTCGGCATAAATCGTCAAAAGAGGCGTTAAATACATTATTTAAACTGCCAAACTCTTTGAGTAAGCGGTGTGCCAGCGGATTGGTATCTTTTTGTGGAACACCGTAAAAAAGAAGGAGTTCCAACAGCTGATGTGATTCAAACCGTTCGGCACCGTATTGCCGAAACTGTGCTTTCAAGCGTGCACGGTGCCCTTTGTGAAGATTTTCTGACAAAAGCGACGCCTCCTTCCTTTTTCGACAGTATATCAAATTTTTCATGGTTTGAAAAGCAAAAATAAGAAAAATTTAAGAATTTTCAAAAAAATGAAACGGAAAATGAGAAACAGAGAAAAACAAAGAGAAATCGAGAGAAAACGAGAGAATAGGGGATATAAATTAAATAAAACGGAATTTGGGTCTTGACAGTCCTATTTTGGTGTGCTATGATGGGCAAGCTGTAAATTTAAAGAAAAGAAACAGGAGGTATTTACGATGTCCACGTTTATGGAAAAAGCCGGTCAAGTAGACCGCAAATGGTACGTCATTGATGCCGCCGGAAAGCCCTTGGGTCGTGTTGCTGTACAAGCCGCTGTTCTTCTTCGCGGCAAGCATAAACCGGAATTTACCCCCCATGTGGATTGCGGTGACCACGTGATTATCATCAACTGTGCCGAAGCGGTGCTCACCGGCAAAAAAGCCGAACAAAAAGTATGGTACCGCCATACCGGTTGGATCGGCAACTTGAAAGCTACCAAATACGCCACGTTGATGGCACAACGTCCGGAGAAAGCGATGGAACTCGCCGTTAACGGTATGATTCCGAACAACGCTCTCGGTCGTCAAGCCAGCACTCGCTTGCGCGTGTACGCCGGTGCGCAGCACGAACATGCTGCCCAAAAACCGGAAGTATTTGAATTTTAATGAAGGAGGCTGAAAAGAATGGATTACAATAAAAGACCGTATTTCTACGGCACCGGTCGCCGTAAAAAATCCGTTGCTCGTGTTCGTTTGTACAACGGCACCGGCAAAGTGACCATCAACGGTCGCGATATCGACGATTATTTCGGTTTGGATACCTTAAAATTAATCGTCCGTCAGCCTCTGGTTCTTACCGCATTGGCTGAAAAATTTGATGTGGAATGCCGCGTTGCCGGCGGCGGTGTTACCGGTCAAGCCGGTGCTATCCGCCACGGTATTTCCCGCGCGTTGTTGCAATACAACAGCGAGGAATTGCGCCCCGCCCTTAAAAAAGCAGGTTTCTTGACCCGCGACCCGAGAATGAAGGAACGCAAAAAGTACGGTCTCAAAGCCGCACGTCGTGCACCGCAATTCTCCAAACGTTAATCGTTTATCAAACAAAGAAAGACTCGAAAGCAATGGCTTTCGAGTCTTTTTTTATATTTTCCCTGCCTGTTTTGAAAATTTGTAGGGAGTAGTTCCTTTAATTTTTTTGAAAACCGCAGCAAAGTAATTGCTGTCGTTAAACCCGCATTGTCCCGCAATTTCCGCAATAGAGTAACCCGTTTCGGTAAGCAGTTTTTCGGCATGGATAATCCGCACTTGGGTAATAAACGTACTGAGCCCCACACCGGTAACTGCTTTGAACTTGCGCGACAAATATCCTTCGCTGATATTAAATTGAAGACTTAACTGTTCGAGCAGTAGCGGTTGTTCAAAATGATGGCGGATATAATCCACCACGTCATAGATGATTTTGTTGGTGGGGGAAATGTTGGGCGTATACTCGCCTTTTAGACGACAAAGCAGTAAGATGAGTTCCGACACGTACAAATTCAGCATGATTTGTTTGTGTTTTCGTTCTTTGTGAAACTCTTTTTCGATGCGTGAAAACAATTCTTCCACCCAATACAGCTTGTCGGGCGGGATGGAAAGCAGCGTATCGCTTTCTAATTCTTGCAAAAACGGTAATATGGTAGGTGAAACCGAGCTTTCGGGAAAACTGAGTAATAAGCGTTCGTTGTATAAACAATCTTCACTGTCACAGCTATGCAAAACCCGTGCGGGTACAAACACCAAATTCCCTTTTTCCAACAAGAAAATTTTATCGCCCACAACATATTTGGTTTTTCCGTCAATCAAGTAATACAATTCATGTTCGTCGTGAAAGTGAATGCCAATGGTTTTTCGCCGATTGGTTACTTTATCGTGAGAAAAAAAAGGGTCTTTATTTTTAGAAATAGCCATATACGATACCCCCTCTCACAAAAGTATAGCAGAAGGCGTTAAAAAAAGCAATATTTTCTTGTTTTTACAAAAGAAAGCATAATTTTTAAGGAAATCAAGAAAATTATGCGCTATACTGCCGTTAGAGAGCACATTAGAAAGGGGAAAATACAATGCAGTATACTAAAAACGGTGCCGAAAACGTAAAAATTGCGTATATCGGCGGCGGTTCCCGTGGTTGGGCATGGGGACTGATGAGCGATTTGGCGGCTTGTGAGGATATGAGCGGTCAAGTGGCGCTTTATGATATTGATTTTGAGGCAGCCAAAAATAACGAGATTATCGGCAATAAATTTAACACGGTCGAGGGCGCAAAATCTCACTGGGATTACACTGCCGTCGAAACGATCGGCGAAGCACTTACCGGTGCGGATTTTGTGGTGATTTCCATTTTGCCTGCTACGTTTGACGAAATGGCCTCTGACGTTCATACGCCAGAAAAATACGGTATTTATCAATCGGTGGGCGATACCACGGGCCCCGGCGGTATTATCCGTGCCATGCGTACATTGCCGATGTTTGAGGAAATTGCCAAAAATATCAAACAGTATTGCCCTGAAGCGTGGGTAATTAACTATACCAATCCCATGACGCTGTGTGTGAAAGCTCTTTACTACACATTCCCTGAAATTAAGGCTTTTGGTTGCTGTCACGAGGTGTTTGGTACACAGAAATTTATTGTTAAAGTATTGAAAGAAAAATGCGGTATGGAGGTTGCTGACCGCAAAGACATTAAGGTTAATCCGGTGGGTGTGAACCATTTTACTTGGTTGACAAGCGCAACGTATAATAACCAAGATATCGTTCCGTATTATGCGGAATATTGCCGAGAAAATGTGGACAAAGCCATTCGCAGTGGCGACAGTAATCCGGTGGACGACAACTGGATGAACGGCGGTTTCCAAAGCACCGAACGCGTGAAAATGGATTTGACCAACAAATTTGGGTATATTGCTGCGGCGGGCGACCGTCATTTGGCAGAATTTTGCGAAGGTAAATGGTATTTGGAAAGTCCTGAACGTGTGCACGAAATGGGCTTTGGTCTTACCACGGTGGATTGGCGCAAAGACGATTTGCAAAAACGCTTGGCGAGAAGCACCCGTTTGTTAAGCGGTGAAGAAGAAGTAAAAATCAAAGGTACCGGTGAGGAAGGCGTGGAACAGATGCGCGCATTACTCGGTTTGTGCGATTTGGTAACCAACATTAACATTCCCAACCGCGGACAGATTCCGAACTTACCGCTTGGTGCGGTGGTAGAAAGCAACGCGGCGTTCCGTTCGGGTGAAATTACGCCGGTGTTCGCAGGTGACGTTCCTGCGCCGATTTATCCGCTTATTTCCCGTGTTTGTGCGCAACAAGAATTGATTGCCGATGGTATTGAACACCGTGATTTGAACAAGATTTTTATGGCGTTTGCCAATGACCAGTTAGTAACGTGCAGTATCGGTGATGCGAAAAAACTGTTTGACGAAATGTGCCAAAACACAAAAGAATACCTGACAATGTACGACTTGTAAAAGAGGGGGAAACACGATGCTTTCAAAACCGTTACGTTGTGAAAAAATCATTCAATTCGGTGAAGGCGGTTTCTTGCGCGGCTTTGTGGATTGGATTGTACAACTTACTAACGAAGCCACCGATTTTAATGCCGCTGTGGTGGTGGTTCAGCCGATAGAAAAAGGCATGTGCGACCAACTGGAAGCGCAAAACTGTGTGTATACCCACGTTATGCGCGGTATGAAAAACGGCAAACCGACAGTCGAAACCAAAAAAATCGATTGTATTTCCCGCACGGTACAACCGTACCGTGATTGGAACAGTTATCTTGCTTTGGCGCAAAACAAAGAGTTTCGGTTTGTCGTTTCCAATACCACCGAATCCGGTATTGCCTTTGATGAAAACGACAAACCCGAAAACGCGCCGCACATTACGTTTCCCGCCAAAGTAACGCTGTTACTCAAAAAACGGTTTGACCTTTGTTTGGACGGCTTTGTTTTTCTGCCGTGCGAACTTATTGACAAAAACGGCAGCACGCTCAAAGACTGCGTGTTGCGGTACAGCAAGCTTTGGGATTTGGGGGACGATTTTACAAATTGGGTGGAACAAAAAAACGTGTTTTGCAACACGCTGGTTGACCGTATTGTTACCGGTTATCCTCGTGAGGAAACCATTGACATCGGTTACGAGGATAAAATGCTCAATACCAGTGAATTGTTCCATTTGTGGGTGATTGAGGGTCCCGATTGGTTGACCAAAGAATTCCCCTTTGACAAAACCGACCTCAATATTTTAATTACCGATAATTTGGAACGTTATCGTACCCGCAAAGTGCGTATTTTAAACGGTGCGCACACGGCGATGATTCCGTATGCGTTGCTAAGCGGTGTCGAAACGGTTGGAGAGTGTATGGAAAACGAAGAACTTTCCGCTTTTGTCAAACGTTGTGTATATACGGAAATTGTGCCCACGTTGGATTTGCCCAAAGAAGAGTTGCTCGAATATGCCGAAAACGTGTTTGAACGTTTTCAAAACCCGTTTATCAAACATCGTTGTGATTCCATTGTGCTAAACTCTGTCAGCAAATTCAAAGTGCGTGTGTTGCCCTCGTTACTCGGTTATATTCGCAAAACGGGAAACATGCCGGAAAACTTGCTGTTCTCTTTTGCCAAATTATTGGAACTTTACAAAACCGATATGACAAACGATGACCCCGAAGTTACGGCATTTATGAAAACCGCAGACGTTCGTACCATTTTGGCAAACGAAAAACTGTGGGGCGAGGACCTTTCGTTCCTGTCTGACGAAATAATAAAGAGGGTGGCGCTGTGATTATTCATCCTTTGGATACCGTGGAAGTCAATTTGCAAGACGGTCACAAATACGCGTTGCGGGATATTGCCAAAGGCGAAAATATCATCAAATACGGTAACCCCATTGGTCATGCAACATGTGACATCAAAAAAGGCGAACACGTACATACCCATAACGTAAAAACCAATTTGAGCGACCATATTGAGTATGTGTATGAGCCGGAGTTTACGGAAATCTCGCCTGCCGCCGATACTTTAACGTTTAAAGGGTATGTTCGCAAAAACGGTGATGTTGGTATCCGTAACGAAATTTGGATTATCAACACGGTGGGGTGTGTAAACAAGATTGCGGGGAAGTTGGCGTCGCTGACGGGAGCATACGCTTTTGAACATCCGTTTGGTTGTTCCCAACTGGGCGATGACCAAGAAACCACGCAGTTAATACTGAAAGGGTTGGTGAACCATCCCAATGCGGGCGGTGTGCTGGTGTTGGGGCTTGGTTGCGAAAACAACAACATCAGTGAATTTAAAAAAGTACTGGGAGAACACGACGAGCAACGCGTTCGTTTTTTGAACGTGCAAGACTGTCAAGACGAACTCGCCGAAGGTGTTAAAATCATCGAAGAGTTACGCCGCTATGCGGACACCTTTGAACGCACCGAAGTCCCCATTTCTCGGTTGCGCGTGGGACTCAAATGCGGCGGCAGTGACGGTTTTAGCGGAATTACTGCCAATCCGTTGGTGGGGGCGGTATCTGACCACTTGATTTCTTACGGCGCATCTTGTATACTGACAGAAGTACCCGAAATGTTCGGAGCCGAACACTTGCTGATGAAACGTTGTCCCACCAAAGAATTGTTTGATAAAACCGTGAGTTTAATCAACAATTTCAAAGACTATTTCACACGCCATGGACAAGTGATATACGAAAACCCTTCTCCCGGCAACAAAGCGGGCGGCATTACCACGCTCGAAGAAAAATCCTTGGGTTGTGTTCAAAAAGGCGGCAGAGGAAAAGTGGTGGACGTGTTGGATTACGGCGACACCGTAACCAAGAACGGGCTCTCGTTACTCAACGGTCCGGGCAATGACATGGTGGCAATCACCAATTTGGCAGCAGCCGGTGCGCACATGATTTTATTTACTACCGGCAGAGGTACGCCGCTCGGTGGACCGGTGCCTACCGTGAAAATTGCCACCAATCAAAACCTTGCGCAGCGCAAAGCGCAGTGGATTGATTTTGATGCCTCGCCGTTGCTTGACGGTGTGAGCATGGAGGAATTGACCCGCACGTTTGTAAATCGCCTTTGCAATTGGGCATCGGGCGAGCAAACGCGCAACGAACAAAACGGGTACCGTGAAATTTCCATTTTTAAAGACGGAATTACTTTGTAAAACACAACGGGAGGAAACATCATGGGAATCATCAATCGCGATTTTATGCTTAACACCAAAACCGCACGCAAATTGTACGAGGAGTTTGCTGAGAATCTGCCGATTATCGACTATCACTGTCACTTGCAACCTGAAAAAATTGCGTCGGATTATCGTTTTGCGGATACGTACGATTTGTTTTTGGGCGGCGACCACTACAAATGGCGCCAAATGCGCAGTTTCGGTATTGATGAAGAATATATCACCGGCAAAGCTGACAACTACGAAAAATGGGTGGGCTTTGCCAAGGTTATGCCTTTTTTGATTGGCAATCCGCTGTACCATTGGACAGCGTTGGAGTTGAAGCGGTATTTTGACGTAGACATACCGCTTACCGAGCATACCGCCAAAGAAATTTGGGACCATTGCAACAAAATGCTCAGCCGTCCCGAATTTTCGGCACGTTCGTTGATTGTAAACTCCAACGTTCAAGCGCTGTGTACCACCGATGACCCTGCCGATTCGCTTTGCTATCACAAGCAACTGCGTGACGAAAAATTTTCCACAAAAGTATTGCCGACGTTCCGCCCCGATAAAGCCGTAAACATCGATGCGGTGTGGTTTGTTGACTATATGAAAGACAACAACATTGCCGACTACGATGCGCTGGTCGCGTGGCTTAAAGAACGCATTGCCTTTTTCCACGAAAACGGTTGTCGTCTTTCGGACCATGCAATGGATTATGTTCCGTTTGCGGCGGGCAATGCGCGTGAGATTATGGAAAAGAAACTGTCGGGTGCAGAACTTACCACAGCGGAAATTGATGCGTTCAAAACGGCGGTATTACAAGTGTGCGCGGCAGAATATACGCGCCTTGGTTGGACCATGCAAATTCACATTGGTGCACTGCGTAATAACAACCGTGCCATGTTTGAAAAACTAGGTCCCGATACGGGCTTTGACAGTATTAACGACCACGCGATTGCCGAAAAATTATCGGCGTTTATGAACAGTTTGGAATACGAAGACTGCTTGCCCAAAACCATTTTGTACACCTTGAACCCGAAAGACAATTTTGTGTTGGGCACGATGCTCGGCAACTTCCAAAAAGGTCCGACCCCCGGCAAAATTCAATTTGGTTCGGGATGGTGGTTCAACGACAACCGCGATGGCATGGAAGCGCAAATGCGCGCACTGGCAAATTTGGGCGTGTTGGGTAAATTTGTCGGCATGTTAACCGATTCTCGCAGCTTTGTTTCCTACCCTCGTCACGAGTATTTCCGTCGCATTCTTTGCAATTTGTTGGGTACGTGGGTTGAAAACGGCGAATATCCTAACGACCGTGAAGCGCTGGGCGCTATTGTTCGCGGCATTTGTCACGACAATGCCGAGGAGTATTTTGGTTTTTAATGAGGGATAGATTATGTTGGATTTTGTAAAACCCGAACAAGTCGGTGTTTCTTCTAAAAATATCACACGGTACTTACAATCGTTGGAACAAGCGGGGCTGTCCAGCCATGCGGTGATTATGATGCGGCACGGCAAAGTGTTTTTTGAAAAATACTGGGCACCGTTTCACAAAGATTTTCCGCATCGCATGTATTCTGTAACCAAAAGTTTTGTGTCGCTTGCCATTGGTTTTTTGGAGCAAGAGGGCAAACTGTGCTTAGACGACAAAATTGTGGATTTGTTCCCCGCCGAAATCACGGCGGGTGCTCATGAGCGCGTCAAAATGCAAACCGTCCGTCACATGCTGACCATGCAAACCGGTTTTCCGCAAGAGCACGACTGGTGGTTTGCACACCATAACGGCGACCGCTTAAAACACTATTTTTCCCAAGCCAGTGGGTTGGCGCATATCCCGGGAACGGTTTTTGAGTATGACAGTTGCGGTTCGTTTGTGTTGGGTGCCTTGGTGGAACATATTTCGGGTGAATCGTTGGAAAACTTTTTGCGCGTACGCTTGTTTGACAAAATCGGTGTTTCGGACAAAGCTCACTTCTTGCTTTGCCCCGGCGGTCATGCGTGGGGAGATTCTGCGCTGTTGTGCACCGCGCGCGATTTGCTGAAAACCGCGATGTTTACCATGAATTACGGACGTTGGAACGGCGAACAAATTTTGAACGAAAATTATTTACGCGCCGCCACTTCCAAACAAGTTTCCAACGACAAACCGATTACCGCCGGCAGTATTTCTAATTTTGGTTATGGTTATCAGTTTTGGAAATTACCGTACGACGGATGGTTCTTTAACGGTTTGGGTTCGCAGTTTGCTTTGTGTTTCCCAAAACAAGATATGATTATGGTGTTTAATGCCGATACCCAAGGAAATGCTTCGGCAAAATCACAAATCATCGATGGGTTTATGAATTTGATTTTGGGATTTGCCGAAGAGGGAGCATTGCCTGAAAACTTGGAAGCTGAACAAGAACTGAAAGAATATGCCGAATCGCTTGTCTTGCACGTTTGCGGGGGAGAAACGGCTTCTCCGTTTGCTGAAAAAATTAACGGCAAAACGTTCGTGATGGATAATAACCGTATGGGCATTACCACTTTTAAACTGTCTTTTAACGGTGACGAAGGATTGCTCGAATATACCAATGCACAAGGTGACAAAGTGTTACCGTTCGGTCTTGGCAAAAACGTGTTTGGACCGTTTCCGCAAGAAGGATACTCCGATGAAATCGGTGGCGTAGAAGCCCCCGGTAATTACTACCATTGCGCGACATCTGCCGCGTGGGCAGAAGAGAAAAAACTGCTTATAGATGCTCAGATTATTGATAAATATTTTGGTCGAGCATTTATGGAAGTTTCTTTTGTAGATGAAAACACGATGTGTGTTTGGATGCGAAGTTTTGGAGAATATTTCCTAAGAGAATATAACGGCTATATGGAAGGATATGCACAATAAAAAAAGGCGCTACCCGCTTGGCGGGTAGCGCCTTTTTTACTTTATTTTTCTTCCTCTTCAATAGGAGGAGGCAGCACTTTGATGATGGCGGTTTTTACTTGATGGTTTTGCACGTCTTTGACTACGATTTGCAAACCCGCCACTTCCAATTCCGTTTCTTCCTTGGGTAGATACCCCAGGGTATAGAAAATAATGCCGTTTAAGGTATCGCAATCTTCGGCATCAATCGGCAGACCTAAAGCTTCCGACAAATCTTCCAACAGCACACCGCCGTCGGCTTCCCATGTATCATCACTTATTTGTTTCAAGGTGAGTTCTTCCTCTACGTCGTCAGCATCGTCTTCCAAGTCACCGACCAGTTCTTCCACCAAATTCTTAATGGTCACAATACCGCTCATGCCGCCGTATTCATCCATCACTACGGCAAATTGCACACGGTCTTTTTTCATGTTTTTGAACAAAATATCGGCTTTGAGCGTTTCGGGAACAAAATAGGCCGGTAAAACCGCTTGTTCCAACACGGAGTCTTTGGTTTTTTCCTTCATACGGAAATAAATTTTGGAGTTTAACACGCCCACGATTTTGTCGGGCGTTTCGTCACAAACAGGATAGTAGGTAAAACTCGTTTCGGTAATGGTTTCGTCCCAGGTTTCCAACGAGTCTTCTTGGTACAACACGGTAACGTCCGTGCGGTGGGTGATAATATCCTCCACGGACAAGTTGTCAAACTCAAACACGTTTTGGATGAATTCGCGTTCTTCGTTGTCGATAGTACCTTTTTCGTTGCCGACATCCACCATCATACGAATTTCTTCTTCGCCGACATCTTCATCTTCCGCGTTTGGGTCAATGCCGATCAAACGCAACACGCCGTTAGTGGAAAGCGTGAGCAACCCCACCAGCGGAGAAAAGATTTTAGAAATACCGCTGATAAGACCGGACATGCCCAGTGCCAACGATTCTGCCTTGCGCATGGCGACTTGTTTGGGGACCAGTTCGCCAAACACCAGCGTAAAATAGGAAAGAATAACCGTAATAACAACAAGGGAAATGGAACTGAGCACGTCTTCCGGAAGCGGGGTGCCGATTTTGAGTAACCAAGCAACCAAAGGTTCGGAAAAATTTTCCGCGGCAAAAGCACTTCCCAAAAACCCGGAAAGCGTAATAGCGACTTGGATGGTCGCCAAAAAGCGGGCCGGTTGATTGGTGAGCCTTGCCAAACGTACGGCACGTTTGTCGCCCTCGGCGGCAAGTTTGGCAAGTTTGGCATCGTTCATCGAAATAATGGCAATTTCCGCACAAGCAAAAATCGCGTTGAGTGCGATCAGAACGATTTGTAACCCTAAGGTTAAAACGATGTTGTTCATGATGGTTTAATACAATCCTCCAAAAAATATTTTGACAAGCACAAAAGGGCAAAGCCTAAACCCTGAGCGGTTTATGCTTCACCCTAACAATAGCAATATAAAGGCGGGGTATTATCTTCGGGGCTATCGCCGTCGTCCATAAGACCGGAAACTCCTTTTTTTTAATCTAAATAGTGTGCCATCATCATAGCACAAGGTTTGCTGTTTGTCTACTGTTTTTTTAAAATTTCCAAAAAAGCACAAAAACCGACGGGGTTTTTCTTGACATATATCACAAAAAGGACTATACTGTGTTTGTAGGTGATAGTAAGACAAAAAATCTTTGCACGACTGACGGATAACGCGGGATACCGCGGGGGAATGCAAAGTTATAATCAGCCGACCGTCTGGGCAATTCAGCTTTGCAAAACAAAACTGAATCGCCCTTTTTTGTTGCCAAAAGGAGGCCGCTATGGAACATCAAAACTGGAACGGATTTGTAAAGGGAAGTTGGCAGGACGAAATTAACGTTCGCGACTTCATCCAAAAAAACTATACGGAATATACGGGGGATAGCACCTTTTTGTCATCGGCAACCGCCCGCACAACGGCGATGATGGACAAGGTACACGCTTTGTTTAAAGAAGAACGTAAACGCGGCGGCGTGTTGGACGTGGATACCGAAACGGTAACCTCGCTTACCAACTACGCTCCCGGTTATGTGGATAAAGAAAACGAATTGATTGTCGGTTTGCAAACAGATGCGCCGCTCAGAAGGGGCGTTAACCCGTTTGGCGGATTGCGTATGGCACGGCAAGCATGTGCTGCATACGGCTATACGCTCGGCGAAAAAATCGAAGAAGAATTCCAATACCGCACCACCCACAACGACGGTGTTTTCCGTGCCTACACCGACGAAATGCGCTTGGCGCGCCGTTGCCACGTCATCACGGGTTTGCCGGATGCCTATGGCCGTGGCAGAATCATCGGTGACTACCGCCGCGTGGCGTTGTATGGTGTGGACAAATTGATTGCCGAAAAGAAGAAAGATAAAGCCGCACTCGAAAACTGCGATTTTACGGCAGAAAACACGCGTCTTAGCGAAGAACTGTTTCGTCAAATTCTCTTTTTGGGATATTTAAAAGAAATGGCGGCTATGTACGGTTGCGACATCAGCGTGCCTGCTGCGAATGCCAAAGAAGCCATTCAGTGGACGTATTTTGCTTATCTTGCCGCTATCAAAGAGCAAAACGGTGCCGCCATGTCGCTTGGCCGCGTGGCAACATTCTTTGATATTTATATCGAACGCGATTTGCAAAACGGTACGCTTACCGAGCAAACAGCGCAAGAACTTATTGACGATTTTGTTATCAAATTGCGCCTTGCCCGTCATTTACGTACCCCCGAATATAATGAACTGTTCGGTGGTGACCCCATGTGGATTACCGAAGCGGTTGGCGGCATGGGCGAAGACGGCAGAACGCTGGTTTCCAAAAGCAGTTTCCGTATGCTCAACACCTTGTATACGTTGGGACCCTCGCCGGAGCCTAACTTGACGGTGCTGTGGTCGCAAAAACTGCCGCAGGGATTCAAAAAATTCTGCGCCAAAGTTTCGGCGGATACCGATTCTATTCAATATGAAAACGACGATATTATGCGCCCGCTTCACGGCGACGATTACGCCATTGCTTGTTGTGTATCGGCTATGACTATCGGCAAACAAATGCAATTTTTCGGCGCACGGTGTAATCTTGCCAAATTGTTGCTCATTGCCATCAACGGCGGTTACGATACCACCAGTGATATCCATATCGGCCCGCAAATGCCGGTGCTGGAAGGCAAAACCTTGACCTTTGATGCCGTGATGGAACGGTATAAAATCTACATTTCGTGGATGGCGCATTTGTATGTTAATACTATGAATATTATCCACTATATGCACGATAAATATGCGTATGAGAAAATCCAAATGGCATTGCACGACACGCAGGTGGAACGCTTGATGGCTTTTGGTGTAGCAGGACTTTCGGTGGTGGCAGACTCACTCAGCGCTGTCAAGTTTGCGCAGGTTACACCTATCAAAAATGATAACGGCTACATTGTCGATTTCAAAACCGTGGGCGATTTCCCCAAATTCGGCAACGATGACGACCGTGTCGATTTGTTGGCAAAAGAAATGACACAACTGTTTATCACCGAACTGCGCAAAACCAAAACCTATCGTAACGCGGTGCATACGCTTTCGGTACTTACCATTACGTCCAACGTCATGTACGGCAAAAACACCGGCTCTACCCCCGACGGCAGAAAAGCCGCCGCGCCGTTTGCGCCCGGTGCCAATCCTATGCACAATCGTGAAGAAAACGGCGCGTTGGCATCGCTCAACTCGGTTGCCAAACTGTCGTACGACGATTGCCGCGACGGTATTTCCAACACCTTCTCCATCACACCCGAAGCTTTGGGCAAAACCGAAGAACAACGTGTGGATAACTTGGTAAACGTGCTCGACGGCTACTTTGCCAAAAAAGCGCATCATATCAACGTTAACGTTCTCAACCGCGAAACACTGATGAAAGCCTACGAAAACCCCGAAGACTATCCCAACTTGACCATTCGTGTTTCGGGGTATGCGGTGAACTTTAACAAACTTTCTCGCGAACAACAACGTGAGGTTATCAGCCGCACGTTCCACGAAACAATATGACAGGGCGCATTCATTCCATTCAAAGCATGGGCACTGTCGATGGCCCCGGTGTACGGTTTGTTGCGTTTTTGCAAGGCTGTCCGTTGCGGTGCAAATGTTGCCATAACCCCGACACGTGGGCGTTTGACGGCGGCACGGAATACACCCCCGAAGAACTGGTCGGCAAAGCCGTGCGCTATCGCGAATATTTTGGCGAAAAAGGCGGCATCACACTTTCGGGCGGGGAACCGCTGTTGCAAAGTGAGTTCGCCAAAGAGGTGTTTGCCCTTTGCCATCAAAACGGCATTCACACGTGCTTGGATACCTCGGGCTGTATCTTCAATAACGCGGCCAAAGAATTGTTGGCAGTAACCGACCGCGTGCTGTTGGATATCAAATATACCGACGAGGAAGCGTACCGCGAAAACGTGGGTTGCTCGTTGCAATCGGTACTGGATTTTTTGGCGTATCTAAACGAACAGAATATCCCCACCACCTTGCGGCAAGTGATTATTCCCACTGTCAACGATACCGAGGATAACATCGGCAAACTGAAAACCATTGCCAAACAGCACCCTTGTGTGGATACAGTGGAATTGCTACCTTTTCGCAAGATTTGCCAAACCAAATACGATGCTCTGGGGCTAAATTTCCCGTTTGGTGAGTTGAGCGAACCCACCAAAGAAACAATGCAACGCCTAAATGCGTTGTTGTAAGAAAGAGGGAACGAGATGTACACGCATTCCATAAACTCTTTGACACAAAATTTTGCAAATATCGGTATCGTCAAGGGGGATACCGTGTTGGTGCATTCCTCTTTCAAGGCTCTTGGTGATGTCGAAAACGGCGCGCAAGGCTTTTTTGAGGCGTTGTTTGCCGCTGTGGGAGAAACCGGAACGGTGGTGTTTCCCACACTTTCGTTCACCCCGGTTTGTCAAACGTTGGTGTTTGACCAAGCAAACACACCGTCGTGTGTGGGCTACCTTTCCGAAACGTTTCGCAAATTGCCCGGCGTGCGCCGCAGCATTCACCCCACCCACTCTTGTGCGGCCATCGGTCCCGAAACGCCATATTTGTTGAATGGTCACGAAAACGACCGAACCCCCAACGGACAAAACTCGCCGTTTACCAAATTGCCGCTGATTGGCGGCAAGATTTTGATGCTTGGGTGCGGTATGGCACCCATGACCACCATGCATAGCGTGGAAGAAACGGTGGGTGACATGTTTTTAAGCGAGGATACGCGGGAATACACGCTTATTTTGTCCGACGGCACGTCTGTGAAGCAACAGCACCGCGGCCACGATTTTGTTGGCAAAAAGATTGGTCAACATTACAGCCGATTGGAAGAAACGTTGCCCGCACACGCTTTCCAAAAAGGAACGGTGGGTGCGGCGCCCTCGTTTTTGATAGATGCCGCCGAATTGTGGAAATTCGGTCACAAAACCATGATGCAAGACCCCTATTTTTTTGTGGATTGTTTGGGATAATAAAAAAGAGCAACGTTTGGTTGGCGAACGGTGCTCTTTTTGTTTACTTATAAATTCTTTTGTGCTATACTGTATCTGTAAAAATGTGCCTATGATTTTAGATTTTGAAGGTGAGAAAAATGCTTGCTAACTTTCACACTCACACAACCTTTTGCGACGGCAAAAACACCCCCGAAGAACTGGTGTTATCCGCCATTCAAAAAGGG
>JAZNKF010000059.1:0-17168 GCA_045578425.1 Acutalibacteraceae bacterium
AGCCCCCGCCCTACGGTGTTGGTTTGTGATTTTGCAAAATAAAACAAACGAACCGATTACACGAAATGAAAAGGGCAATGTGGGCAAAAATTCTTTTATCCCATGCGTTGCACATTGTGCAATTTATTGACGTATGCACGAAAATTTAGTATACTTATATTGACAAGTAGGGATGCCGAGTGCGTGGGGTTGGGCTGACACAAGAGGACCGTCTTCTTAATTGAGAGGAGTTTGAAATGATGAAAAACAACAGGGGTTTAGTTATTACAACCATTATTTTAGCTCTATTGCTAGTAGCTGTGGGAAGTTATGTTGCTTATGATACCTTTGTGAAACAAGATGAAACGATACAACCGAGCATCAATGAAAATGTAGGCAATGATATTAGTGCGGAAGTAATGAAATATACGTATGAGGGCGTTAAAGGATTATACACCTATACAAGTGAAGCCGCGCAAAATGAACAGGATCTTTTTTACTATCTATATTTATATGAAAACGGAATGTTTAATTATAAAATGGGAACAGGGGCATCTTTTGGATATATAGGCAATTATGTAATTAAAGAGGATAAGGTTGTTCTTAACTTTTTATTTAAAATTGATAGCGGTGCCGGGGTTACTGTTTCTACCGGTTCAAAAACAATAACCATTACGGAGAACGATGTGTTGGTAGATGATAATCCGTCTGTTGTGGTGGATGACATGAAAAAGGTAACTCTTAAAAAAGCCTCATCGGCAGAAGAAAGAGAGTTTTTACAGGGTGATGATTTTTTGGAGATCTTAAAAAATTATCATGCGACTAATACAATCGAAAAAGATGAAACGATACAACCGAGCGACAACGAAAAGGAATACACGTATGACAGTGTGAAAGGATTATATAAATACATAGGTGAAACGATAACAAACGAGCTTGGAAGTGAGTATTTTGCTTATTTCTATCTACATTTATATGAAAACGGAACTTTTAGTTACGAAATGGGAACAGGGGCTCCTTGGGGATATATGGGCAATTATATAATTGAAGGTAATAAGATTGTTCTTAACTATTTATTTAGTACGGATAGCGGTGCCGGAATGATTGTTACTACCGGCTCAAAAACAATAACCATTACGGCTAACGATACATTGGTAGATGCTAATCCGCTTGTTACGGCGGGTAACATAAAAAAGGTAACGCTTAAAAAAGCGTCATCTGCGGAAGAAAGTGAATTTTTACAAGGCGGTGGTTTTTCACATAGGTTAAACAATTCTTATATATTTAACGATGCAATGAATACTCAAACATGAACACAAGACGGCATGGATTTGAGATTTTGCAAAAATTAAAAAGAGTTGGCTTTGTGCGAAAAAGTAAAAGAAAACTGCTTGGGGGCACTTGACAAATCCCTTGGTTTGGAGTATACTGTTTGACAGTAAATCTTTAAGACGATACGAGATATCGGCAAGATGACATAAAAGGGAAAAAAGGGCAAGTTGCGCCCTTGCTTTATTGTGCTGTCAACCTGCCGTTTTTCGGCAGGTTTTTTTTGAGAAAGGAAGCAGAAATGACTTACAAGAACGTAGCGGATTTTCGCAATATGGTAAAGGCCACCTTGAACAGCGATGCGTTGCAAGGCGTTTCTTTTGATTTTTCCGACGACCGCTATTTAGTTTTACCGGCTTTTGCAGATGTGCACGTGCATTTGCGAGAACCGGGTTTTTTTTATAAAGAGAGCATCCAAACCGGCACCGCGGCGGCGGCGCACGGCGGGTACACGGCGGTGTGCAGTATGCCGAACCTGAACCCTGTGCCCGACAGTTTGGAGCATTTGCAAGTGCAACTCGATGCAATTGAACAGACGGCGTGTGTCCCGGTGTTGCCGTATGGTTCGATTACGGTGGGGCAACAAGGCGAAGAACTCGCCGACATGGCGGCGATGGCGCCGTTTGTGGCAGGGTTTTCGGACGACGGGCGCGGTGTGCAAAGCGAAGAACTGATGAAGCGCGCGATGCTCACAGCTAAGGAGCTGGGCAAACCCATTGTGGCGCATTGTGAGGACAATTCGCTGTTACACGGGGGATATATCCACGACGGGGAATATGCCAAAGCGCATGGCCACCGCGGTATCTGCTCGGAAAGTGAGTGGGGGCCCATTGCCAGAGACATTGAACTTGTTCGCGAGACGGGATGCGCTTACCACGTGTGCCATATCTCCACCAAAGAAAGTGTGGAACTTATTCGCAAAGCCAAGGCAGAGGGTTTGGATATTACGTGCGAGACGGCGCCGCATTACTTGTTGCTTACCGACAGCGATTTAAAAGAAGACGGGCGGTTCAAAATGAATCCGCCGCTACGCAGTAAAGCCGACCGCGAAGCGTTAATCGAGGGCATACAAGACGGCACGATTGACATGATTGCCACCGACCATGCGCCGCACAGCGCCGAGGAAAAAGGCAAAGGTCTGCGCGACAGCTTGATGGGGGTTGTGGGACTTGAATGTGCGTTCCCCGTGGTGTATACTTATCTGGTAAAGACGGGTATCCTTTCGCTCGAACAAGCGGTGTGGCTTTTGAGCATTAACCCGCGCAAAAGATTTGGGATTCCGTTTAGTGAAAACGATTTTTGCGTGTGGGACACAAAGGGCGAATATGCGATTGACGGCTCAGCGTTTTTGAGCAAAGGAAAAAGTACGCCTTTTGAGGGCATGACCGTAAACGCCAAGTGCGTATTGACAGTGTGTAACGGCAAAATTGTATATAAGGAGAAATAATCATGGCAAAGAGAACGGATTTGAAAAAGATTTTAATTATCGGCAGCGGTCCTATCGTGATTGGACAAGCCGCGGAATTTGACTATGCGGGTACACAAGCGTGCATTGCCCTGAAAGAAGAGGGGTATGAGGTGGTGCTTGTTAACTCCAACCCTGCCACCATCATGACGGACACCGCCATTGCAGACAAAGTGTATATGGAGCCGCTCACACTCGAATACGTGGCGAAAATCATTCGTCACGAACGTCCCGATGCGATTGTGCCGGGTATCGGCGGTCAAACCGGACTTAACCTTGCCATGCAGTTGGAGAAAAAGGGTATTTTGGCGGAATGCGGCGTGGAATTGCTGGGAACGAGCAGCGAAAGTATCGAGCGCGCCGAAGACCGCGAACTGTTTAAAGAATTGTGCCAATCGGTGGGTGAGCCGGTGATTCCTTCGGAAATTACGTATTCGCTTGATGAAGCCAAAGCCGCTGCCGCGCGCATTGGGTACCCCGTGGTATTGCGCCCGGCATTTACGCTTGGCGGGACCGGCGGCGGCTTTGCGTACAACGAAGAAGAACTCATCGAGATTGGCACCAACGCGTTTAAACTTTCGCCGGTGCATCAGGTGTTGATTGAAAAGAGCGTGAAAGGCTACAAGGAAATCGAGTTTGAAGTCATGCGCGACTCGGCAGACCATGCCATTACCATTTGCGGTATGGAAAACATTGACCCCGTGGGTGTGCACACGGGTGACTCGGTGGTGGTGGCGCCGATTTTAACGCTCAGTGACCACGATTTGAAAATGCTCAACGACAGCGCGCTTAAATTGATTCGTGAACTGAAAATTGCGGGTGGGTGCAACGTGCAATTTGCGCTGAACCCCAACTCGTCGGAATATTATTTGATTGAAGTGAATCCCCGCGTTTCGCGTTCGTCGGCGCTGGCTTCCAAAGCGAGTGGGTATCCCATTGCGCGCGTGACGGCAAAGATTGCGGTGGGCATGGAACTTTCGGAAATTGCGCTGTCCAATACCACGGCGGCAACCGAGCCTGTTTTGGATTACATTGTGGCAAAATTCCCGCGGTTTCCGTTTGACAAGTTTGATTCCGCTACCAACAAACTGGGTACGCAAATGAAAGCCACCGGTGAAGTGATGGGTATCGGCTCAACACTCGAAGAATGTATGCTCAAATCGGTGCGGTCTTTGGAAATTGGTGTGTACCATTTGTGGATGCAAAAATTTGACAGTTACAGCACCGAACAATTATTGGACTACGTGCGCGAGTTCCACGACGACAACTTGTATGCGGTAGCGCAGTTACTGCGTTTGGGCGAATCGGTGGAGACTATCCACGAGGCGACGGCGATTACTGCCTATTTCTTGGAAGCTATTGAGCGCATTGTGAAGATGGAAGCGGTGTTAAAAGAAAACCGCGATTTAGATACTTTGCGCCGTGCCAAAGAACTTGGCTTTTCGGACAAATACATCGCCAAGTTATGGGGTGTTCAGGAAATTGAGGTGTACGAATGCCGCAAAGCCAGCAAATTGTTCCCCGTGTATCACATGGCAGACACGTTCCACACGGGCGGATATATTCCGTATTTTTACTCGACCTATCAAGGCGAAAACGAAAGTCCTATCTCTGACAACCGCAAAATTGCGGTGTTGGGCGCGGGACCGATTCGCATTGGGCAGGGTGTGGAATTTGATTATTCCACCGTGCATGCGGTGCAAACCATTCGCAAGTCGGGGTACGAAGCGATTATCATCAACAACAACCCCGAAACGGTTTCGACCGACTATACCACCGCGGACAAGCTGTATTTTGAGCCGCTGACACCCGAAGACGTGATGAACATTTTGGTATGGGAAAATCCCGAAGGCGTGATTGCCTCGCTCGGCGGACAAACGGCAATCAATTTGGCAGAGCCGCTGATGAAACGCGGGGTAAGCATTATCGGTACGGATTGCGATGCCATTGAACGCGCCGAAAACCGCGATGCATTTGAAAAAATCTTGCACGATTTGGATATTCCGCAACCCAAAGGCAAAGCGGTGACCGCCATTGAAGACGGTGTTGCCGCCGCGGCAGAAATCGGGTATCCTGTGCTGGTACGCCCGAGCTTTGTGCTGGGTGGTCGCGCGATGCGGATTGTGGGCAACGAAGAACAGTTGCGCCATTACCTGAAAACCGCCGTGGAAATCGACGAGGACAAACCGGTGTTGGTGGACAAATACATTGTGGGTAAAGAAGTGGAAGTCGATGCGATTTGCGACGGCAGAAACGTGTTTGTCCCCGGTATTATGGAACTGGTCGAGCGCACCGGTATCCACAGCGGTGACTCGATTAGCGTGTATCCGCCGTTTAGTATTTCCGACAAGGTGAAAGGTACTATCTTGCAATATGCCAAAGCTTTGGGCCTGGGAATCGGCATCGTAGGGTTATACAACATTCAGTTCATTGTGGACAAGAACGACAACGTGTTTATTATTGAAGTGAATCCGCGTTCGTCGCGCACGGTGCCGTTCCTTTCCAAAGCCACGGGGTATAGCTTGGCAGACATTGCCACCGAGGTTATCTTGGGCAAGAGTCTGAAAGAACAAGGTATTTTTGATATTTACCCCGACGAGAAAAAACGCTGGTACGTGAAAGTGCCCGTGTTCTCGTTCAATAAAATTCGCGGGCTTGACGCTTACCTTTCGCCCGAAATGAAATCGACGGGGGAAGCGATTGGGTATGACGACAAATTGTACCGCGCGTTGTACAAAGGGTTGCAAGCCTCGGGTATGAAGTTGCAAAACTACGGTACGGTGCTGGTGACGGTGACCGACAGCGACAAAGAAGAAGTGTTGCCGCTGATTCGACGGTTCTACAATCTTGGGTTTAACATTCAAGCCACCAAAGGTACCGGCGAATTTTTGAAGAAAAACGGTATCCGCACACACGTGCTTGAAAAAATCAGCGACGGCAGCGAGGAAATCCCCTGCGCCATTCGGCAAGGACATATTTCGTACATTATCAACACAAGTGATGTGGGCAGTTCGTCGCATACCAAAATGGACGGTTTTGAGATCCGCAAACTTGCCACCGAAAACAACATTACCATTTTTACTTCGTTGGATACGGTGAACACGTTGTTGGACGTGCTGGAAGAAACCACGCTGTGTATCTCGACCATTGATGCCTAAGGAGTTAGTATGAAGCAAGTAAATTTGACGATTGTATCGCAAAAACAAATTGCCGATGCGGTGATGGAAATGCGCCTTGCGGGTGACGTTTCGGGCATTACCGCTTCGGGACAGTTTGTGAATATTTTGGTGGAGGGGTTATTCCTCCGCCGCCCGATTTCGGTTTGCGATTACGATGAAAACGGTTTGACATTGGTGTACAAAATCGTGGGTGAAGGCACCAAACGGTTAGCCGCGTACCCCGACGGCACGGTGCTTGACGTGCTGACAGGGCTTGGCAACGGGTACGATTTATCCGTTTCGGGCGATACGCCGTTGTTGCTGGGCGGTGGTGTGGGTGTGCCGCCGTTGTACCACCTGTGCAAAACGCTGATAGCCGAGGGTAAACACCCCACGGTGGTGTTGGGTTTTAACCGCAAAACCGATGTGTTTTATGAAAACGAGTTTAAAGCGCTTGGCGCCGCGGTGACGGTGACCACCGCCGACGGCAGTTACGGTACCAAAGGGTTTGTGACCGATGCTTTGCCGAGTGAATACAGCTATTTTTATACCTGCGGTCCCGAACCGATGCTCAAAGCGGTGTTTGCCGCAACCAAAACCTCCGGGCAGTTCAGTTTTGAAGAACGTATGGGGTGCGGATTTGGCGCATGCATGGGTTGTTCTTGCAAAACCGTGACGGGCTACAAGCGCATTTGCAAAGAGGGTCCCGTTTTGACAAAGGAGGAAATCCTATGGTAAACACAAAGGTGACACTGAGCGGGATTTCCCTTGATAATCCCGTTATCCCTGCCAGCGGTACGTTTGGATACGGCTGGGAATTTGCCGAAATTTACGATATTAATTGTTTGGGTACGTTTTCGTTCAAAGGCACCACCGCCGAGGGGCGGTTTGGCAACCCGACACCGCGCATTGCGGAATGTACGGCCGGTATGATCAACAGCGTAGGGCTGCAAAACCCCGGTGTGGAAAAAGTAATTAGCGAAGAATTGCCCAAGCTTAAAGCGTGTTTTTCAAAACCCGTGATGGCGAACGTGGGCGGATTTTCGGTGGAAGAATATGCCGAAACCTGCGCCAAACTCGACAAAGAGCCGCAAGTGGGTTGGTTGGAAGTCAACGTCAGTTGCCCCAACGTACACGGTGGCGGTATCTCGTTTGGTACCGACCCGAAATTGGCGGCCGAAGTGACCAGACGGGTCAAAGCCGTGACCACAAAGCCGGTGTACGTGAAGTTGTCCCCCAACGTGACCGACATTGTCGCTATGGCAAAAGCGTGCGAAGAAGCGGGGGCAGACGGCATCAGCCTTATCAACACCTTATTTGGCATGCGCATTAATTTAAAAACCAAACGCCCGGTGATTGCCAACAAAATGGGCGGGTTTTCGGGCCGTGCGATTTTTCCCGTGGCGTTGCGCATGGTATACCAAGTGTACGAAGCGGTGAACATTCCCGTGATTGGTATGGGCGGTGTATCCAGTGCCGAGGACGTGCTGGAAATGATGTTAGCGGGTGCGACTGCGGTGCAAGTGGGTGCCGCAAACCTGGTCAATCCCTTTGCTTGTAAAGAAATTGTGGAACAGTTGCCGAGCGCCATGGAAAAATACGGCGTTTCGTCATTAACAGAAATTATAGGAGGGGCGCATTGTGGGTAAAGATGTGATTATTGCGTGTGACTTTTCAAATAAGGAAGAAGTATTTTCGTTCCTTGACAAGTTCACCGAAGAAAAACCGTATGTGAAGATTGGTATGGAATTGTTTTACGGTGCGGGACCGGAGATTGTGCGCGAAATTAAAAAACGCGGTCACAAAATCTTTTTGGATTTGAAACTGCACGATATTCCCAACACCGTTAAAAAAGCAATGAGAGTGCTTTCGCATCTGGATGTGGATATGTGCAACCTGCACGCAGGCGGTACGGTGGCCATGATGGAAGCCGCTATCGAAGGGCTTACCAGAGAAGACGGTACGCGTCCGTTGTTGATTGCCGTGACGCAACTGACTTCTACCAGCCAAGAGCGCATGGAAAGCGATTTGCTCATCAAAGAGCCGCTCGACAAAGTGGTGATGCATTATGCCTCGTGCGCCGCCAAAGCGGGGCTCGACGGTGTGGTTTGCTCGCCCTTGGAAGCGGGAAAAGTGCACGAAGTGTGCGGCAAAAACTTTTTGACCGTCACGCCCGGTGTGCGGTTTGCCGACGGTGACGTGGGTGACCAAGTGCGCGTGACTACCCCTGCTAAAGCCAAAGAGATTGGTTCGGATTACATTGTGGTCGGCCGTCCGATTACGGCGGCAGAAGACCCGGTGGCGGCTTACCGTCGGTGCGTAGCGGAATTTGTGGGAGAGGTGTAAAGAATGGAAGCGTACAAAAGAGAGTTTATTGAGTTTTTGCAAGGAGCGGGCGTGTTGAAGTTTGGCGATTTTACGGCAAAAAGCGGCCGCAAAATCCCGTATTTTATCAACGCGGGTGATATTAAAACGGGCGAACAAATCGCCAAACTGGGGCGGTTTTATGCCAAAAGCTATTTGGAGAAAATCGGCAAAAAACCCAGCGTTTTGTACGGTCCCGCCTACAAAGGCATTTCGATTGCCGTGTCATCGGCGGTGGCGCTTGCCGACGAAGGGTTAAACGTTCCGTTTTTCTTCAACCGCAAGGAAGCCAAAGACCACGGCGAAGGCGGTGTGTTTGTGGGCTACGTGCCGCAAAACGGCGAACAAGTCGTGATTGTGGAAGACGTGATTACCGCCGGTACGGCGATTCGCGAAAGCATGGAGATTTTGTCGCACTTGGACGGTGTGAAAGTGGCTGCCGTGTTCGTGATGGTGGACCGCAAAGAAAAAGGCAAAACCGAACTGTCTGCCATGGCGGAAGTGGAAAAAGAATTTGGGTTCCCGGTGTATTCGGTGGTGGACGTGTATGACATCATTGAATATTTGGAAGAAGACCCCAAAAACGAAGAAAACGTTACCCGTATAAAGAATTATCTTGCCGTGAATGGGGCGAAGAGTGTATGAAACATTTGATTGACATTTTGGATTTGTCGGTAGCGGAAATTGACGAATTGATTGCCACCGCGGGTGACATTATCGACCATCCCGAAGCTTACCGCGAAAAATGCCGTTACAAAAAATTGGCGACGCTGTTTTTTGAGCCGTCGACCCGCACGCGTCTTTCGTTTGAGGCGGCCATGATGGAACTGGGCGGCAACGTGCTTGGCTTTTCGGAAGCAAATTCGAGTTCCGCGTCCAAAGGCGAAAGCGTGGCGGATACCGTGCGCGTTGTCAGCGAATATGCCGATATTATCGCCATGCGCCATCCCAAAGAGGGTGCGCCGTTGGTGGCTTCCATGCACAGCGGGGTGCCGATTATCAACGCGGGTGACGGCGGACACAATCATCCTACCCAAACGCTGACCGACTTGCTCACCATAAAGCGTGAAAAAGGCGGGTTCGAAAATTTGACGGTGGGATTGTGCGGTGACTTAAAATTCGGCAGAACGGTACATTCGCTGATTGCCGCCATGTCGCGGTATGCGGGGGTAAAGTTTGTGCTGATTTCTCCCGAAGAACTCAAACTGCCCAGTTACGTCAAAGAGGCATATATTAAATCCAAGGGCATACCGTATGAACAGACCACTTCGCTGGAAGACGTGATGCCCAAATTGGATGTTTTGTATATGACCAGAGTACAGCGGGAACGGTTTTTCAACGAAGAGGATTATTTGCGGCTCAAAAACAGTTACGTCCTTACCCCCGAAAAACTGGGCCTTGCCAAACCCGATACCATTGTGCTGCATCCCTTGCCGCGCGTGAACGAGATTTCCACCGCGGTGGATGACGACCCGCGCGCTGCGTATTTCCGTCAAGCCAAGAACGGCAAATACATTCGCATGGCATTGATTCTCAAATTGTTGGAGGTGCGGTAAATGCGTGTCGATGAAATTAAAAACGGTGTGGTCATTGACCATATCGGTTGCGGAAAAGCCACGAAGATTTATGAGCTGCTTTCCTTGGATGCGCTCGAAACCCCCGTTGCCGTGTTGCGCAACGTGCCGAGCAAGGTGATGGGGAAAAAGGATATTATCAAAATCGACGGCAACATCACGCTGAATTTGGATGTGCTGGGATTTATCAGCCCCAACATTACGGTGGACGTGATTCGCGACGGCGTGGTGGTAGAGAAAAAACACATTGATCTGCCCGAACAATTGACCGATATTTTGCAATGCAAAAATCCGCGGTGTATTACCTCGACTGAGCAGGATATTCATCATTTGTTCCGTTTGACGGATAAGGAAAAGGGTGTATACCGCTGCGTCTATTGTGATACGAAAGCATAAGGAGTTACCACTTTATGACAAGACACAACTTGCTCAAAGAAAAATTGCGCGAAGCCGCGGCATCGGTGTTACCGATTGCCGCGATTGTTGCTGTGTTGTGTTTGTTTTTAGTGCCGGTGAATAACGGCTTGTTTCTTGCCTTTGCAGTGGGAACGGGGCTGATTATCGTCGGCATGGCTTTTTTTACGATTGGTTCGGAAATTGCCATGACACAAATCGGCAACCATATCGGTGCGCGCATGACCAAAACCAAAAAGTTATGGTTGATTGTGTTGCTCAGTTTGGCGCTCGGCATTGCCGTGACGGTCGCAGAACCCGATTTGCAAGTGCTTGCCGCCAACGCCCCCGCTATTGACACCTTGGTGTTGATTGTGACGGTGTCGGTGGGTGTCGGTTTGTTTTTGGCAGTCAGCATGTTGCGTATTTTGTTTGGTATCCCGCTTAAATGGTTGTTGATTGCGTGTTACCTTTTGGTATTTGGGCTGGCTGCCGTTTCTGACCGCGGATTTTTGTCGGTGGCGTTTGATTCGGGCGGTGTGACAACAGGGCCCATGACCGTGCCGTTTATTATGGCGCTGGGCGTGGGTGTTGCCTCGATTCGCAGTGACGAAAAAGCCAAATCCGACAGTTTTGGTTTGGTGGCACTGTGCTCGATTGGCCCAATTTTGGCGGTGCTGATTTTGGGATTTATTTATCCTACCACGGCGGGGAGTTCCTCGCTATTGATTCATGAATTTGAACATTCCGCGGCACTGGGGATAGGTTATCTTTCTGCCTTGCCGCATTATTTGGGCGAAGTGGCGCTTGCGCTGCTGCCGATTTTTATCTTTTTTATTTTGTTCCAAGTGTTTTCGCTCAAACTCGAAAAACGACCGCTTTTAAAAATTGTGGTCGGTGTGGGATATACTTACGTTGGTTTGGTGCTGTTTTTGACAGGCGTAAACGTGGGTTTTTCCTCGCTCGGTTACGTGCTGGGCGGTGCGATGATTCATCAAAACTTGACTTGGCTGCTCATTCCGCTTGCTATGGTGATGGGTTGGTTTATTATCAAAGCGGAACCCGCGGTGCACGTGCTTAATCGGCAAGTTTCGGAACTGAGCGCGGGTGCGATTTCGGAACAAATGATGGGGCGCACGTTATCCATTGCCATTGCGCTTGCTATGGGACTTGCCATGGTGCGTGTAGTGACGGGTGTGCCGATTTTGTGGTTTTTGGTGCCGGGGTATGTGTTTGCGTTGGGACTCTCGCTGGTAGTACCCTCCACCTTTACCGCCATTGCATTTGACGCGGGCGGTGTGGCATCGGGACCGATGACCGCCACTTTTATGTTGCCATTTGCCATGGGCGTTTGTGCCACGCACGGCGGCAACGTGATGACCGACGCGTTCGGTTTGGTCGCGCTCGTTGCGATGATGCCGCTGATAACCGTGCAGATTATGGGTGCGATTTCGGTGATGAAACCCAAAGTTGCCGAGCCCGAACCTGCCCCTGTCAGTAGGTTTGCCGACGACGAGATTATCGAACTGTGGGAGGTGGCGTAACGTATGGAATTATATTACGTGATGAGCATTGTGGACCGCCGCCAAGCGAATGCCATGCTGGATGTTCACAAAGACTTGCAGTTGTCGGTGGTGTTGGAAAACTTGGGGTACGGTACCGCCACTTCCGAACACTTGCTGCTGTATGATTTGGAGCAAAGTGACAAAGCGGTGATTACCACCATTGCGAGCGCGCCGCTTGTGAAAAAGTTGATTGCCACCGCCGAGGAGAAGTTGTATATTGACATTCCCGGCAACGGTATTATGATGGCGATTTCCATGAAGAGTGTGGGCGGCGGCAAAGCACTGAGCATTTTTACCGAAGGGCAAGAAGTAGGGGGGACCGTACCGATGATGACATTTGAACATGAACTGATTGTGGTAATCCTCAACGAAGGACATGCCGATACCGTGATGGACGCGGCACGCTCGGCCGGGGCGACCGGTGGTACGGTGCTGCACGCCAAGGGAACGGGTAAAGGACAAGCCGAGAAGTTTTACGGTGTTTCGTTGGCGGAAGAAAAGGACATGATATACATTCTGGCTGCCGCCGACAAAAAGGCGCAGATTATGAAAGCCATCAACGAACAGTGCGGTGCGGGTACACACGCAGGAGCAATCAGTTTTTCGTTGCCGGTCAGCGAAGTGGCGGGCTTGCGCCGCCTAAGTGCCGAGTAAAAACCGTAGTCTTGGCTAAATGTGACCGCTTTTTGACCGAATTTACTGTTTATTTTTATGAAATTAAAAAAACCCTTTGCAATATGGAAATTTTTTGATATAATAGATAAGGTTGTGTAGTCGGTATACGATTACATACTTTCTAAATGTAAGTTATAAAAAATAGGAGGAACTGTAACATGAGCAAAAAATTCGTTTATCTGTTCAGTGAAGGCGACGCTTCCATGCGTGAACTCCTCGGCGGTAAAGGCGCCAACTTGGCCGAAATGACCAAAATCGGTTTGCCCGTACCCCAAGGTTTTACCGTCTCCACCGAGGCCTGCACCCAATATTATGAGGACGGCCGCAAAATTAACGATGAAATCCAAGCCGAAATTATGGAATACATCGAGAAAATGGAAGGCATCACCGGCAAAAAATTCGGTGATAAAGAAAATCCGTTGCTCGTTTCCGTGCGTTCCGGTGCTCGCGCTTCGATGCCCGGTATGATGGACACCATCCTTAACTTGGGTCTTAACGAAGAAGTGGTGGAAGTTATGTCCGCCAAATCCGGTAACCCCCGTTGGGCTTGGGACTGCTATCGCCGCTTTATTCAAATGTATTCCGACGTGGTTATGGAAGTCGGCAAAAAGTACTTTGAAGAACTCATCGACAAGATGAAAGAAGAAAAAGGCGTGACCCAAGACGTTGATTTGACCGCTGACGATCTCAAAACTTTGGCCGGTCAATTCAAAGCCGAATACAAAGCTAAAATCGGCAAAGAATTCCCCGCTGATCCCAAAGAGCAATTGATGGGCGCTGTGGAAGCTGTTTTCCGTTCGTGGGACAACCCCCGTGCTAACGTGTATCGCCGCGACAACGACATTCCTTATTCTTGGGGTACTGCCGTTAACGTGCAAATGATGGCGTTTGGTAACATGGGTGACAACTGCGGTACCGGTGTTGCGTTTACCCGTGACCCCGCTACCGGCGAACCCGGCTTGATGGGCGAATTCCTCACCAACGCGCAAGGTGAAGACGTTGTGGCCGGTGTGCGTACTCCCATGCCGATTGCCGAAATGGCTCAAAAATTCCCCGAAGCGTTCAAACAATTTAAAGAAGTGTGCGCTATCCTCGAAGACCACTATCGCGATATGCAAGATATGGAATTCACCGTGGAAGACGGCAAACTTTACATGCTCCAAACTCGTAACGGTAAACGTACCGCCAAAGCCGCTCTCAAAATCGCTTGCGATTTGGTAGACGAAGGCATGATCGACAAAAAACAAGCCGTTGCCATGATTGACCCCCGCAACTTGGATACCTTGTTGCACCCGCAATTCGACCAAAAAGCTTTGAAAGCGGCTACCCCCGCTGGCAAAGGCTTGGGTGCTTCGCCCGGCGCTGCTTGCGGTCGCGTGGTGTTCACCGCTGACGATGCGGTGGCTTGGAACGAAAAAGGTGAAAAAGTGGTGTTGGTGCGTTTGGAAACCTCGCCCGAAGATATCACCGGTATGAAAGCTGCTCAAGGTATCTTGACCGTGCGCGGCGGTATGACTTCGCACGCCGCTGTTGTGGCTCGTGGTATGGGTACTTGCTGTGTATCCGGCTGCGGCGAAATCAAAATGGACGAAGAAAACAAAAAATTCGAACTCGCCGGCAAAACCTATGTGGAAGGCGATTACATCTCCATTGACGGTTCGACCGGTAACATCTACGACGGCATCATCCCGACGGTGGATGCTGAAATCGCCGGTGAATTCGGCCGCATCATGAAATGGGCAGACGAATTCCGCACCCTTAAAGTGCGCACCAACGCCGACACCCCCGCCGATGCGAAAAAAGCACGCGAACTCGGCGCCGAAGGTATTGGTTTGTGCCGTACCGAGCACATGTTCTTTGAAGCTGACCGTATCGCTGCTTTCCGCGAAATGATCTGCTCCGATACCGTGGAAGAACGCGAAGCCGCTTTGGCAAAAATTCTTCCTTACCAACAAGGTGACTTCGAAGCTATCTACGAAGCTCTCGAAGGTTGCCCGGTTACTATCCGCTTCCTCGATCCTCCGCTGCACGAGTTCGTGCCCACCGAAGAAGCCGATATCGAAGCTTTGGCAAAAGCACAAGGCAAAACTGTTGCCGATATCAAAAATATCATTGCCGGCTTGCACGAGTTCAACCCGATGATGGGTCACCGTGGCTGCCGTTTGGCGGTTACCTATCCCGAAATCGCGAAGATGCAAACCGCTGCGGTTATCCGCGCTGCCATCAACGTGAAAAAGGCTCACCCCGATTGGAACCTCGTTCCGGAAATCATGATCCCGCTCACCGGCGAAGTGAAAGAAATGAAATTCGTCAAAGATATTGTGGTTGCTACTGCTGATGCGGAAATCGCTGCTGCCGGTGCCGACCTCAAATACGAAGTGGGTACCATGATGGAAATCCCGCGTGCTTGCCTCACGGCTGACGACATCGCAAAAGAAGCTGAATTCTTCTGCTTCGGTACCAACGACTTGACCCAAATGACCTACGGCTTCTCCCGTGACGACGCCGGTAAATTCCTTTCGGCTTACTACGACACCAAGATCTTCGAAAACGATCCGTTTGCGAAGCTCGACCAAACCGGTGTTGGTAAGCTGATGGAAATGGCAGTTACCTTGGGTAAAAAGGTTCGTCCCGAAATGCACTGCGGTATCTGCGGTGAACACGGCGGTGACCCTGTTTCCGTTGAGTTCTGCCACAAAATCGGTTTGGACTATGTGTCCTGTTCGCCGTTCCGCGTGCCGATCGCTCGTTTGGCCGCCGCACAGGCTGCTATCAAAGAATCTAAATAATTAGATTTATAAAGCAAAACTTTTCGCCTTGCCGAGAAATCGGCAGGGCGATTTTTATTGTGTAAACAACAAGGTTCCGGGGAACCCGCCCGCAATTTCAATTGCGTTGGCGGGTCGGGTTCTTATTAAACATATTGTGCTTATGGCTAATATATGATATAATGAACCAAATAGAATTTATGGTGGTGCAAAGGTTGAATTCACACAAAAGGAAAATGATTGCTCCGATTATCATTACAGTCATTATGATACTGTATTATATTGCGTATTTCGGATTTTTGATTTCTTTACTTGGTGGTTTTTGGAAATATGTTTTGGGTATTATCCCGCTTGTTTTTTCGGGAATTATGATTTTTGTCTGCATAGAAAGAATAAATGAAATAAAGAAAGGTGAAGAAGATGATATTAGTAAATACTGATTACATTAGTGGAAAAGAACTGGAAACCTTATCTCTTGTAAAAGGAAGTACAATCCAGTCTAAAAACATTGGTAAAGATATAGCGCAAAGTTTTAAAACTTTGGTAGGCGGAGAACTCAAAGCTTATAATGAAATGATGAATGAAGCACGCGCTCTTGCAACAAAAAGAATGGTTGCGGAAGCAGAAGAATTAGGTGCAGACGCAGTCATTAACATCCGCTATGCATCTTCTGCGGTTATGCAGGGTGCCGCAGAAGTAATTGTATACGGAACAGCCGTTAAGTTTATAAATAAGTAATTCACCACAGGCTGCTATTAAATCGAGCAAGTAAGCCTCGAAAAAGTCAGTATTCATGCGGGTTTGAGGGCACTCTGATTGCCCCGAAAACTACTTGAAATGCGGCTACTAAACAAGCAATAAACACCCCGTGTTTATCGAACACGGGGTGTTTTCGTATATAAAAGATTGCTTGATATAAATAACCTCTTTTACATAAAAATCAAGAGCCGCGACACCGCGACTCTTTGATAAAAATGTAAAAAAGGTTATATTTGAGTTTCAAGAAAACTTGAATTATGACTTTGCATATAATTTTAAAGCCGTATTTTGTTTTTGCTTTTCAAAATACGACTTGCTTTTTGTTATGGTTTTAATATTTTTTCCATTTCTTCTACACTGTATACTCTACTTTCTGCTTCAGCAAAAAGGCAAAATTTTGTTTCATCCGGTCTTACAGTAAATCTTTTTACGCTTTTAGGAATTATTGCTTCTATATGTTCACGGATTTCTTTTTCCATGTTGCACCCGAACAGAACACAAGCAACCTCATCCGCATCAAATGCTAGAAAATCTTCTTTATGACGGATAATTCTGTATTCACTTTCATGTTTCCAAGCAACACTTTTCTTATAAATATCTGTTGAAATAGCAGCATCTATTTCCCAAGCCATTCCTTCTTGCTTATCAACATATTCTACTTTCACAATATCAGATAATGTCTTTGTGGTCTTGAACCCTATACATATTCCTGTATAATCTGAAGCGTAATATGTCCACATTGTTGGCAACAAGGGATCGGAACTTAATGACAAAACGTGAATATTTTTAAGCTTCTCGCTTCGCTTAGATTCATCTATTCCTAAAAGAATACTATTTCTTGATTCTAAAGGATCATTTAGTTTGTCAACGGTTGGTAAATATATTTGGTTATTTGCAAAAATATCGCAAATTCTTGATAAATCTAATGCACTTGATATGCTTTTGTACTTAAAAACGAGGCTTGGTTTTTCGGCAAGTTTCCGAAGCATTTTCTTCTCAAAATATTCGTTTCTCTCTTCTTCTATTTTCTCATCAAATAACCTGGTTTCTTCTAATATACTTTCCATAGTGTCCTCCTATAAACACAAGCCGGAGGGGGGAACTCCGGCTTGTGTGAGTTTAATGTTGTTAATTATCCC
>JAZNKF010000060.1:0-2643 GCA_045578425.1 Acutalibacteraceae bacterium
GTAAAGAAGGTAACCGCCCACGTGACGGGGTATGACAAGAACAACACCGAGAAGGTGGGGTATGCTGCGAACACGGTGTAAATCCACACAACGCGCAACCCGCAAGCGCCAATCAGCGACACAAACATGGGCATAATGGAATAGCCCATACCACGGATGTGACCGGTCATCACTTCCATTAAGCCGCAGAAGAAATAAGGAACGCCAACGACCATCATGCGCATGGTGCCGTAGCGAATGGCTTCGGGGTTGTCGGTATAAATTCTCAGCAACGGTTCGGAAAACAACACAACAGACCCGCCCAGGATAAGACCGATAGCAGTGACCAATAAAAGTGAGTATCGGCACGAACGAATCATACGGTCGAAGTTTTTGGCGCCGAAGTTTTGTGCTGTGAAGTTGAGCGAAGCGTGATAAAAGGCGTTCATAGCGGTATAAACAAAGCTTTCAATGTTGCCCGCGGCGCCGCCGCCCGCCATGGCAAAGCTGCCGAAACTGTTGACGGTCGATTGAATCAAAACATTGGAAATGGAAAACAAGGTACTTTGAATACCCGACGGCAAACCGAGCCGTAAAATTTCACCCGCCATTTTGATGTCTAAGCGCAAGTGAGAAGGAATCAGGCGTATTACGCTTTTTTCTTTGAGTAAACAGCGAATCAGCAAAACAGCGGAAATCAGTTGCGAAACAGAGGTGGCAATGGCAACGCCTGCCACGCCTAAGTGAAACACAATAACAAGGACAAGGTTGAGCAAAACGTTAACCAAGCCGGAAATGGCAAGGAAAATCAACGGGCGGCGCGTGTCGCCGTTGGCGCGTAGCACCGCAGCGCCGAAGTTGTAGGTTAAAAAGAAAGGCATGCCCAAAAAGTAGATGCGCACATAAAGAACCGCTTGGTTTAATACGCTGGCACCTGTTTCGTCAGGAACACCCATCAAGCGCAACATAGGTTCTGCCAAAAACAAGCCGACAAACAATAAGAATATGCCGCCGACGATGCCCATAACGATAGCGGTGTGCACGCTTTGGTGCACCTTTTTGGAGTGGCGTGCACCAAGGTGAAGCGCGACGACGGCCGACACACCGGTGGAAAGCCCCAAAAACAGGTTGACCATAAGCGCAATGAGCGAAGCGGTGGAGGTGACGGCCGCCAAAGCGTCGTCACCGGCAAATTTGCCGACAACAATAATATCGGCGGCGTTGTAAAACACTTGGAGCAAACCGGTTGCAATCAACGGCAACACAAACAGCACTATTTTGGGAAGCAACGGGCCGTTGCACATGTCAATACCGGGTTTTTTCACTACGCATCACCTCACGTCAAGGTTAATATAACATTATACAAGTAAAAGTCAATAGGTATTACTAAAAAACGTGGCTTTTTCGCTTTTTCTTGACGACAGGCAAAGATTTTTGTATAATTAAAAACAGCCTTAAAGAAGGAGCGATTAACGATGGCTAAAAAAGGAAAAACGCAAGAGGATTTCTCTATTCTGAATACTAACAGTGCTAAAACGGATTTTCAACAAGAAGAACGGCTGTTATCCAAACAGCAGATTATAAAAGTGGTAGCCGTGGTGGCTGCGGTGGTTGTGTTTGTAGTCGCGCTGTTAGTGGTTGGCGGAATAGTGTCGAAAAATATAAAAGAAAAAGAAGCACTGCGTCAACCGGACGAATCGATGAGTGCTTTTTATGCGGAAGAAACAACGGCTTCTATCGAAACCGATGGAGTTGAAACAGTTGTGACGCAAGCATATTATACCAACGAGAAAGGTTTGCAGGTTTTCTTGAATTTTGGAAACGGGCTGAAAAAAGCGCAACGGATTTCCAAAATTTACATTATTATTCGCGATGGAGATGAAAACGGGAAAGTGATTGCCAAAGGCAACACCGACAAAATCAGCAAAAAGACCATTGTTCCCTCCGAAGGGAATATTGACTTTGAGTTGTATATTCCGCCGCGCTATGTGGCTGAAAAGAAAAACTCCTTAGAAAAAATACATTACGACATTACCTTGGAGTATTCTTCTGTGGAGTAATTGTTTTACCGTTTTTCGGTGCTGATGCTGTCGGTTTTCGGAGCATCAGCACTTATTTTTTTGACTTTTAAAAATTTTTTAAAAAAACCTCAAAAAAAGTGTTGACAAAGGGAAAAAGGAGTGGTATGATAGCAAAGCTGTCCGCAAAAAGCGGGTAGTGAAAAGGACCTTGAAAATTAAACAATGTGAAAGAAAGAACGAACACACAACCCGTAATTTCTTAAAGAAGAGATTCGAAAAGAATCCGGTCAATGAAAAATTGACGAAACGCGACGCAAAGCGTCGACATGAAGAGCCAAAGAGCTTTTCTGAACAAGATGTTTAGTGCGAGAGCACTGGATATACAACTGTTTAGAGAGTTTGATCCTGGCTCAGGACGAACGCTGGCGGCGTGCCTAACACATGCAAGTCGAACGGAGATATTCGCTGATTTGAAGGTAGCTTGCTATTGAATTTTCTTGAATATCTTAGTGGCGGACGGGCGAGTAACGCGTGAGGAACCTGCCTTTCAGAGGGGAATAACGAACGGAAACGTTCGCTAATACCGCATAACGTATTTTTTCTGCATGGAAGAGATACCAAAGGAGCAATCCGCTGAGAGATG
>JAZNKF010000061.1:0-24245 GCA_045578425.1 Acutalibacteraceae bacterium
CAAGAAAACGGTTGGCTCATCGGCGAAGAACGTGGCAATTTCGGCGGTATCCTGCTTTCTAAAGCATCGTATGATAAAAACGTCATGTTTAGCTTTACAATCGGCACTGTTTTGCCCGCCACCCGCGATGTTAATGCCGTGTTTTGCGCTAACTGGGACGAAAAAACTGACTATTTGGGAGATTCCTACGTTTGCGGATTGAACGGTTGGTACGAACATAAAAGCGGTATTGAACGCAACATTGGCTACGGTTCTAACCTATATGCCACCACTGCTTCTTATCACTATGTACCGGGCACGACCGTTCGCATGACCGCCGGTGCTATCGATGGACACACCTTTATGGTGGTAGATGACGTTTTGGTATCCGAGCTGATTGACCCCACCCCGATTACCGGTGGACACGTTGGATTTTCTGCTTATTGTACTAAGCTGAAAATCACGGACATTGAAGTCCGTGAAATATATTGGGAAGAATTTATTCAACAATACAAATCAGAATTTTAAGGAGGAAAAAACAATGGCAAAATCAACAGACTTTCGTTACAACACAGGGGCAACCAAAGTACCGTGGGCAGCAGTAGGTGAAAACTACAACGTTCACGACCTCATGGAAATCATTCGTTTCTTGATGCAAGGTGAAGGTAAAGAATACGACGATGCCATGAAAGCTGTTTGGGAACAAGTGAAAAAACTGGAACCCTTGGCAACGCCTCCCGGAAAACTTTCGTTGGCTTCCAAAGTTGCCGAAGCCGAAGAAGCCTGCAACGACTATTTGGGCACCACCACTTCTACTTTTGTGACCAACGCTACTGCCGGTTTCGAAATTGCTTACAAATATGCTAACCTCAAAGCAGGTGACGAAGTCATCGTTCCCGCTATCACCTTTGTGGCAACCATGGCTTACCCGTTAGCTGTTGGTGCCAAATTGGTGTTTGCCGACGTCGACCCCAAAACCATCAACATGGACCCCAAAGACGTCGCCAAAAAAATCACCGACAAAACCAAAATGATTGTGCCCGTACACATCGGCGGTTATCCGGTGGACATGGACCCCATTATGGAATTGGCCAAAAAACATAACATTTTAGTGTTGGAAGATGCTGCTCACGCTTTTGGTGCTATTTACAAAGGTAAAAAAATCGGTACCATTGGTGATTTTGCTGCATTCTCCATGCATGAAGTGAAAAATATCACTTCCTTTGGTGAAGGCGGTATTGCTACCACCAACATCCCCAACTTTGGCGATGAGATGAAACGCGCTCGTTTCTTGGGCCTGGATTTCTCTTGCCCCATCAAAGACTGGTTGTATAACATCACCGCTATTCCCGGCAAAGAAAAACCGTTTGTAGCCGGCAACTACTCCACCACCGAAATTCAAGGTCTTGGTTTGACGCTGCAAGTGGCACGTAACGAAGAAATCATTGCCGAACGTTTGAGAGCCGCTACGTATTTGACCAACCGTTTTGCCGAAAACGATGCGATTATTCCGCAAGACTTGGGCAACGACGATATTCGTCCCACCTTCCACTTATACTTGTTGCAAATTGATCCTGCCAAAGCCGGCGGCGATATTCAAGTTCTCAAAAAGAAATTGGAAGAAAAAGGCGTTACGCAAATTGCTCACTTTGGTCCGCTGTATCGTTTCAAAGTAGTGCAAGACATGGGCTACGATTCCGACGAAATTGCCAAGACCTGCCCCAACTGCGAAGAAGTGTTCTACAAACGCTTTACGCACTTGCCGCTGTATGGTTTGAGCGACGAACAACTCGAATACATGGCCGATGCTGTTTTGGCATCTGTTGCCGAAATGCAAGCCGGTAAATAAGTACCGCCGTATTTCAGGGAGGAGATACCATTATGAAAATCAAATGGGGCGTTATTGGTTGCGGCGGCATTGCCGACAGACGTACCTTGCCCGGTATGATGCTTGCCGAAAATGCAGAACTCATTGCCGTGATGGACGCTAACAAAGAAGCTGCCGATCGCTGCAAAGATAAATACAACGCCAAATACGCGTTTGACACAGTGGAAGAATTACTGGCTTTGGATGAAATCCAAGCCGTTTACATTGCCTCCCCTGTGTTCTGCCACAAAGAACAAGCTTTTGCCGCGGCCAAAGCCAAAAAAGATATTTTGATCGAAAAACCGGTTGGCCTGACAGCTGCCGAAGCAGAAGAAATCGCCGATTTTTGTGAGACGCAAGGTGTTAAACTCGGCGTTGGTTTCATGATGCGCTTCCATGCATATCATGAAAAAATGAAAGAAATCGTTTCTTCCGGCAAAATTGGTGAAATCGTTTCTGCACGTGCTCAATTTACCTGTTGGTATCCCGAAATGGAAAATTGCTGGCGTCAAGATATTAAATTGTCCGGCGGTGGCGCTTTGATGGATATGGGTGTGCACTGCATTGACCTTATTCGATATATTACCGGTTTGGAAGTCAAAGAAGCGGCCGGCATTTGCGGCAATCAAATTTTCAAATATAGTGTAGAAGATGCGGGCGCCGTCATTATGCGTTTGGAAAACGGAGCCATTGCTTACGTTGATGCCGCTTTTAACATTCCCGACGAGGCTGCGAAATGTAAACTTGAGCTTTACGGCACCAAAGGCAGTATTTTTGCTCAAGGTACCCTTTCGCAGGTGGAGGGCGGCACCATTGAAGTGTTGTGTGCCGATGACTCAGCAGGCTATGACGCTGCTCAAAATCGCAGTATTGCACAACCTATGGATGTTCAAGTAGAGTTTGGCAACATGTATACCAAAGAAATCACCTACTTTGGCGAAGCGGTTGTCGGCAAACGCGAAGTTCCCATCACTGCTGCGGATGCCATTGCTTCGCAAAAAGTAGTGGAAGCCGCTTATCAGAGCAATCAACAAAAAACCTATCAACAACTGTAAAGCGGCGGGGAGTGAAAGTTTCACTCCCCGTTTTTCCGTTGAGATGCAAGATTTAAAAACATTGACTTATAGGAAAATTATGTTATACTATCTTAATAACTCCAGTTGTGAGAGGAAGATACCCTATGAAAACAAATAAAACCATAAAGTTAGTACAAAGTGCCATTGTTTTTGCTTTGGTTTTTACTTTCACTTGGTTCGTTGTTCCCTCCCCTTTTTTTGGGAACATCAATTTAGGTGACTCCATGATTTTGGTAGGCTCTTTGGTGCTTGGCGGACCGTGGGCAGTCGTTACTTGCTCTTTGGCAGCGGCGGTATGCGATTTTGCGGCCGGCTACGCCGTATATGCTCCTGCCACTTTGGTCATCAAAGCGGGTATGGTTTCAGTAATGTTACTGTTTAGAAAAATCTCCAAAAAACCGTTATTCACCATACTGTCTGCTGTTTGTGCCGAATTGACTATGACAGCCGGATACTTGGTATACGAAGCCTGGGTTTTAAAGTATGGTTTTGCCGCCGTACTGAACGTTCCGTTCAACCTCATCCAAGGCGCTCTGAACATCATATTAGCGTTGCTGATGTGCACATTGCTCAAAAAAATCGGGGTTTTAAAATCGGAAGACAGTTGACCGTGCTTGTAACTTATGGTACACTGTTTTCAATAAGTGGTATTGAGAGCGAGGGGATTATATGGAGATTGCATTATTAACCGCACTCGGTGTCGGCGGTGCTACGCTGATTGGTGCCATATTGGGCTTTGCCTTCAAAAAAATATCTCATCGTTTTAGTGACCTTGTGTTAAGTTTTGCTGCCGGCATCATGCTTTGTGCGGCAATTTTGGGATTAATTCTCCCTTCATTGGAAAGCGGCGGTAAGTTTGCTGTTGTTGTCACTATTTTGGGAGTTTTCAGCGGCGCCGTTGTTCTGAATTTGGCAGACCGCTTAACGCCGCATCTGCATCGTTTGGTCGGCAGTGAGTTTGAAACTCATCCGGACAGTAACACTCATATCAACAAACTACTTTTATTCGTGTTAGCAATTGCCATTCACAATTTTCCCGAAGGAATTGCCGCCGGTGTCGGCTTTGGTTCGGGCAACACGGCAGAAGCCTTAACCATTGCCGGTGGTATTGCGTTGCAAAACATTCCGGAAGGCATGGTTATCATTGCCCCGCTTCTGTCTATGGGTGTTTCGCCCAAACGAACGCTGATAGCGGCATCCCTCACCGGTTTGGTAGAAGTCATCGGCACGCTGATCGGTTTTTTCGCTGTCAGCGTATCTACCGCTCTTCTTCCTTTTGCCCTATCGTTTGCCGGAGGAACCATGCTGTATATTATCAGCGATGAAATGATTCCCGAAACACACGCGCACGGTAACGAACGCGGAGCCACCTATGCACTGCTCGTTGGCTTTTGCGTGATGCTATTAATTGATTTTTTTGTAGGATAAAATAAACAAACAAAGGAGAGAAAATCATGAACAAGTACGCAGGAACTCAAACCGAAAAAAATTTGGAAGCCGCTTTTGCCGGTGAATCCCAAGCGAGAAACAAATACACCTATTTTGCTTCTCGTGCTAAAAAAGAGGGCTTTGAACAAATTGCCGCGTTGTTCCAAAAAACCGCTGACAACGAAAAGGAACATGCTAAATTGTGGTTTAAAGAACTCAACGGCATTGGCGATACCGCCGAAAACTTGCTCCATGCCGCCGAGGGCGAAAACTACGAATGGACCGATATGTATGAAGGTTTTGCCAAAACCGCTGACGAAGAGGGTTTTCACGAGTTAGCTATCAAATTCCGTTTGGTTGCCGCCATTGAAAAACATCACGAGGAACGCTATCGCGCATTGCTCAGCAATGTCGAAACTGCCAAAGTGTTTGAAAAGAGCGAAGTAAAAGTGTGGGAATGCCGCAACTGCGGACATTTGGTCATTGGCACCAAAGCACCCGAGCTGTGCCCCACTTGCGCCCATCCGCAAAGCTATTTTGAGGTACACGTTGAAAATTATTAATTTTTCAAAAAAATTCTTGACAAACAAAAAAAATCGAGGTATACTTTTGAAAAGATAATAAAAAGCTGTGACGAAGACGGTATTGAAACAATGTTTTCAGAGAGTCGGTGGTTGGTGCGAACCGATAGCGGAATTTCAAAATTACCTATCACTTCCGAGCTGAAAGGCTGAAAATTTAGTAGGTCTTTTCGTGATTGCCGCGTTAGTGCATACGGGTTGTTTGACCCTGAGTGGCGATATTATTATCGCAATTTGAGTGGTACCGCGAGTGAACGATTATTTTCACCCGTCTCAAAGCAAACTTTGAGATGGGTGTTTTTTTGTTTTCACCCATCCGCCAGTATACGTTAGGAGGTTTTATTATGTCTGCTGTGTCAACTGAAAAATTATTTGAGGTGGCTTCTCGTATTCGCGAAATGCGCGAAATCGACAACACTTCCGCCGAAGAAATGGCAAAAAAAGCCGAAGTGTCGTTGGAGGATTATTTGGCATATGAATCCGGAACACGGGATATGCCGTTTAGTTTTATCCACAAATGCTCGTTGATTTTCGGCATCGGTATCACGGATTTGATGGAAGGTCAAAGTGCTCACCTTTCTTCCTACACGGTCACCCGCAAGGGCGAAGGTCAACAAACCGCCAAAGAAAACGGCATCGAAATCAAGAACCTTGCCCCGCTGTTCCGCAAAAAAATTGCCGAACCCTTTTGGGTAAAATACGACTTTGATGAAAAACTGCAAAACGAGCCGATTGCCTTGGCAACACACTCGGGCCAAGAATTTGACTTTATCATGAGCGGCCGTTTAAAAATCCAAATCGGCGACCATGTGGAATATTTGAGCGAGGGTGACAGCATCTACTACAACAGTTCCACCCCGCACGGTATGGTCGCCGTAGACGGAAGAGACTGCTTGTTTGTTGCCGTTGTATTGCCCGGCGAAGATACTTCCGAAACTCTCGTGCGCGAAACGCTTGCTCCCACGCATAATCAATCCCGCTTGGTTTGCAGCAAGTTCATTGAAACCACCGAAAACGAAAACGGTGAGTTGCTGGATATTCAGTTCCACAACGAAGATAAATTTAACTTTGCTTTTGACGTGGTGGATGAAATTGCCAAAAAGAATCCCGACAAAGTGGCAATGATACACGTGGGTAGCGACAAAAGCGAACATCGCTTTACGTTCCGCGATATGCGTCGTCATTCCAATATGTGCGCCAACTATTTCAAATCACTCGGTATCAAAAAAGGTGACCGTGTCATGCTGGTTTTAAAACGGCATTACCAATTCTGGTTTGCTATTTTAGGATTGCACAAATTGGGCGCGGTAGCAATTCCTGCTACCAATTTGTTGCAAGAACACGATTTTGACTATCGGTTTAACGCCGCCGGTGTTTCGGCTATCCTCTGCACGGCCGATGGTGATGTTGCCCATCAAGTAGATTTGGCTATGGCCGCCAGTCCCACTGTCAAACACAAAATTTTGGTAGGCGGCACCCGTGACGGTTGGCACGATTTTGATGAAGAATACAACTTGTTCAGTACCCATTTTTATCGAGACGAAGAAACCCCCTGCGGCGACGACCCTATGCTGATGTTCTTCACCTCCGGCACCACCGGGTATCCCAAAATCGCGTTACATAGCTACAAATATCCGTTAGGTCATTATATCACCGCCAAATACTGGCACGGTGTTCACGAAAATGGGTTACATTTCACCATTTCCGATACCGGTTGGGGTAAAGCATTGTGGGGAAAATTGTATGGTCAATGGCTGTGTGAAGGAGCGGTCTTCACCTACGATTTTGACCGGTTTAACGCTGCCGACATTTTGCCCATGTTTAAAAAATACAACATCACCACGTTCTGTGCACCGCCAACCATGTTGCGTATGCTGGTAAAGGAAGATATTTCAAAATACGACCTTTCTTCCATCAAACACATCACCACCGCGGGCGAAGCTTTGAATTTGGAAGTTTACAAACAGTTTGAAAAAGCCACTGGTCTTTCCATCATGGAAGGTTTTGGTCAAACGGAGCTTACTTTGACCATCGCCAACTTGATGGGAACCAAATGTAAACCCGGTTCCATGGGCAAACCCGTGCCGCTGTACGACATTGATTTGTTGGATTCCGAAGGTAATCCCGTTGCCACCGGTAAGCCGGGCGAAATCGTGGTAAAAACCTCCGAAAAGGTGCCTTGCGGTTTGTTCCTCGGCTATTATCGAAATGAGGAAAAAACCAAAGAAGTCTGGCACGACGGTTATTACCATACCGGTGACTTAGCATGGCGCGATGAAGACGGTTTTTATTGGTACGTCGGCAGAGCGGATGACGTTATCAAATCATCCGGTTACCGCATCGGGCCGTTTGAGATTGAAAGCGTTATCATGGAACTCCCCTACGTTTTGGAATGCGGCGTTTCTGCCGCCCCCGACGAGGTACGCGGTCAAGTGGTAAAAGCCAGCATCGTGCTAACCAAAGGCACCGTCGGTACCGAAGAGCTCAAAAAGGAAATCCAAGAGTATGTCAAAACTCATACAGCACCGTACAAATATCCGCGTATTGTGGAATTCAAAGAAGAACTCCCCAAAACCATCAGCGGAAAAATCCAACGGAACAAACTGTGATTTTCCTATTGACAAAATCTCCAAAGATATGATATACTTTGATATGTTGTAAAAACGTTGACGAAGAGTGCTTGAATGTGTTTTTCTCAGAGAAGCGACGGTTGGTGAAAGTCGCCGAAAAACAATTCAATGTCTGTAGCTTCTGAGTTGAGAGGAAGAAAACCTTGGTGAGTAGAACCTCTCCGTGATTGCCGCGTTAGTGCATACGGGTTGTTTGACCCTGAGTGGCGATGTTGCATCGCAATTTGAGTGGTACCGCGGGTTTGGAATTCTAAGCTCGTCTCAAAGTATTCTATCTTTGGGACGGGTTTTTTTCGTCCCAATCTTAGGAGGCAGTTACTATGCAAAGCAAAATAACCGGTTTGGACCTAAAAATCCAAGAAATGGCACACCGTATTCGCGAATTGCGCGAAATTGAAAATCTTACCACCGCGCAAGTTGCCGAAAAAGCAGGTGTTACCGAGCAAGAATACATCGACTGCGAAAATGGACGAAGTGACTTAAACTTTGCGTTTATCTACCGTTGCGCCTTGGCTTTCAACGTGGACGTCACCGATATTATCGAGGGACGCAGTCCTACGTTAAAATCGTACACTGTCACCAAAAACGGCCAAGGTAAAAAAATTGAACAAGCTCACGGTATGACGTACTATAACTTGGCCGCCGCTTTCCGCAATCGTATTGCCGAACCGCTCTTGGTGCGCAGCCAATATGACGAAGCGGCACAGCACCGCGATATTGAATTAACCACCCACGTCGGTCAGGAATGCGACATTATCATTGAGGGCCATTTAAAAGTTCAAATTGGTGAGCACCAAGAAATTTTGGGACCCGGCGACAGTATCTATTACAACAGTTCCGCCCCGCACGGCATGATTGCCGTTGGCGGTCAAGATTGTTTGTTCTATGCCATCGTGCTCAATCCAACGGGTGACCCCGTGCCGGAACTGCAAACTTCTCCCCTTGTTTCCGGCAAACCGCGTGACCGCGACCTCGGTGAACGCATTTACAACCGTTTTGTCGACCGCGTGGAAGACGAAAACGGCACCCCGCTTTCTATCACATTCAAAAATATTGACCATTTCAACTTTGCTTTTGACGTTGTGGATGAAATTGCCAAAAAATCCCCCGACAAACTGGCGATGCTTCACGTCGATAACGACAAAACGGAACGCCGATTCACCTTCAATGATATGAAGCGGAATTCCAACCGTGCCGCTAACTACTTTAAGTCCTTGGGCATCAAAAAAGGCGACCGCGTTTTGCTGGTTATGGGCAGAAACTACCAGTTCTGGTACGCCATGTTAGGTTTACACAAAATTGGCGCTATTGCCATTCCCGCCATGAACCAACTGCTCAGTCACGATTTTGAATATCGTTTCAATGTAGCCGGTATCAGTGCCGTTATCTGTACTTCCAAAGGCGATGCCGCTAACCAAGTGGATATTGCTTCCGAAAAATGCCCGCAATTGGTACATAAAATTATGGCTGGCGGTACACGGGACGGTTGGCACGATTTTGACGAAGAATGTGCTTTGTTCAGCACACACTTCAAACGCAGCGAAGACTCTGCGGGCGGCGACGATACCATGCTTATGTTTTTCACCTCCGGTACAACAGGGTATCCCAAAATCGCCGCTCACAGTTACAAATATGCATTAGGGCATTTCCACACTGCAAAATATTGGCACAACGTGGATTCGAACGGTTTACACTTTACCATTTCGGATACTGGTTGGGCAAAAGCGATGTGGGGTAAATTTTACGGACAATGGTTCTGCGAAGCCGCTACGTTTGTTTATGACTTTGACCGCTTCCACGCTGAGGATATTTTGCCGTTATTTGCCAAATATCACATTACTACTTTCTGTGCACCGCCAACTATGTTGCGCATGCTGGTAAAAGAAGATATTTCCAGGTACGACCTTTCTTCTTTGAAACATATTACCACTGCGGGTGAAGCGCTTAACCCCGAAATTTACCGACAGTTTGAAAAAGTTACCGGTCTTCAAATTTTGGAGGGCTTTGGCCAATCCGAAAGCACCATGATTATCGGTAACCTCACCGGTGCACCGCACAAGCTGGGCTCCATGGGTAAACCCGCACCGATTTACAACGTCGACTTGCTTTCTGCCGACGGCAAAAGTGTTCCGGACGGTGAAACCGGTGAAATCGTGGTCCGCACCGCCGAAGGCGTTCCTTGCGGTTTGTTCAAAGGGTATTATAACGACGAAGAAAAAACCAAAGAAGTGTGGTACGACGGCTATTATCACACCGGTGATATGGCATGGCGCGACGAAGACGGCTTTTATTGGTACGTTGGTAGAGCCGACGACGTTATCAAATCTTCCGGTTATCGCATTGGGCCGTTTGAGATTGAAAGCGTTATTATGGAACTCCCCTATGTGTTGGAATGCGGTGTTTCTGCCGCTCCTGACGAAGTACGCGGGCAAGTGGTTAAAGCCAGTATCGTGCTTACCAAAGGCACAGTGGGTACTGAAGAACTCAAAAAAGAAATCCAAGAATACGTCAAATCCCGCACCGCCCCGTACAAATATCCGCGTATCGTCGTCTTTAAAGACGAACTTCCCAAAACTATCAGCGGAAAAATCCAACGTAGCAAGTTATGAGGACAGTTACCATGAACACCAAACGTATTACTATCCTTTCCGGTCACTACGGCAGCGGAAAAACCAACATTGCCGTTAATCTGGCATTGGATTTGCGTAAACAACACTCGCAAGTTGCCATTGCGGATATTGATATTGTCAATCCGTATTTTCGCACCAAAGACAGTGAAAAACTGCTTGAAAAAGCCGATATTCGCCTGATTTGTTCGCCCTATGCCAATTCCAACGTAGATATTCCCGCTTTGCCGCAGGAAATTTACAGCATCACGGATAACCGTGACGTTCACTGCGTATTGGACGTAGGCGGTGACGAACGCGGCGCCTTGGCTCTTGGCCGCATTTCACCCAAAATCAAAGAGGAAAACGATTTTGACATGTTTGCGGTACTCAACTGCTACCGTCCCCTCACGCGAGATGCTGCATCGGCTATCGGCATTTTACGTGAAATTGAAGCCGCTTGCGGACTGAAATTTACCGCTATCATCAACAATTCCAACTTGGGGCGCGAAACCACCGCACAAGATGTTTTAGATTCTGTGCCCCTTGCCGAACAAATTGCCAAGCAATGCGGTTTGCCGATTATGATGACCACGGTTGAAGAATCTCTGTATGATTCTTTGTCCGACAAGATTGATAATCTGTACCCGCTGTCATTACAAAAGAAATTGTAAAGGAGAATAGAAAATGGCTGTTTTAACTTTCAAAACCGACAGATGTAAAGGCTGTGGACTGTGCGTTGACGCTTGTCCCAAGGGTGTTTTGGCACTCGCCGCCGACAAAATAAACGCCAAAGGCCACCATCCGGTCGAGGCGGTCAAACCTGAAAACTGTATCGGGTGCGCTTTTTGCGCAACCATGTGTCCCGACTGCATCATCAAAGTAGAAAGGTAAGTGAAAAGTATGTCAGAAAAAGTATTGATGAAAGGCAACGAAGCCATTGCCGAAGCAGCAATTTCGGCAGGTTGCCGCCACTATTTCGGCTATCCGATTACCCCGCAAACGGAAATTGCGGCATACATGGCAAAAAGAATGCCTAAAATCGGCGGTACCTTTCTGCAAGCGGAAAGTGAAATCGCCGCTATCAACATGGTATACGGCGTTGCCGCTACCGGAAAACGCGTGATGACTTCTTCATCAAGCCCCGGAATTTCGCTCAAAGGCGAAGGTATCTCCTACCTTGCCGGTGCCGATTTGCCCGCTTTGATTGTCAACGTACAACGCGGCGGTCCCGGACTTGGCGGTATTCAACCGTCGCAATCCGACTATTTCCAAGCCACCAAAGGCGCGGCACACGGCGACTTCCACATGCTTGTTTTGGCTCCCGCTTCCGTGCAAGAAATGGCGGAATTAACTGTCAAAGGTTTTGACCTTGCCGACAAATACCGCATGACCACCATGATTTTGGCGGACGGTACCATGGGTCAAATGATGGAACCCGTTTCTTTGGATTTCAAAACGGAAGCACCCGTGGAAAAACCGTGGGCGGTCACCGGTACCAACTGCGAACGCAAACATAACATCGTAAACTCCTTGTTTTTGCAACCGGAAGAATTGGAGCGTACAAACTTTGAACGGTACGAGCGGTATCGCTACATTGAGGAAAACGAAGTGCTGTGCGAAGAATATTTGATGGACGATGCCGAAATTTGCATTGCCGCTTTTGGTATTGCTGCTCGTGTTTCCAAAAACGCTATTAACGAGGCGCGCAAACAAGGTATCAAGGTGGGCTTGATTCGTCCTATTACCTTGTGGCCCTTCCCCACCAAACAATTTGCTAAGGCAGCAGAAAAGGTAAACTCCTTTATTTGTGTGGAACTTTCCATGGGACAAATGATAGAAGACGTCCGCCTTGCCACAGGTTGCAAAGTACCGGTTACTTTATGTAATCGTGCCGGCGGTATGATTCCTTCGCCCGAACAAGTGTTAGAAGCCATTAAGGCCGCTCACAACGGAGGTGACAAGTAATGATTGTTTTTGATAAACCGAAAGCCCTTACCGATATGCCTTTGCACTACTGCCCCGGCTGTACGCATGGTATTGTTCACCGCTTGGTTGCGGAAGTTATTGACGAGTTGGGCATTGAAGGCAAAACCATTGGTATTGCTCCTGTTGGTTGCTCGGTTATGGCGTACGACTATTTTGCTTGCGATATGATTGAAGCCGCTCATGGTCGTGCACCGGCGGTTGCCACCGGCGTCAAACGCTCGGACCCGAACAATATTGTGTTCACCTACCAAGGTGACGGTGACTTAGCTTCTATCGGTATGGCAGAAACCGTACACGCCGCCGCTCGTAACGAAAACATCACCGTGATTTTTATCAACAATGCGATTTACGGTATGACCGGCGGTCAAATGGCACCCACTTCCCTGCCCGGTCAAATCACGCAAACCTCTCCGTACGGTCGTGACGTTACCCATTGTGGTTTCCCGATTAAAGTGTGCGAAATGTTGTCGCAACTGGAAGGTCCGGAATATTTGGAACGCGTCACGGTAAACTCCGTACAAAACGTTAAAAAAGCCAAAAAAGCTATTAAAAAGGCTTTTGAAAACCAAGTAAACAACAAAGGTTTCTCGTTGGTGGAAGTGCTTTCCACTTGCCCGACCAACTGGGGTATGACACCTGCCAAAGCGCTGGAATGGATTAACGAAAAAATGATTCCGTACTATCCGCTTGGTGTTTACAAAGACCGTTCGGCTGAATAAGAGGTGACGCAAATGAACACAACACAATATTTATTTGCCGGTTTCGGCGGACAAGGTATTTTATTTTCCGGAAAGTTCTTGGCATACAAAGGCTTGACCGACGGCGCTAACGTCAGTTGGTTGCCCTCCTACGGTCCGGAAATGCGCGGCGGCACCGCCAGTTGCAGTGTTATCATCAGTGACCAACCGGTCGGCTCCCCCATTGTTTCCAAACCCGATGTTTTGATTACGCTTAACTTGCCCTCACTGGACAAATACGAAGACAGTGTGGTCCCCGGCGGTATGATTTTTGTCGATTCCACGTTAGTAGAACGCAAAGTCAAACGTACCGATGTGAAAGTGTTTTACGTTCCCGCCACCAAACTGGCAGACGAAAACGGTTACCCCACGCTTTCCAACATGGTGCTTATGGGTAAGGTTTTGCAAGAAACAGGCGGCTTTGAAGACGAAGAAAGCGTCAGAGACGCACTCAAAAAAGTTATTTCCGCCAAACGCAGCGATATGTTGGAAGTCAACATGAACGCTCTGCGTTTGGGACGAGATTATTAAAAAGGAAGCGATAGCATGAACATTTCCGTAACAAATACCACTACCCCCTCTGCAAAACCGGATAAAAATGCCGCTTTGGGATTTGGTAAGATTTTTACCGACCACATGTTCCAAATGGAATATTCGGCAGAAAAAGGTTGGCACGATGCCCGCATCATTCCCTTTGGCAAAATTGCCATTCACCCGGCATCCACCGTGTTGCACTACGGTTCGGAAATTTTTGAAGGTTTGAAAGCGTATCGCAAAGCCGATGGCAGTGTTCAACTTTTCCGCCCGCTTGAAAATATTCGCCGTATGAACCGTTCGGCAGAGCGTATGTGCTTGCCGACAATTCCCGAAGAAGATGCTTTGGAAATTCTTACGACTTTTATTGAACATGAAAAAGACTGGGTCCCTTCCGAAGAAGGTACTTCCCTCTATATTCGTCCCTTTTTGTTTGGAAACGACGAATCGCTGGGCGTTCATGCCGTACATAATGCGACGTTTATGATTATCACCTCCCCTGTCGGCAGTTATTATCCCGAAGGTATCAACCCGGTGAAAATCATGATTGAATCCGAAGATGTTCGTGCCGTTCGCGGCGGTACCGGTGAAGCCAAATGCGGCGGTAACTACGCTGCCAGCAACCGTGCCGGTGAACGCGCGGCTCAGCAAGGCTATTCCCAAGTATTGTGGCTTGACGGTGTTGAGCGCAAATACATTGAAGAAGTCGGTGCCATGAACGTCATGTTCAAAATTGACGGCGAGGTTGTCACCCCGAAATTGGCAGGTTCTATTTTGCCGGGTATTACCCGCAAATCCTGCTTGGAATTGCTGAAAAACGAAGGGTACGCTGTCAGCGAACGCTTAATCAGCGTAGACGAATTGATTGCCGCTTTGGAAGCCGGCAAACTGGAAGAAGCCTGGGGTTGCGGTACTGCTGCGGTGGTTTCCCCCATTGGCGAACTCGCTTACAACGGCAAAAAGTACTGCATCAATAACGGTCAAATTGGTAAAACCACGCAATATCTGTACGATACCTTGACCGGAATTCAATGGGGTACTTTGGAAGATACCTACGGTTGGACATATCCCATTCAATAATAACTGAAAAACTATAAGCGTAAGTGGCTATTACCAGGTAATAGCCACTTTCCTTTTATATATCAATTCTTCTCAAACCCAATTAGCAAACCGCCTTTTTCAGCATAAAAACTGCAAAGTGCACGACAAGGATAAATTTCAACCGAAGTGCTGCCCGTTTTTGACTGTACTTTTTCTTTTAAGCGCTGTGCTGCTGATTCATTAAAGCAGTGCGCAATGCGCACTTTTCCTTCGTTAAAACCGCTTTCTTGCATACGGTGAATAATACAGTCCAAAGCCTTTTCTTCTCCTCGGCACTTATCCAGCGGTTGCAAATCGCCCACATCACTGGCTTTACCCACAATGCGGATGCCGAGCAAACCAACTGTTTTGGCGATAAGAGGACTGACTCTGCCGTTATTGGCTAAGTTTTTCATGGAACTTAACATGAACAGTAAGCCCGTTGTTTTTTGATATTCTTGAATCTCGTGACAAATTTTCTCAAATTCATATCCTTGGCTAATGTAGAACGCTAGTTTTTCAATAATCAGTTTTAATTCCGGTCCGGCTGAAAGCGAGTTGATAACAAACACCTTTCGATGGGGATGCTGTTCTTCATATATTTTTTTAGCAATCATCGCCGCGTTATAACTGCCGGATAATTTTCCTGTAATTGTAACACAAAAAATGTTGTCATACTCTTCAAAGGCTGCTAACCAGTCTTCCGGATTAGGGCACGATGTAGAAGATTTTCCTTTGTAGGAAGACAAATCCTGCACCATTTCTTCTACGTTTACAAAATCATCGTCGACATATTCCTTATCAGCTGTGATAATCTTTAACGGAACAGAGGAAAAGGGAAATCCCTCTAAGCACGTCATATCTGCTGTGGAATCGGCGACAATCTTCATGTTATGCATTGTAATAATCTCCTCCGTAAATTCTTTATAATTTATGTTGCAAAAAACTGATACCAGTATACCGTACAAAAACAAGAATTCCTATCTATTCTCTACTTATGGCACTATATCTTTTGAGGATTTTCAATAGATTAATCAGAAACGGTCTCTACCGCCAAGAGAATAGCTCTATACATAAAAAACGCACCGTTGGCGCTTTTGCGCCAACGGTGCGTTGACTATTATTGGTTATTTGCTCATGCGTTTTAACACTTCGGCTACCACCAATTTGGTGATGGCTTCCACGTCGGTTGTGGCGGCAGGACTTTCCACTCTGCCGTTGGAACCGAACAATTGCATTTTCTTTGCCGTTTCTTGTTTAACGGCTTCCACAGCCGCGGGAATCAAGTCGATCAAACCTTTTTCCATGCTGGAAAACTTTTTGAATTCGGCTTCGACAGCCGCGACATTAATGTCGGTGAAGATGTTCACTTTGCTGATACCATCGTGAATCGCTTGTTTGAAGTCGCTGTCAGTAAGACCGGAACCACCGTGCAAAACCAGCGGAACATCCACGGTTTTGGCAATCGTGCGGATACGTTCAAAATCCAATTTGGGCGGTAATTTGTAAGCACCGTGGGCGTTACCCACCGCAATAGCCAACGCATCCACACCCGTTTTGTCCACAAAATCTTTTGCCAGTTTGGGGTCGGTAAAGAACTTGGACGGGTCTGCCAAATGCGAACTACCCTCGGCAGAACCTTCGTTATCACCTACGTGACCGAGTTCGCCTTCAATGGTAGCACCGTAAGAGTGGGCAATGTCTGCCATTTCTTTGACTTTGCGTACATTTTCTTCGTAGGAGTCGGTAGAGCAGTCATACATAATAGAACTAAAACCGAGTTGTAATGCTTTGATACAGGTGTCATACGACAAACCATGGTCCAAGTGAACAACAATCGGAACCGATGCTTTTTTTGCCATCGGAATCAAGTAGTACGATACTTCTTCCAAAGGACCATACGGCAACAACACTTCCGCTGTACCCATAATCACGGGCGAACGGGTGCTTTCTGCCGCGGCAATAATACCGCGTGCCAATTCCAAGTTCACCGCATTAAACAAACCGACAGCATATTTGTTGGCTTTTGCCGGTCGTAACACTTCGTTCATGTTTACTAACATTACAATTTCCTCCTTAGATATAAAAACCTATTGGTTTAAATACGTAATTAATTCGTTCATACCGTAACCCGTTACCGAGTCGACACGAAACACTTTTTCACAACCGCTCAGTCGCAACCAGTTTTCGGCACGGTCGGGATTGGCACCTTCTTCCTCGGATTTGGTAACAATCCCAATCACCTCGCGATTCACCATACAAGTGATGCACGGCGGAAACAGTGAATAGGGCTCGGTTGCCGCAATCAGCAAACCAACACGGTCTGCCTCATACGAATACAACGCCAGTGCTCTGCCCAAATGTTGGGTTTGCGCATATTCACCGGGGGTATCGATTAAAGTATTTTCGAATTTGATATATTGCGTTTTATCATAGTGAATATCTTCACCGCGCAGGGCTTGCGTGAGCGTTGTTTTTCCACTTTCGCTTCGGCCCATCAAAATCAGTTTCTTTTTCATTATGTTTTAGTAATGGGACACACCGAAAACCCCAGCGTATCACGGCAGTAATCCACCAACGCAGTAAGCGAAGCCTGAACGTCGGAGATAGTACCCGTCACAATCAGCGTTCCGCTGAATCGGTCCACAAAACCAAGTTCTGCGCCCGAAGCTTTGATAGCAATATCACCCGCGATAATGGCGGTTTCTGCCGGTGACATGGTAACAATACCAATCGCCGTGCGCGAATATTCTACCGCCGGATCCAAGCCCAATTTGCGATACAAAATATCGTCGGGGTTGGCAATGATATGCGCAATGGTAATTTGCTTACCGGGAACCAGTTCCTGGACAATGCGCATTTTATCTTGCATAGAAAGTTCATGTTGCGCCATGGGTTATCCTCCTATTTGGCAAGTAAGACCGTACCGTTCGGCAACGGCTTTAAGGGTTTGCATGTGGGCATCTGTCGGCGAGGGCAAATCCCCCATGCCGTATTCCCTACCCAAACCGTCGTATTTGTCTTTACCGAAACGGTGGTACGGTAGCAAGTGAATTTCGCGAACCCCTTGTAAACCGGAAGCAAATTGTGCAATTGCCGCAATTTCTTCTTCGGTGTCGTTAAAAGTCGGAATAACCGGCACACGAATAATCAGTTTGTTGGCGTTTTGCGCAATCTTAACTGCATTTTCCAAAATGCGTTCGTTCGGTTGTGAGGTAAACGCTTGATGTTTGGCACTGTTGATATGCTTGATATCCATCAGCACCGTATCAATATACGGTAACAGCTTTTCGATTTTTTCGTACGGTGCAAAGCCGGTGGTCTCTACCGCTGTGTTAATCGCGTTTTCTTTTGCGGTGCGCAACAACGCGTATGCAAAATCGCTTTGACACAACATTTCACCGCCCGACAAGGTCATGCCGCCGCCGGAACGACGATAATACGGCATGTCTTGTTTGACAATATTGATAACTTCTTCCACCGTTACGTCGCGGCCAATGGTTTTCGCTTTGCCGTTTTGCATCATGGTTTGAATGTCGTAACTTTGCGATTCGGGGTTACAACACCACTTGCAACGCAAAAAACAACCTTTTAAGAAAACAATGGTACGCACACCCGGACCGTCATGGACAGAGAATTTCTGAACATCGAAAATCCTACCGGATACTTTCAAATAATCAGACATATTCTCTTAAAAACCTCCCTGCTCGGTACGGTTGATAATATCGTCTTGTAACGTTTTGGACAACGTGGTAAACAAGGCACTGTATCCAGCCACGCGAACAACCAAGTTTTTGTATTTTTCGGGGTTCTTTTGTGCATCGTACAAGGTTTCGCGGCTGACAACGTTGAATTGCATGTGCATGCCTTTTTGGTCAAAGAATGCACGAATCAAAGCAATAAAACCTTCCATACCCGAAGCACCTTTAAGGGCCGAGGGGTGGAATTTCATGTTAAACAAAGTACCGTTCGAAGCAATACCGTGGTCCAGTTTAGCAACAGAGTTTGCCGCCGCGGTGGGACCGTTGACATCGCAACCGGCTGCCGGAGAAACACCGTCGGCAATCGGCGTACCTGCCAAACGACCGTCGGGCGTGGCACCCGTTTGCATACCCAACGGCACGTTAGCCGAAACCGGATACAAACCGGCATGGTACTGACCGCCACGGGGGTTAAAATATTTTTCTACCGGTTTGGTGTAAGTATAGGCGGCTTCTCGACCGTAAAGGTCGACTTCGTCCATATCATTACCAAACTTGGGTAATGCCTTAATTTTTTCGCGCAACGCTTGATATTCTTTTTTCTTGGCTTCATCAATATCGTTGGCACGTACTTGTTGATACACCGTGGCGATTTGCGCATCGGTGATTTCGTAACCGGAAGAAACGATGCTGTTCACCGCTTCTACCGTAAGGGTTTTGGCAAACGATTCGTCATACGGCATACCAAAGTTGTTACGCAACGCATCGGCATATTGTGCCAAAGTCACGGTTTTGGTTTTATATACCAGTTCGTTAATTGCGTACAAAGCATCGGCCACGTTGGCAATACCGAAACCTTGCGGACCGGTAAAGTTATACACGGCACCGCCTTCTTGTGCGGATTTACCTTTGGCGATACAATCATCCACCAAAGCGGATTCAAACGGCAACGGGCAACGCTCCATGTGTGCAGCATCCACCGCGTTATCGGCATTAACCATCAATTGGATAGCGTAATCCATTTGCTTTTTGTAAGCATCAAAGAATTTTTCGTACGTATCCAACTGTGCGATATCACCCGTTTGAGGACCGACTTGGACACCTTTATCCACGCCGTTGGAGAACACCAATTCAAGCGGGCGACACATATTGAAGAAGGCCGCGTCGTGCCAACCGTCGGTTTTGCCGCCTTTTTGCGGTTCCACACAACCGATAATGCAGTAATCACGGGCGTCTTGCAACGAAAGGCCACGAGAAATAAGTGCGGGGATAATAATTTCATCGTTATAATATGCCGGCAAACCGATACCGGTTTTGGTAAGTTCGGCGGCTTTCACCATCAAGTCGTGCGGCGTACCGTTCCATACACGCATTGAAAGCGAGGGTTGCGGCAAATTGACGTGCATAGAAGCACTGATGCACATATACGACAAGTCATTGGTGGCATCCGTACCGTCCATGGTTTGACCGCCGACAATCAAGTTTTGGAACATGCTGTAACCGGCAAAGCCTTCAGCAGACAAGTGGTCACGCACTTTGTTAAGACTGTTAAGTTTCACCCACAAGCAGTCAATGAGTTCCTGCGCTTGTTCACGTGTGATTTTGCCGCTTTCGATGTCCTTGCTGTAATACGGATACATATATTGGTCAAAACGTCCGGGCGACACCGAGTGACCACTGGATTCGGTTTGCAACAACAGTTGCACAAACCAGAAGGATTGGCACGCTTCGTGGAAACTTTCGGCACCGTTTTCGGGCACTTTGTTACAAATTTCAGCAATGGTTTGCAATTCTGCACGGCGCGTACTGTCAGCACAACGAGATGCCAACTCGGCAGCAGCAGCAGCATAACGTTTAGCAAAAATGATAGCCGCTTCGCAGCTTTCCATCACAGCAGACAAGAACGAGTACCGCTTGGTATAATCCGCATCATACACGTTGCATTTGTCGCGTTCGGATTTGGCATAGTTATAAATACCTTTAAAGCCGACTTTGAGAACTTTGGCATAATCGGCACTGACGTGACCAATACCGTTATAGAAGTAGTTACCCACCGTGAAAATGTTATGTTCAATAGCCGTCAGGGTTTCGGGCGTCATGTAAGAGGTCGCCAACTCACTGGTGGTACGACCTTGCCAGTACGTATGAATCTCTTTGAGTTTGGCAGCCGTTTGCTCCGAAATGTAAAACGGGTCGGCACTACGAGTGGCAATCGTTTCAAACTCATCTTCCAACCATTTGTTAGAAAATTCGGGGAACGTGGGACAACCACGGCGCGCCTCGCAGTTGCAACCGACAATCAGTTCGTCATCGCGAATGACAACCGGCAGTTTTTCTGCCATAGCTTTAAAAGCATGAGATTTGCGCAAATACAGCGGCAAACCCTCCGTGCTTTTGAAACTTTCGGTCAAAATCTCGGCGCGGGTCGATTCAATCGTCGGAGTGCCGGAATACAAATCATCAATCAATTTTTGGATACGAGCGGATTTTGCAATCTCAGCGGTGTAAATCTGTTTCATGTCCAAACCTCCTATCGCTTGTATGCAAGCGGTAACTAAATCATAAATAAAAGATGGATTGTCATACTTTTTTACTCTCCCATCATACACCATAAAAAAATAAAAGTCAACACTTTTTATGCGAAAAAAAAGAAAAAACAAAGAAAAAACATAAAAAATACCCCCAAAAACCCAAATTCGAGGCATTTACAATGTTGTTTTTCTTTGTTTCAAAGAATGTTTTTGTGATTTTTTCAAAAAACACACATCGGACGCAACTCCAATGTGTGTCTCTCGCCTTTTACAGTTCTTTAAAAAACTCCAACGATTCGCCGTCGGGACCTTTGACAAACGCAACGTTGAGCGTTGTCTTATACGGCACGGAATCAAGCGGCGCAAATTTAGGGTAAATATCCGGAACAAAGCCGGCATCTACCGCCAGGTTAAAAGCACCTTCCACGTCTTCAACCGCCAAGGCCACGTGTTGCCATTTACCGTTTTCACTGTAAAAATCGGAGCCATTGGCAAACAGTTCTAAACAATCACCGTTGCCGATATCCAACATAACAATCAGTTTTTCGCCTTCGCCCCAGCGTAATTTTTCTTTCATGCCAAGAGCTTCATACATGGCAATACTTTTTTGAATATCTTTGCACCGCAATGCTACATGATGAAATCCTGCATTTTTAATAATTTGATTTGCCATCTTTTTTCTCCTCCTTTACGGTTCAAAACAAGGCATCAGTTCCAATTTAAACCGACTGTTACGATACATTTTGTCAATACGTTCTTTGGTCGCTTCATCTTCACATATACCGGTGCGAATGTATTTATCCAGCACCGCGTACGTAAAGCCCAAATTATCCTCGTCGGTTTTGCCGGAAAGTCCGTCAATCGGCGTTTTATGGATCAGGTTTTGAGGTAACCCCAGTACGGTGCCGATTTCTTTGACTTCCTCCACCGTCAAACGAGAGCACGGGCTGAAATCGCCTGCAGCATCGCCATAGCGAGTAGAATACCCCACCCAGTCTTCCGAAAGATTGCACGTGTTTGCCACCCTGCCGTTGCACGATTGGCTAACCGCATACAACGTCGCCATGCGAATACGCGCGGGAAGATTGATGGTGGTTTGACGGCTGATATCCAGTTCAGCAGGCAAATTATTACGCACGCCCTCCACCGCATCTTTAATGTTAATAATAAAATGCCGAATCCCCAAATGCTCTACCAGTTGTTTGGCACAATCAATATCGTGTTGTTCGCCGCACGGCATCAGCACACCGATAACGCGGTCTTTGCCCAACGCTTCCGCGCACAATGCCGCAACTACCGAACTGTCTTTCCCACCGGAAATTCCAACCACGGCGTTGCAATCTTTACCGTTTTTTTCAAAAAAATCTTGTATCCATGTCACGCAATCTTGTGTGACTTTTTTGGCATCAAACATACCGCTACCCCTTTGAAAAATAATTTTGTCTTAGTATAACACAGTTTCTTAAAAAAGGCTATTATTTTTGTTTAATGCGATGCTCGCCCGAAAGATACGTTCGCGTTGTCACACCGGTATATTGCTTAAATAAGCGGTATCCGTAGGCAACGTCTGTAATCGACATGCTGGCACACGCCGTTTTAAAAGACATACCGCGAAATTTCATCATTTCCGCAATAATACGTACCTTTTCACTGTTAATATACCGCCGAATCGTATTCCCTGTGGCATCGCGAAACACACTGTTGAGATAATTTGGGGTTCTTCCCAAAGCTTTGGAAACAGACTCCAGGGAAATATCCTCTTGAATATGTGCCGTGATATATTGCTTAATGCGGTACTCCCAAAGTTCACTCGATACATTTTTGATATCCGCTTGACGCCGCCAACGTTGGTCCAGTTGTGCCAAAATCCCCAGTGCTGCCGCGGCGGCCGACAGTTCATAGTCCTCACGAGAAACTCCGATATTGGAAACAATAGTATACAACTCTTTTTTTATATTCTCCGTTTCGGCACATGGCGGAAGAATGAGTGGTAACAGTAAACCGCCATGTCCTTGCGGCGGTTGTTCATCATCGTCTAAAATCGTCACGTCATATTCCATTTGCAATTGTATACAGCAATGGCGGTGCAATCCCGCCTCTGCCGACGAGAGTTCAAAAGGAGCATTACGAAAAATCAAAACAATACTGCCCGGCGCTATTTTGAACGATTGACCGTAAAAGGTTGCATTGACAGCGCCTTCTTCAAAATACACAATTTCCAAGCTGTTTTCACAGCCCTTATAGCTTTGATTATATTTTTCGGTGTAAAAATGATGTGCAAAACCAATACGCGGTAATTGTGAAAACGAAACAGCGGCATACGGCATATACTCACTCCTTACTACTTGACAGTGTAACATACCATCGTTGTTTTGTCCATAGTATAAAAAAACTCACCATACACATTGCGGTACGGCGAGTTTTTTCACTATTCATTCAATTGTATCAATGATATTTCGGCAACCAATCACCGTGAACTTCAATGAGTTCGTCCACCATTTTCACAATGGTATCGGGGTCAAGTTCGCTACCGGTGTGCGGGTCTAACATAGCCGCTTGATAGATATGTTCTTTTTTGCGGGTTTTGGCAGCTTCAATCGTCAGCAATTGCACGTTAATGTTGGTTTGGTTCATTGCCGCTAGTTGCACCGGCAAAGCACCAACGCGCGTCGGAACGATGCCCGTACCGCTGGCAATGCACGGCACTTCCACGCACGCTTCTTCCGGTAAGTTGGAAATCACATGACCGGTATTGAGAACATTACCACCAAATTGATACGGTTTATTGGCAACAATTGCTTCCATAATGTGTGAGCCATATTCTTTAGAACGGGTGTGCTCGATAACTTCTTCGGTAGCAAGTTTTTGGTATTGGTCTTTCCACGCTTCGATTTGGCTGACACAACGGCGCGGATATTCATCCAACGGGATGTTATATTTTTCGATAAGTTCCGGGTATTTGGATTTGATGTAGAACATATTGTATTCCGCATTGTGTTCGCTGGACTCGGTGCAATAATAACCAAAACGGCGAATATAATCCAAACGGACTTTATCACCACATTTCGGGTCGTCCAAACGAGCTTGAATGCGCTCTTTAATGAGCGGATACAAATCGTTGCCGTCTTTATCGCGGATTTCCAACAACCAACCCATGTGGTTGATACCGGCAATCAATTCTTTGTGGCCGGGAAGTTTGTCAGACAACCCCACTTGACCGAGAATCGAAGAAGCGCAAACTTGCACGCTGTGGCACAAGCCGATGGTGTTAATCGGTACATAGCGTTGCATATATCCTGTCAGCATCCCCATCGGATTGGTATAGTTGAGTAACCAAGCATCGGGACAAACCTCAGCCATTTCGTAGCCGAATTCTTCCATAACGGGAATAGTACGTAACGCACGCATAATACCGCCAATACCCAACGTATCACCAATGGTTTGGCGCAAACCGTATTTTTTGGGAATTTCAAAGTCGGTAACGGTGCACGGCTCGTACAAACCAA
>JAZNKF010000062.1:0-32170 GCA_045578425.1 Acutalibacteraceae bacterium
GGTCATGCCGCCCGATAACTCAATTTTGGTTTTTTCGGCAGCTTCACGCAAACGTTGCACTGCCATTTTATCTGCCGAAAGGTCAACACCGGTTTCTTTGCGGAAACCATCGACCATCCAATCCACGATTTTTTGGTCGAAGTCGTCGCCGCCCAAACGGTTGTTACCGGCAGTTGCCAAAACTTCTTGAACACCGTCGCCCATTTCGATAATCGAAACGTCAAACGTACCGCCGCCCAAGTCGTAAACCATAATTTTTTGGTCTTTTTCTTTATCGATACCATAAGCCAACGCTGCTGCTGTCGGTTCGTTGATAATGCGTTTTACTTCCAAACCGGCAATTTTTCCGGCGTCCTTGGTCGCTTGGCGTTGCGCATCAGTAAAGTATGCAGGAACCGTAATCACCGCTTCGGTTACGGTGTCGCCCAAATAAGCTTCGGCATCTTGTTTTAATTTGGACAAAATCATTGCCGAAATTTCTTGCGGGGTAAAATCTTTTGCATCAATCGAAACTTTGGTAGCAGAACCCATTTCGCGTTTGATGGAAGCCACCGTACGGTCGGGGTTAGAAACCGCTTGTTGTTTTGCCACACGACCGACAATGCGTTCACCGTCTTTTTTAAACGCCACCACGGAAGGTGTCGTACGTGCCCCTTCCGCGTTGGGAATAACCACCGCTTCGCCGCCCTCAATCACTGCTACGCAAGAGTTGGTGGTACCAAGGTCAATACCAATAATTTTTGCCATAATAGTTTTCCTCCTAAATGTGTTATTGTATTTATCGAATTATCGCTTCTGCGGTAATATCAAGCATTTTTAGTTTGCCACTTTTACCATAGCGGGACGCAACACCCGTGCGCCCAATGCATATCCTTTTTGATACACTTCCGTAACCGTTTCCGGCTCGACACCATCGGCATCTTCGCGCATGACCGCTTGGTGCTTTTCGGGGTTAAACACTTCGCCTTGCGCCGGAATCACTTCCAACCCCAAGGTTTGCAGGGTTTCTTCCGTTTGACGCAGCACCATTTCCACACCTTTTTTATAGTCGTCTCCTTCAGGTGCTTCCACCGCGCGTTCCAAGTTGTCAATGACCGGCAATAAAGCCTTTAATACCTCAGCTTTGACAAACGAGCCCAGTTGCTCTTTTTCTTGGTCGGTGCGGCGCTTATAGTTGGCATATTCCGCCAACACCCGCTGATATTGGTCTTGCGTTTGGGTTAGTTGCTGTTGCAAATCTGCAATTTGATTGTTGACGGTTTCCTCTACGATATTCGTTTCGGGCTGAGGTGCTTCTTCCACAACCTCCGAGACCCCTTCTTTTTTTTCTTCTTCCACAAAGAATTCCTCCTTGCTTTATTCTTCAGCCAGCCGACTTAACAAACGGCCAACGGATTGCGCAACATACTGTAAACGGGGTATCGCTTTTGCATAATCCATGCGCACGGGACCAACAAGCCCCAGCGACCCGCTGTGACCTTCCCCTACGGCATAGCGTGTCATGATAATACAAGAACCCGCCAGTTCGGGCAACGAACTTTCGCTTCCCAGCACCACACGCACCCCTTCGGGGTGGGCTGCCAACATGCCGGACAACCATTCCCGCCGGGATAAAAAACCCAGCAACGAGCGAGCGCGGTCCAAAGGATAATCGGGATGCTGCAACAAATTCCATTCCCCTGCCAAGCGAACCTCGGCTTGTGCCATTTCCTCTACCAGGTCGGCAAACGCCGTTATCACCGGTGCATAAGAAAGTGCTTCGCTGCCTAATCGTACAAACAAGGTTTGCATTTGTGCGGTACCAACCATTGACAACGCGCAACCCACAAACTCTGCGTTAAGCGTTTCGGCAATACGGTGCAAAGCCTCGCCGTCGCATTCCACACCCAAGCGGCAAACTCGACTGCGAACACCGCCGCTATCCGTCATGAGCAGTACCGCCACGGTGTGAGAACCCGCTGCCAGCACTTCAACGCGGCGAACACAAGCCTCTTTTCGGTTCGGTGTTGCTGCCAATGCCGCCACGCCGGTGGACTGCGCCAACAAATCGGAGGCTTGTTCCATCAAACGGTCAGGGTCGCCCGCCACCGATGCCAACGCATCGTCCACTTCCCGTTTGTTATCTTCCGTAAGCGGCGAACAAGACATTAATCGGTCAATATACAACCGAAACGCCTTGGCGGTGGGAATGCGCCCGGCGGAGGTGTGCGGCTGCTCCAAAAACCCGGCAGCCGAAAGTTCCGCCATGTCGTTGCGAATGGTGGCAGAGGAAACCGCTTGTTCCAGCGCTTCAACCAACGCTTTGGACCCGATTGGTTCGCCGGTGCGGATATATGCCGCCACAATAGCGGAAACAATTTGTTGTTTCCGCGCACCCAAATCCATTGCCACACATCCTTTCTTTTTTGTTAGCACTCTTTTCGCCAGAGTGCTAACCCTTCTATACTTTACCATTCCCCGCGCCGTCTGTCAATATGTTATTTGTAAATGTTTTGTAAATCTGCCACAATTTTCTGCGTTTCTTCCCTTGACAAGTTTTTGACGGTATGTATATAATAGAACCGTTATCGAATATATCCATTTTAAGGTAAGGAGTGTTATTATGGCTGATTTATTGATTCATAATTTTGATTTTAACAAACTTATTGAATTCGCCTCTACCGCCAAGGGCGAAGTGTTTTTGAACACCCCCGACGGCGACGTTTTGAACTTGAAAAGTCGTTTAACGCAATTGTTAGCGCTTTCCAGCGCGGTGGACTGGGGAAATATCGGCGAGGCTACCATCACTTGCACCGACCCCGAGGACGAAACCCATTTGTTCCGCTTGAACTTGTACGGAACACCCGAAGAAAAATAAAATCACAAAAACCGCCGAAGATTCTTTTGAATCTTCGGCGGTTTTTTCGTTTCTATTCTAAACGTTCAAAGGCTTCGCGCACCGTTGCGGCGCCAACCACTTCGATGTTGTAACTGCCTGTAAGGTTTTTCATGGTCTGCATCGGCACAATCACGCGGGTAAATCCCAATCGCGCCGCTTCGGCAATGCGTTGTTCGGCACCCGACACCGCACGGAGTTCCCCGGCCAAACCGATTTCACCAAACGCCACCACACTTTCGCCAATCGGCTTGTCTTTCACACTGGAAATCAGCGCCAACGCCACCGGCAAATCCGCTGCCGGCTCGGTCAACCGTAATCCACCTACCACGTTTAGGTAGGCATCTAAATTTGAAAAGAAAAACCCTGCGCGCTTTTCCAACACCGCCAACAGTAACGCCAAGCGATTGTTGTCAAACCCCGTGGCCATGCGCCGCGGATTGCCAAAGCCGGTGGGCGATACCAACCCTTGTACCTCTGCTAACAACGGGCGTGTTCCTTCCATCACGCAAGCTACACACGTACCGCTGACGTTTTTCGGGCGCCCCGCAAGCAACATCATTGATGGATTCTCCACCTCGCACAATCCGTTCTCGCGCATTTCGAAAACGCCGATTTCGTTTGTGGCACCGTAACGATTTTTGGTACAGCGCAACAACCGATAATTGCTTTGCGGGTCGCCTTCAAAATATAACACACAATCGACCAAGTGCTCCATCACTTTGGGACCGGCAATCGCACCGTCTTTGTTAACGTGTCCAACAATAAAGGTGGGAATATCCGAACTTTTTGCCTCTTGCATTAAAGCAGATGCACATTCACGCACCTGCGTAACACTTCCCGGCGAGGAAGAAATCTCTGCCAAACTAACCGTTTGGATGGAATCAATCACCACCATATCAGGTTTTTGCGTACGCATGGTATCCAAAATGGCATCCATATCGGTTTCGCATAACAACGAAATGGTATTGCCGCCGACACCCAAGCGCTCGGCGCGTAACTTAATTTGCCGCGCCGATTCTTCGCCCGAAACGTACAGCAGTTTATATTCTTTTCCCAAAAACCCGCAGATTTGCAGTAGCAACGTCGATTTACCAATACCGGGGTCGCCGCCAATGAGCATGAGTTCTCCCGGTACAATGCCACCACCCAACACGCGGTCCAGTTCACCAATGCCGGTGTGGTACCGCGTTTCGGTTTGCGTGCCAATGTCGTCGATGCTCACCGCTTCGGCACGGTGCGCTACCGCCTGTGTACGGGAAACCGAAACAAATTCTTCGGTTATCGTATTCCATTCCCCACACAACGGACATTTCCCCGACCATTTCGGGAATTGACCGCCACACTCGGAACAAACATAAGTGCTTTTTTGTTTTCCTGCCATGTTTTTTCTCCTGCTATTATGAAAAATATGAAAACATTCCGCCCGCTATGGCAAACGCCATTTGCCGTTGATAATCGCTTGTTTTAAGTTTAGCACACTCTTGTTCGTTGGAGAGAAAACCACATTCCACCAACACGAGCGGCTTAGTTGCGTGTTTTAACAAATACACCGTATCCTCACCCTTTTTTAGTTCACGGGTGTTGTCGGGTTGTAATAACGAAAGCACCGAAGAACGCACCGCTTCTGCCAACACTTTGCTGTTCGCGTTTGCGGGCGCATAAAACATCTGCGCACCATAATATTGGCTCTGTGGAAATTTATTTTGGTGGATACTCACCGCCATGTCTGCTTGTTCAATCAGGGATAATCGGTTTTTTATGTCACTGACTTTGCGTTCGCGCAAGGTATTCCCCTCGGTGAAAATCATGGCGTCTTCCGTGCGCGTTTGCAACACATCAAATCCCATAATATGTAACATATCCCCCAGCGGCAATGCAATCGCTAAATTAATATCTTTCTCCAACGTGCCGTCGGCGGCGGATGCTCCGCCGTCTTCTCCGCCGTGCCCCGCATCAATCACAAGATGCGGTTGGCTCTCCGTTTGCGCAACCATTCCACGGCGGCCGGCAACCCCCAACAACACCGTAAGTAGCAATCCGCCGCTCACCAGCACCAACGCAATATCTGTCAGCGACGTTTTTTCTTTGTTCATAACGACCCCTCCGTTACTGTAATCTTATGCGAAGGGGATACCGTTTATTGCTTTTTCTTTTTATTGACAAACATAAGTCTTTCGGATACCAGAATATGGTTGAATCCCAAATAATAAGAAATACCGGAGGCAAGCGGCAAAAACAACACGGGAATACCCGCGCAAAGCACCTGCCACCACGCCAGGTTAGCGGTGGTGATGCTTACCACCGTACCCATCGACCATGCCAAAATCGGGTATAACGCCGTGTGGCACAAACGGTATATCGCCGCGCATTGCGGCCAAAAAGAAAACACTTTATCCGCCACCAATACCAAAAACGTCAACACCGAAGGGATAGCCGCAATACAGCCAATGTGAAATCCGCGCGCCGCCGTTGCTTGCATGTGCCCAAATTGAACGGCATTGGCTTCCTTGTCGCCCAACGACCACATCCCCGCATAAATCAGCAAACAATAAATACTGCCTTGCAAAATAAGGGCAATCAAATTCATCAAAAACGTAGCCGTTGCCGAAAGCATTTCACCGCGCGGCACCACCACCGATATCAAAACACCGACCGAAACATACATTACCATGCCTAACACGCCTGCCAAAATCGTTCGCCCGTATAATCGAAGAGCTTGTTTTATCATTTGTTTCACCTCATGTTTATTTGCACATATATAAATTGAAACCCTTTTCAGCCCCTTGTCTTAAAAGGGGAACCACATAGGCCCCCTTGCCTAAAGGGGGCTGTCAAAACCAACGGTTTTGACTGGGGGATTGTCGCGGTGGAGTAAATTTTTAACAAACAAATCAATATGCTCGCAAACTCCTTTGAAATTTCTGTTAATCTCATTATTTGGTATGCGAATTACCGTTAGATTCCTACTCTCTATTTTCTCTGTCCTTATTTTATCTTTTAGCAATCCTTTTTCTTCATAATGTTGCGAGCCGTCAAGCTCAACTATAAGTCTTGCTTTGGCACAATAAAAATCCACAATATAGTTGTCTATAACTTTTTGCCGTAAAAACCGTATAGGATATGTACGCAAAAAATCATACCATAGGTGTCGTTCTTCTTTTGTCATGCTTTTACGCAAGACCCTTGCATTTTCAGTTAATTTTGCGTTGTGTTTCCGTTCCATACGGTGTCCCCCCCGTGTTTTTTATCCCCTCGCCACGCTTCGCGCGGCCCTCTCCCCTTTAGGCAAGGGGCGCTTTGGCGGTTACAACCCTCGTTAGACAAGGGCGGGCTTTTTATAAACAACAACGTTTTCTTTAAATATAACATTTTTTACTGACCTTTTCAAGGTGTATATACAAAAACAGAGACATCTCGCGTTTGCAAGATATCTCTGTTTTTAACAAGATAACAAAATCTACACTAAACACACAGCTGTAACTTTGTCAAAAGGTGTGTTTTTCATAATGCTTTGCTTTACGCGTCTAAAACAGAACTAACCACGCTACCAAGCAAACCACCGGATGATGTTTTTTTAGGCTCCTTAGAGCTGTTGCTTTGATTCATCAAAGTTCCATATGCAACAGGTGCCATTAATATTTTTCCTGTTCCTCTATAAACATTGACTACACCCTCGCCGCTCGCAAGAGAACCTAACAAAGATTTTGTAGACTTTTCAACGGTAAACTGTAGTGATTTGCTCCAAGCGATTGCCATGTTCCCGTCAATACGAACTTCGTCGTTGTCAAGAATAATTTCGATAAGTTCTTCGCGAGGTACAGAACTTTCCAAAACAGCAACTCCTTGTCCGGAGAGTGAAAGATTAAATAACCCCTCGCCCCCAAGCAACGCTGATGACACATTTTTTCTTGCAACAACTTCTTCTTGAATAGAAGAGTCACATGCCAAAAACAAACCATCATCAAGAACCATACCGGTTCCCCAAGCAGAAATGTCTTCAAGTATAATATACTTGTATGTTGGTTCAAACATTACATAACCATTGCCTTGATAAACGGGCTTTGCAGTTGACTCCCCGGTGGCTATTCCTTTAAGAGCCTTCCCCAAAAAATCTTTTGCACCTTTGATGCCCGAATTCATGGTTACATCGCCTGCGGTCCATTGCATCGCTCCGGCTTGTACCTTAACAGAATTTCCGTTAAGATTACAGAGAACTTGCCTTTTTCTGCAATTCATTTCTTGCATAAAGTAAGCAATGGATGCTGAATCAGGAGTAACGCTCATATCTTTTTGGTGTTCAAACACCTCATAGCAGCCCCGTTCTGCGATTTTCTTGATGTTTTCATTGTTGTGTAAATTGTTTACCTGAATCATTTCTAAATTCCTTTCTTTTAAACTTTTTTCGGTGTGATTTTTCTCTGTTTTCCCTCCCAAAAGTAAAAAAGTGCGACTACCGAAGTTGTCGCACCGAAAAACGCAAACCCCGATTGTCGCCAAACAAATTTAAATAGAATTAGAGCATCACTGCAATAATCTTTTAAATGGGATTTGCGTTTTTACCAAATTCCAAAAAAGATTATTACAAGAAATGGGCATTTTATTCCCATAAAAGAAAAAGATGTCCCTAATTCTATTTATTAAATTTGTTTGGCTTAATTAGTATATCATGTTTTAAAATTTTTTACAACCACTTATGGCAATTTCCTTTGTTGTAAAATAAACACTTCTTCTCACCATACGCGCAAGGCGCGTTTGTAAACAAAAAAGCGGTGCGGAAAATCGGTTGATTTTCCGCACCGCTTTACTTTAAATCTTAGCCTAATTCAGCAAAGTATTTGATGGTACGCACCATTTGGCTGGTGTAGGAGTTTTCGTTGTCGTACCAGGAAACCACTTGGACTTGATACAAGCCGTCGCCCATCGGAGCAACCATGGTTTGAGTGGCATCGAACAAGCTCCCGTAACGAATGCCGATAACGTCGGAAGATACGATTTGGTCTTCGTTGTAACCGAAGGATTCGGAAGCGGCGGCTTTCATAGCGGCGTTGATGCCTTCTTTGGTGATGTTTTCACCTTTGACAACAGCAACCAACAACGTGGTGGAACCCGTGGGAACCGGCACACGTTGAGCAGCGCCGATGAGTTTGCCGTTGAGTTCCGGAATAACCAAACCGATAGCTTTGGCAGCACCGGTAGAGTTGGGAACAATGTTGGCGGCACCGGCACGAGCGCGGCGCAAGTCGCCTTTGCGGTGAGGACCGTCCAAAATCATTTGGTCGCCGGTGTAGGCGTGAACGGTGGTCATGATACCGCTTTGGATAGGCGCATAGTCGTTAAGAGCTTTCGCCATCGGTGCCAAGCAGTTGGTGGTGCAAGAAGCAGCCGAAATGATGGTGTCTTCTTTGGTCAAAGTGTTTTCGTTTACGCTGTAAACGATGGTCGGCAAATCGTTACCTGCGGGAGCCGAGATAACCACTTTTTTAGCGCCGGCATCAATGTGGGCTTGCGATTTTGCTTTGGAAGCAAAGAAACCGGTGCATTCGAGCACAACATCCACACCGATTTTTGCCCAAGGCAAGTTGGCGGGGTCTTTTTCAGCAAGGATTTCGATGCGTTTGCCATCAACCGTAATCGAAGTTTCGTCGGCTTCGACGGTGTGGCCGTCGTAACGACCTTGCGCGGTGTCATATTTCAACAAATGAGCCAGCATTTCGGGGCTGGTCAAGTCGTTGATGGCTACAATTTCATAGCCTTCTGCGCCGAACATTTGACGGAAAGCCAAACGTCCGATACGGCCAAAGCCGTTAATTGCTACTTTAACTGCCATAACTAAATTCCTCCAATTATTTTAATCTATTATACATATTACACTCATTTTGAAAAATTTTCAAGGACTTTGACAAAATTTTAACCAATATTTGAAAATTTATACTTCCTGTCATGTGTTTATTTTATTAACCGCGTGATTTTCAGTGATTTTGCCGAAGAATATCGTTGATAACGTCTTCCAGTTCCAACGGCGCACGCTCCTCGTCGGTTTGTTCGGGTTCGGATTCCTCTTCCAAAGGCGGTTCTTGTTCGCTTGCAAACGCTTGCCCAAAAGCCACGGCAAACGCCAGCACGGCAAACCCGATATCCGGTGCCATTATCAAAGCACTTTCTTCAAACGCGACCCCTTCTTGGGAGCAGAACATGGCAAAGCGTGTCAGCCCGCCCGAAGTACATAAAAGACCGGTGCACAAGGACAATCCCACCAAAAACCGTTGCGGTTTTTCCTGCACGTTGGAAACAAACCGTGCAAACGCCATCAAAAACAGCATCTCCGCCACCAACACACCCAAATCCAACAACGAACGATAGGTGCCGACAGCACTGACGTGCGACGTTTCATACCGCAGCAAGCGGAACCACGACCAAAAAACGGGGAACAATGCCATCAAGGGGAAAAAACCGCGAACAACACTTTTTTTCCTATGCCACTGCGCCGCCAAACAAACAAAGAAAACACCGCCAAGCAATCCGCACACGATTACCCCGCCGAGGAAAAACTTGTCCGTTGCAGTAAGCAGTGCTTTTTGCGGATACGGTACTTCGTGTCCGAAAAACCACCGTGCGGCAGTAAACACAGAAGAAACCGTGAGCAATGCACCCGTAAAAAGAGTTGCCGCGGTGATAACCGTTGCGGGCACACCGTAAACCTCGCGCAATTCTTCCCGTTGCAAACCGCACCACACAAGTAATCCCCCAAGCGTAACGGCAGTTACAGCCAGTAAGATACCGTACGCCACGCTGTGTTTGGCAGGTTGCGGCGCAATCGCGATACGCCATAACGTAAGTAAGACCGTCATGCCGCACGCCGCCCAAAAAGCTTGCCGATATTTTTGTTGCATGGCCATCCCGCCCTTTCTTTCCTATATATTGTACCACATTTGCGCTCAAAAGCAACTGTACTTTTACGTCCTTTTTCAAAAAAATTCGAGGGGCAACGCCCCCCGAAGAATCATTCTTGCGAAAATTTTACCGACGCACCGATTTGTGTCAGCGTTTCTGTCAGCGCCTCGTATCCCCGTTCCAAGTGGTAAAGTTCGGAAATTTCCGTAACGCCTTGCGCCGCCAGCGCTGCCAACACCAGTGCTGCCCCGCCGCGCAAATCGGTACATTCTACCGGCGCACCCGACAACTGCTCTACCCCTTCCACCACCGCCACGCGTCCTTCGGCTTTGATGTTTGCTCCCATACGCATCAGTTCGCCCACGTGCTTGTATCGGCTTTCAAAAATGGTTTCCACAAACACACTGGTTCCTTTTGCCACACATGCCGCCGCCATAATCAGCGCCTGTGCATCGGTAGGAAAACCCGGAAACGGCAACGTGCGCACACTGCGCACGCGGTGCAGACGCGGTGGCGCCGTTATCAGGCACTCGTTGTCCCACCGTGTCATTTGGCAGCCCATCTCTTCGAGCACCGCCAAGCAAGGTTGCAATGGTTCGGGTTGTATATCCTTTAATAACAGTGAGCCGCCTGTAATCGCCGCCGCCGCGGCGTAGGTGATGGTTTCAATACGGTCGGGAATAACGGCGTGCCGACAACCCGTCAAATGCGGCACGCCTTCAATAGTCACCGTACCCTCGCCCGCGCCGTAAATGTGCGCGCCGCAAGCGTTCAAAAAAGCGCAAAGGTCTTGAATTTCGGGTTCTCTGGCGGCGTTGAATATGGTGGTTGTTCCCTGTGCCGTCACCGCCGCCAAAATGATGTTTTCGGTTGCTCCCACGCTGGGAAACGACAACGAAATAGGGCAACCGACCAACCGCTTTTCCACACGGCAACGAAGTCGCCCGCCTTCTTCATGAATAAGCAACCCCATTCGCCGCAAAGCCGATAAATGCAAATCTATTGGTCGCGGCCCCAGTTCACAGCCACCGGGGAACGACAATTCCGCCTCGCCCAGTCGTGCCGCAATAGCACCCAAAAACACAATGGAAGAGCGCATTTCCCGCATAAGCGCGTTGGGAATGTCCGAATGGTAAACACCCGTGGCATCCACCGAAACCGTATGCCCACTGCGATGAACGGTGCACCCCAAATGCCGCAAAATATCCATGGCGGCATTGACATCCGACAAAAACGGACAATTTTCAATTTCACAAACGCCCGGCACCAAAAGCGTTGCCGCCAAAATCGGTAATGCGCTGTTTTTTGCTCCGTGAATATGTACAAAACCATTCAAGCGGCGTCCGCCGTCAATCAATAACCTTGACATGTCTACACCTCTTATCCACAGAAAGTTTCTTACAACCCATCTTATGACTGCGTGGGAAAAGGGTGACAAGATAAAACGTACGAACCCGCTTTTTTAAAGCGGGTTCGTACGTTTTACCGTTCGTTTAATATTTCAAAAATTACTTCATATATTTTCTCGTCGGCATCGGCTACCGCCATTTTGCCGGAGGCTTCTCCCATTTGGGAAAGCGCTTCGTCGTTCCCGGCCAAGGAACTGACCGCTTCCCACAAGCGGTTACCGACCAGCTCCTTTTCTTCAATACACACGGCCGCGCCACGTCCCGCCAACGCCATGGCATTAAAATACTGATGATTTTCCGCTACATACGGCGACGGAATCAACACCGCGGGTTTTTGCATCGTCGGTAATTCGCTGAGCGTCATGGCACCGCAACGGCAAATCACCAAATCTGCTGCCGCCATGCATCGCGGCATATCGTCTATGTAATCCCGAATCGTAACCGCCGACGTTTCGGCTATATCCGCTTCTTTTAACAGTCGTTGCATCCGTATAAAATTGTCACCGCGACCGGTACCTACCATCACTTGGAACGGATGGTTTTCTTCTTGGTTTTTTTGCAACACCGCCACCATCGCATCATTAATGGGTCGTGCGCCCAGACTGCCGCCGAAAGATAAAACAAACGGACGTTCATCTAATCCCAGTTCTTTGCGTGCTGTCTTTTTGTCCATCACTGTGAAATCACGGCGCAACGGGTTACCGGTAACAATTACGTTTGCCGTACTCGGCAAATATTTGCGTGCCGCTTCGTCGGAAATGAGCACCGCTTTGGCGACGGGCGCAAGCATCTTCACCGTCACACCGGGGAACGCGTTGGACTCGTGCACCACCACAGGAATGCCTTGTTTTGCAGCCGAGCGCAACACCGGTCCGCAAACGTAACCGCCGGTACCAATGGCAATATCCGGTGCAAATTCTTTGACAATCCGCGAGGCTTCAAACCCCGCCGTTACCGCATGATATGCCGCTTTGATATTTTTAGCAACGTTTTGAAAAGATAGTTTGCGTTGAAAACCCTGTACGGTTACGGTTTTCAGCGGATACCCTGCTGCGGGTACCAACACCGTTTCCATCCTACCCTCTGCTCCTACAAACAGGAATTCTGCATCGGGTTGTTCTTTTTTGATTTTGGCGGCTATGGCCAACGCAGGGTTAATATGCCCTGCCGTTCCGCCGCCGGTCATCAACACGCGCACACTTACCACCTCCGAAACAACGTTTTAAGATGTTCTTCGTTTTGTTTGCCGCGAAACCGAAAGAATAATACCCATTTGTGCCAGCAGCATAACCAAAGACGTACCCCCGTAACTGAAAAACGGCAAACTGATACCGGTATTGGGAAACGTATTGGTTACCACTGCCAAGTTAAACGCCACTTGAATACCGACTTGCGCTGTTAGCCCAATTGCCAACATCGAGCCGAATTTATCGGGTGCGCGCATGCCGATATAAAACCCGCGCCAAACAAGCAGCGCAAACAAAACAATGATTAAAAGTGCGCCGATAAAGCCAAGTTCTTCGCAAACAATGGCGAAGATGAAGTCGTTTTGCGGTTCGGGCAAAAAGGAATGCTTTTGCCGTGAGTTACCCAAACCTTCCCCCATCAAACCACCCGAGCCGATGGCATATAACGACTGCACGGTTTGCCACGCGGCATCTCTGCCGCTTTGACCGGATTCAAAGACAACGCTTGAATTATATACGCCGAGCGGGTCCAGCCACACTTGGATACGGTCTTGTTCGTAGCCAAAAACAAAAATCATGGTTACCACAGCCACTGCGCCGAGTGCCAACGTACCCAACAAATAAACCGACCGTGTTCCGCCAATGAACATCATTACCAAACCGATAGCCACCAACAAGATAGTGCCGGAAAGGTGCGGTTCCACAAACACGAGCGCACAAGTTACACCCAAAATGCCCATCAGAGGAAGATATCCCTGCTTAAACCGCTTCATGCTGTTTTGGTGTTCGGCAATCAAGTGAGCAAACAACAAAATGATGGCAAATTTTGCCACTTCCGACGGTTGGAACTGAATACCGGCAATGCGTATCCACCGATGCACGTTTTGTATTTTCGGCAGAAAAAGCACCAAGATGAGCAATCCCCACGAAACAAACATAACCGGGAAAGCAAAACGATTAAGCACACGGTAATCCACAAAAGAGGCAACAAACATCGCAAGGATTCCAAAAGCCGCCCAAAGAAGCTGCCGCTTAATGTAATAATAACTGTCTCCGCCGTTACGATAATAGGAATACGCAAAACTGGCGGAAAACAAGCATACCAGCCCTACCGCCAACACCAAAATCAGCAGGATAAAGAACGGCATATCAAAACCCGCCGTACGAAACAACTTGAAACGGCTTTCTTTATGAGGTTCCAAAGCGTTGTCGGGTGCCGTATTCGCTGTTTTTTTCCTCTTAGCCATTTGCTTCTCCTTTCGTCATCTTATCCGATAATAACAAACAACAACGCAAGCAAACATCCGCCTACCGTCACGGCGGAAAAGACCGCCACAATTTTGTTTTCCTTCCATCCGCACATTTCAAAATGGTGATGTAACGGACTCATTTTGAAAAGACGTTTGCCACCGGTTTTCTTAAAATACCATACTTGTAAAATAACAGAAAGCGTTTCCGCCACATAAACAATACCCATCGGCAACAACAGCAACGGCCGACCGATACCAAACGTTATGGCGCAAAGTATACCACCAATAAAAAGAGAGCCGGTGTCCCCCATGAACACGCGCGCCGGATGAAAATTCCAAACCAAAAACCCCGCCAAGGCCCCCGCGGTAGTTGCTGTTAAAATACTGAATCCTACAAATTGTCCGCACAAAATCATTAAGAATAAACACACTACCAACGTTATCGAAGCACACAAACCATCGATACCGTCGGTCAAATTGGTGGCGTTGGTCACGCCGACAATAATAAACACCGCAATCGGCACAAACCACAACCCGGCATTCCAAAGCCCAAAAAACGGAAGATAAATGTGCGCTCCGCCACCAAAATAAACCGCCAAAGCATACGCACCGGAAACCGCAATTTGTGCCAGCAGTTTTTGTCGACTGGTAAGCCCCAAGTTGCGTTTTTTGACAACCTTGATAAAATCATCCAAAAACCCGATAACACCAAAACCAATAGCCATTAACCAACCGGCAAAAAGACGAACCGTCATGCCGCGGGTAACGGCGGAACTCACCACTTTTATCGGCAAAAACAACTGGCAAATTATCATTGCCGCCGTCGCTACGATAAGCATTGCTCCAATAAAAATGATACCGCCCATTGTCGGTGTTCCTTGCTTTTTTTGATGCCACGCGGGCCCCTCTTCACGAATGGTCTGCCCGAATTTTAAGCGATGCAGCGTCGGAATCATTGCTTTTCCCAGTCTTTCCGACAAAAAATAAGCTGCAAGTGCACTGACAACACACACCACCGATAGGATTGTTCTTTCCATTTTTATTACTCCTCATTCTCAACCGACAAGATATGACACTGTTTTTTTTGACGGCTTTGCAACGCTGCCGCCACCACTTCACGTTCGTCCAGGTGAATGGTCTTATCCTTTAAAATTTGATACGTTTCATGTCCTTTGCCCGCAAGCAACACCGTGTCACCCGCTTTTGCGTTTTCTACCGCCCATGTAATGGCTTCTATGCGATTAGGAATCACAACATACGGTGTTTTTGTATCACCCAAACCTTCAAGTATATCATTGATAATGGCTGTTGGTTCTTCGCTTCGCGGATTATCCGATGTCACCACCACAAAATCCGAAAGACGGGCAGCCACCGCGCCCATTTTAGGACGTTTAGTGCGGTCGCGGTCACCGCCGCAACCAAATACCGTTACCAGTCGTCCCGCTTTGCAAGTGTTAAGCGTTTCGCAAATGTTTTCCAACCCGTCGGGCGTGTGTGCAAAGTCAATCACGACCGTAAAGTCGTCATTGGTCGGCACTACCTCGGCACGACCTTTGACCAACCCAAATTCACAAAGGGCCGTCTTAACCGTATCGAACGGAACACCCAGCGCCGACGCACAGGCTGCTGCCGCCAAGGCGTTATATGCCGAAAAACGTCCCGGTGTTGCCAAACGAATCCGTCCGATGACGCCTACGCCCACGCACTCAAAATCCACGCCATCGGGACGGCACCGCACGTTTCGCGCCGTGAAGTCGGCGCTGTCGTCTTGCAAAGAAAAGGTAACTGTTTGACAAGAGAGCCCGTCACACATAGCACCATGCCATCTGTCATCCTTGTTGAGAACAGCAGTTTTGCACCGAGAAAACAATTTTGCTTTTGCCTCAGCATACCGTTCCATGGTTTTGTGATAATCCAAATGGTCCTGCGTTAAGTTGGTGAATATGCCCGCTTCAAACCGACAACCCTCCACACGTTCTTGGTCAAGTGCGTGGGAGGACACTTCCATCACCGCATACTCACAACCCGCCTTTGCCATTTGGCAAAACAGTTGTTGAAGTTCATACGAATCGGGGGTGGTGTGCGCGGTTTCTACCACGCAGTCGCCAATCATGTTTTGGATAGTACCGATTAATCCCACTTTATATCCTGCTTGTTCCAGCACACCTTTTAACAAATACGACGTGCTGGTTTTTCCGTTTGTTCCCGTAATACCCACCAGTTTTAACCGCTCGGTGGGATGACCAAACCAGTTAGCACACATAACTGCCCACGAAAGCCGCGTGCTTTTTACCAACACTTGTTGCGGCAACCCTAAATCGCGCTCGACTACAACTGCGGCAGCACCTGCAGCCAATGCCTGCTCGGCAAAAATGTGGCTATCCACACCGGTACCGACAACGCAAACAAAGGCACACCCTTTTTCTACCTTGCGGGAATCGCGGCAAAGTGCGGTGATTTCTGTCTCGGCACAAAGATTGCTGCAATATTCTATTTCGTTTAACACTTCATGAAGTTTCATGCTTACACCTCACGCTATGGCATCCTGATAAAGAAGAGTAATATCCACAACCGTTCCCCGCGGCACTCGCGTTCCTTCCGCCTGACCTTGTACGCTGACGGTTGCCTGTCGGGTCACGTTTACATTTTTTATATCAGCGGTCCAACCATGCACCCGCACGTTCAGTCCGCTGTCGGCAAGCAGTTTGTTTGCCTCGGACAACGTTTTGCCCACCACCAACGGTACCAAAACCGTTTCGTCCGATGGCGTATCGGTATACAGCACCGCCACCCCGCCTTTGAGCAACTTTTCGCCCGCGGCGGGAGATTGCGCGGTTACGACGCCTTGCCCGTTCAAACGACAAGATATCCCGGTATTTTTCAGCAACGTTTGCGCCTGTGCTGTGGTTTTCCCTACCACATCGGGCATGGTTACTTGCCACTGCTTTTGTTCTTCCGCTTTATATTGCGGCTCAACTTCCAAATACGGCAACACATCTGCCAAAATCTTTTGCGCCACGGGTGCTGCCAACGTGCCGCCGTAGCGGATATAGGTTTGCGGCTCATCAATCAATACAATCACGGCTACTTTGGGGTCGTTTGCCGGTGCAAACCCGCAAAAAGAGGCGACTACGTTTTTTCTGCCGCCGGTCCCTACGGCTTGGTCGGTTTTTTCGGAAGTGCCGGTTTTGCCCGCCACACGGTATCCGGCAACATACGCATTTTTAGCGCCGCCACCGTCAACCACGCCTTCCAAAAGTACCGATATACGGGATGCGGTATCTTGCGAAATTACACGCCGCGTCACGGTCGGTTTGTTTTGGAACAGTACTTCGCCTTCGGGAGATGTCACACGCGCGCCCACAAACGGTTGACGGAGTTGCCCGTCGCCGGCAACCGCGCACACACCGGTTATCATTTGAATGGGCGTAACTTTAAACGTTTGCCCAATAGAAGAAGTCGCCACGTCCACCGCCGTGATAGCAGAGGCTTTATGATAAAGACTGGGGGTTACCCGCGCTTCACCCAACATATCAATACCGGTAAGCGCCGTAAACCCAAACCGTTCGTGGTATTGCGGAAAAAGCGCGGTTCCCACCAGCGACCCAATGGTCATAAACGCAGGGTTGCAGGAATGAGAAATCGCTTGCGCCAGGTTTTGGCTGCCGTGACTGCGGGGATATACGTGGCATTTCATGGTTCGTACCCCTGCCATGGTATACGTACCGTTGCAAAAGAAATGCGATTTTTCAGAAACTAATTTTTCTTGCATTGCCATGGAAGCGGTAAAAATTTTAAACACCGACCCCGGCTCGTAGAATTCCGAAATTGCTTTATTTTTCCATTGCTTTTGCAGTGCCTCTAAAAAAGCATCGGCACGCACATCATCTGCTAAACCCGCGATTGTAGCCGCCTGCGTGGGGTTTTGCAACACGCGGGGATGATTGAGGTCGTAATCTCCTTTGGTTGCCATTGCCAATACCTCACCGGTTTTGACGTCCATCACAATGGAGCTGGCTCGGTTTGCCGCGTCGGTTTCTGCCACGGCAACTTCCAAATATTTTTCTACCATTTGCTGAATGTTGCTGTCGATAGTAAGTTGCAGGGTGTTTCCCTCTTTGGCATCAACCGTGGTTTCATATTGAATATCGTTAGGCAGGGCATCACCCCACCCGTTTTTTGTGGTAATAACACGTCCTGCTTTTCCGGCTAAATAATCATTATATTTAGCTTCCAAACCTTCCAGTCCGGTATTATCCGTTCCGGTAAACCCCAGCACGCACGAAAGCGTCGATCCAAGGGGATATTCCCTTTTGTAATCTTGAATAATTCGAAAGGCGCTCACCAAATCATGTTTGCGCACCCACTCAATAAAACGGTTGCTCACTTCTCGACCGATTTTGGCTTTGACTACCTCGTAACGCGAGCTTGTCTTGCGCGTTTGCTTTACGAGCCGTTCTTTCGAAACATCCAATAAGGTCGGCAACTCATCACAAATCACACGGCGCGCTTGTTCGTCGGGGATTTCAGACGGCATCATAATAACGGTAGCAACTTCCACGCTATGTGCCAAGACTACACCGTTGCGGTCAACAATAGCGCCCCGCTTATCCGAAATAACACTGTCCGTCAACTGTTGTTCTGCCGCAAGCGCTTGCCACGTGCTATGCTGATTCAGTTGCAATGACGCCAACTTGCAAACAACGGCACCGAAACATACGACAACCGCCAACAAAATCGCGGTGCTTTTTTGCCACATCCGACGGGACGGTGCCCGCATTGAAACTTCCTGTTGATGACGAGATTTCATAAACAGGAGCCCCTTTATTTTAGCTTAATAAATATTATCTGCGTAGGTAAATTCGACCGTAACGACCGTTCCTTTGGGAACTTTTTGACCGGGTGTTGCGGATTGGCGCGTAGCCGTCGCTTTGCCGGTCGTTGTAGCACTGACGCCCGATAACAACACGTTAATACCCGCAGTGTTCGCCGCTTGATTAACCTGTGCAACCGAACGGCCTTTAAAATCGGGAACGGTTGTCATTTGAATATCTTTGCTGTCGGTATATAACCACACCGAGCCGCCTTTGGGAATGGTCGTTCCGCTTTCGGGAATTTGTTGCAACACGGTTTTCCCGTTCCCAATGGTATGATACGTTAACGTAGAGGCTTTCAGGGTGGTTGCCGCCGCCGCCGTTGTGGAACCTACCACGTTCGGCACCGTGCGGTCCAAAGACGCCAATTCTTCTTCGGTATAGTTTGGTTCAACCCCCAAATACGGCAAAATATCTTTGAGTATCTTTTTGGCCGCCGGTGCCGCTACGCCGCCGCCGGATTTTAAGTACTGGGGTTCGTCCACCATCACAAGCACTGCCACTTTGGGGTCGTCAGCCGGTGCAAATCCACCAAAAGAAGCAATAATTTCTACGTTCCTGTCGTTTTCCTCTTCCGACTTGGTTTCGGTCTTTTCAGAAGTACCGGTTTTTCCGCCGACACGGTATCCGGAAATATACGCGTTTTTAATAGAACCGCTGCTTACGGCGTTTTCGAGCATATTGCACACACGTTTGGAGGTGCTTTCGGAAATCATTTGCCGTTTCACCGTCGGTTCGGTATTAGAAAGGATGTTACCGTTTTCATCCAACACCTTTTGAACAATGTACGGCTGCATCAAATAACCGCCGTTTGCCACAGCCGATAACGCTGTCACCATTTGCAAAGGGGTCACTTTAAAGGTTTGCCCAATCGAAGAGGCTGCCACATCCACGGGTGACATGGTTTGTGCGGTATGGAACAACCCGCTGGTAACATTTTGCTCCCCTAAAAGGTCAACACCTGTTTTTTCCGTAAAACCAAAGCCAACATAGTATTTGGAAAAGAGTTTGGCGCCCACGCGCGTTCCCAATGTCATAAAAGAGGGGTTGCAGGAATTGGCAATTGCTTGTAAGAAATTTTGTTGTCCGTGTCCCCGAGGATGAATCCAACACTTCATGGTGCGGTCGGCAATATGGAACGAGCCGCCGCAATAAAACGAGCTTTCTTCCGTTACCAAACCTTCTTCCAAACCCATGGATGCCGTAAAAGTCTTAAAAACCGAACCCGGTTCATAAAAATCCAATGCCTTGTTACGATATTGCTCCGTGCGCGCCTTGGCAATTGCCGCCGATTTTTCATCGTCTGCCAACAACGCAATTTGCTCCGCAATGGTCGGGTCTGCAATGACTTGGTAGTTGTTTGGGTCATAGTCACCCTTTGTAGACATTGCCAAAATAGCACCGGTTTTAACGTCCATAACAATGGCGCAGCCGCGGTTGGTGGCTTTAAATTCCGTAATAGCATCTTGCAGATATTTATCGGTTACTTGCTGAATATATTGGTCAACCGTCAACACCAGGCTGTTACCGTCGGTGGCGTCTACGGTATATTCGTATTGCAACGCCGTGGGCAAACGGTCACCATACGTGTTCTGCGCCGAAACCATACGTCCCGACGTGCCGGAAAGCAACTCGTCATATTTGAGTTCCAAACCTTCTCGGGCAACGTTATCCGTTCCCACAAATCCCAAAACGGACGACAGCAAATTTTTCAGCGGATACTCCCGCTTGTAATCGGCAACCACACGAAACACGCTGCCAAGCCGTTGTTCGTTTACCCACGTGATAAATGTTTCCGCCAACGGTTTGTCAATTTTTGCTTTGACCACCTTGTACTTTGAATCGCTGTCGGTGGTTTGCTCATATAGCTTTTCGCGGTCAACATCCAACATTTCCGATAAGGTGTCAGCAATTTTTTGCCTGGTGGTTTCCTGGCGAATATTGTTTGGCGCCATTACCACGGTATACACTTCACGCGTTAAAGCCAAAACCGACATATTCGCGTCGTAAATTTGTCCCCGATTAGCAGAAATTTCGACATCTGCCAGTTGTTGTGCCACCGCCTTTTGCTGCCAACTGTCTTGTTGTAACACTTGTATACGAAATAGTTGTACCGACAACAGAACAAAGCACAACAACGTAACACCCACAACCGAATACGTGCGTATCCGCATGGGTTTTGTCAATGCTTTTTTGTTTTCTGACATGCTGTACACCTCGCTTTTTGGAAAGAAAAGAGAGTCAAGACGCGTAAAACCATCCCAACTCTCACCGTCCGAGGTCTACGGTATTATGTATGCCACAACGACCTCGATATAGAACTTTCTATCGCAACCATGCCGTCAGCGTGTTCCAAGCCTTTTCCCAAAGACCGTCTTCCGCCGACTTTTCCGTTTGTGCCGGTGTTACGGTTATGTAATCAATTTGGCCGGATTCCACCTGCCGCAAACCGACGCTTTCCGCATACGCTTCTACGCTTTGGGCTGAGGTTTGGGCCGCCAATTCACTTTCCAGCCGTTTTGTTTCGCTGATAGCCTCGCTCAGCTCGGTTTGCGCTTTGCCGATGTTGCTGTTCATTTCGGTCAAGCGAACCTGACTGGAAATCATAAAGGCAATCACCAACAACACACCGGCGGCGACCAAGACGGTCACCAACCCATTGAGCATTTTTTGGGCACGGACTCGCCGTTTGTCGACTTTGGTTGTTTTTTTGCCGGGGAGAGCTCTTATTTTTGCAGACTTGGACTCAAACAACGATAAATCATAAGCTTCCGAACCGTATGTTGCCATTTTCCTCTCCCTTTCTTTCAGTATCTTTCGTGTAACTTTTCAATGCACCGCAATTTTGCGCTGCGGCTGCGCGGATTTTCTTCTAATTCCTGCGGTGTAGCTTCTGTCGGTTTGCGCAACACCAGTTGTCCGGCAGGGGTTTTTCCGCACACACAAACCGGAAAATCTTTGGGGCAAACGCAACCCTCGCACCACGCGGAAAACCGTTGCTTTACCATGCGGTCTTCCAACGAGTGAAAGGTAATCACCGCCAAACGCCCCCCGACTTTTAGGTGGTCAAACGCAACGTCTAACGCTTCGGACAAGCAGGTAAGTTCGTCGTTAACGGCAATGCGCAACGCTTGAAAAACCTTGCGTGCCGGATGCCCTTTGCGCCGTGCCGCAGCAGGAACCGCTTCGCAAATCAAATCGGCAAACTCTGCCGTAGTCGTAATCGGCTTTTCTTTTCGGCGCTGCACAACAGCTTTGGCAATTGAGCGCGAAAACTTTTCTTCGCCAAAACGAAAGAAAATGTCTGACAGTTGCTTTTCTGACAAAGTTGCCAGCAAATCCGCCGCCGAAACACCTTCGCGGCTCATGCGCATGTCAAGCGGTGCTTCGGTATGGTAGGAAAACCCTCGGTACCCCGCATCCAACTGATGCGACGATACGCCAATATCCAACAAAATACCGTCTGCCGCTTTGACACCTTGCTCGGCGAGCACATCGCCCATAAAGCGAAAATTGCGATGAATAACCGTTGCCGGTAATCCTTCCAACCGTCGAGAGGCTTGTTCGACCGCTTCGGGGTCTTGGTCAAGCGCCAGCAACCGACCGTTTGTCAACCGCGACGCAATCGCAAAAGAATGTCCACCGCCACCGGCGGTTCCGTCAACGTAAACGCCGTTGGGATCAATGTTTAACGCGGCGATGGTTTCGTCCAACAAAACCGGACGGTGGTATGTAGCGTTTTGTTCCATATCAGAATCCCAGTTCGGCAAATTCCGCTTCAACCTCTTCCGAAGTCATGCTTGCCACGTCCGCTTCATAAGCGGCGGGGTTCCACACTTCTGCGCGGTTGCCGGCACCGATAACTAAGGCTTCTTTTTCCAATCCCGCATATTGTTGCAAATGTTTGGGCAACAAGATACGGCCTTGCGAATCAACTTGCACATCCTCAGCGTTGGCGGAAAGGTACCGTTGCAACTTACGAGCCTTGGTCATGGGCATTTGCGCCAAACCCTCTTGCAACTTGTTCCATTCATCGAGCGAATACAGGCAAACACAATGGTCCATGACCGCCGCGGCAATAAACGCACTGCCCAGCTTGTCACGCAATTTGGCAGGTACAAACAACCGCCCTTTTGCGTCGATATTATGTTGGAATCTTCCGTATAACATCGAAGTTACTCCTTTGTGTTATTTCGCTTTGCGAGGATTGTGGAAAACTCTGTGGAAAGTGTGGAAATTCACCACTTCGCTCCACTTTGCACCACAGTACCCATATTATACTCCCTTTTTTAATAAAAAGCAAGTCATATTTGAAATTTTCATATAAATTTTTACGGAAATTTTTGGTTTATTTTCACGAAAAAAAGCAGGATTTTTCTTTCGAAAAATCCTGCTTTTGGGAACAACGTTCGATGGCTTATAGCGGCAAAAGTTGTGTGATTGCCACCAACACCGGCATGGTAATAACCGAGAACAGCGTGGATAACGCCACCAAATTTACTGCCGATTCCGTATCTTGTCCGTATCGGCCGGAAAGCATAGAAACCCCCACCGCCACCGGTGCGGTACTTGCGATTGCCATGGATGTCAACAGCACGCCGCGCACACCGCACAAGTACATTAAGGCAATACAAACGACAGGAACAGCAATCAATCGTAACACGATAACGCCGTAATAGCTTTTTTGCCGAATCGCTGTACTCATTTCAATTTTGGAAAGGTAATATCCGGCAAACAACATAGGCAGCGGGGTGTTCAGAGAAGCCAAGTGCCGCACGGGAGCACCAAGCACCTCGGGCAACGTAATTCTTCCGACGAAGAGTATCAACCCAAAAACAATGCCAATAGTACCCGGGTTCACAAGCAATTTTTTTACCGAAAGTTTTTGTCCCGATGACCCCATTGTCATGACACCGTAGCTCCAAAACACCAAGTTGAAAACTGCCACGTATACCGCGCCGTAAAAAACCCCTTCTTCTCCCAACACCGCTTGTTGTAACGGCAAAGCCATAAAACCGGCATTTGACAAAACCACCGACAAACGAAACACTTTTGCCTTTGCATCTGTCTTGCGGTAAACCAAATGGGCTACTCCGATTGCCAACAAATGAATCAAAAACGCTATCAGCAACGCTTTGAGTAAATTGAGCAACATTTCGGGACGGTATTCCCGCATGAACGATTGTATGATAACACACGGTGTTGCCAAAATCAGCGCAATATCTGCGCAGACCTTAGCGCCTTTTTCGTTCATGACACCCGTTTTGCCCAACACAAATCCGCAAAAGATTAATATAAATAATACCAACACTTGTTGTCCAACGGTCAAAAAGTTTTGCACGGCCATTCCTCCGTTTCATAATCCAAGCCTTATTGTACTGGATTTTTCCCCAAAAAGCAAGAAAAATGCACCCAATCAAAATCAATTGGGTGCATTTTTTAAAGTTTTATGCGCAGTGTTTTGCAGAAAACGGTACGGGGATTGCCCGTGCTTCTCTTGCCATCTCTGCTGTCACATGACGCCACACTTCGCGGCGACGACGACGGTTGCGCGCCAAGGCGGCATCTCGTTTCATAGATACCACACAACAGGTAACCACCGTCAAACGGCAAAGCATCAAAATCGCTGTCAACACCGGATATTCCCACCAAAGAAGCGCACCGCCCATGGCAAGTTCCATCGCCGCCATAGAAAGCGGAATCCATGCCATTTTACGTGTGACCGAATACCGCGCCGCCATCATCATATACAAACTTATCGCACCAAAAACCGCCGCGACAATTACTGCAAAAACCATAAGTGTTTCCTCCTGCTACTTTTCCGTTCGAAAACGAACATTTGTTCGATTTGTACTTTTATTATAGCATCCCTTATGGTTTTGTCAAGAGAATTTTTAAAAATTTTTATTGATTCTTCAACCGACGGTTTGCCGACGTTACCGTGTTTTTCAGCAACATGGCAATGGTCATCGGTCCCACGCCGCCCGGCACGGGCGTTAAGTAGCCGGCAACCTCGTCCACACCGGCTGCCACGTCACCGCAAAGTTTGCCTTCTTTGTTGCGGTTCATACCAACGTCAATCACCACTGCACCGGGTTTAACCATGTCGGGTGTTACAAAATCCGCTCTTCCCACGGCGGAAACCAAAACGTCTGCACGGCGGCAAACCGCCGCCAAATCCGCCGTGCGGGAATGACAAATGGTAACGGTGGCGTTTTCGTGCAACAACAGCATCGCCATGGGTTTCCCCACAATGTTGCTGCGGCCTATTACCACACATTCCTTACCCGCTACGGCAATACCCGTGCGACGTAACAGTTCCATCACGCCCGCAGGGGTACACGGCAAAAACGAAAAATCGCCAATCAGAATGTGTCCCACGTTTTCGGCATGAAAAGCGTCCACGTCTTTGCTCGGTGCAATCGCTTCTATCACGGCTTTGTCGTCAAGCGGTTCCGGTAACGGCAACTGACACAAAATACCGTCAACGTCTTCACGCTCGTTAAGCGTTTGAATGCACCTAAGTAATTCTTCTTGCGTGGTATCGGCAGGTAATGCAATTTCCTCGGAACGAATACCCACTTCGGCACACGCCTTTTTCTTGTTGTTCACATAAATACGCGAAGCAGGGTTGTCCCCCACAATAATCACTGCCAAGCACGGCTGGACACCGGCATCGCACAGCGCTTTTACTTCTCCTGCCAACTCGGCACGCACTTCGGCCGCAATACGTTTTCCATCAATGCAAATCGCCATTTTCGGTTTCCTCCTTTGTGGTTTCGGCAAGGGAAATCGTTTTTTCGTCAATCGGTTCCCCTTGAGCTTTTCCTTTCAAAACAAAGTACAAAATCACACCCGCCAGCACCGAAACAGCTGCTACCAAGCACGATACTTTCATGGTGCCCAAATACAAACTGTCGGTGCGCAACATTTCAATAAAGAAGCGGCCCGTACCATACCATATCACGTATAGCGAGAACAACTGTCCTTTGAAACGGTACGCCTTTTTCGACACAATATGTAACAGCAAAAAGCCCAACAAACACCATAACGATTCGTATAAGAACGTCGGATGCACGGGCAACGAACGGTCATACCCTGACGCCGAATTCGAATAGCTGGAAATCCAGCTACCCGTCATTCCCCACGGCAACGTGGTATTGGAGCCAAAGGCTTCTTGGTTAAAAAAGTTGCCCCAACGCCCCACCGCTTGACCGATAAAAAAGCCAATGGCACCCATGTCAAACATACGTAAGGTGTCCACTTTTTTTACACGACACATCCAAAGCGCCGTAACAAACGCCATAATCACCCCGCCGTAAATGGCAAGCCCGCCATTCCACACGGCAAAAATTTGGAGTGGGTTGGCAAAATACTCCCCCCGACTGTCCGAAAACAACACGTAATACAGCCGCGCACCGGCAAATGCAAACAACGCGCAAACCAGCACCACGTCCATCATCGGGTCGCGGCGAATGCCAAAACGCTTGGCATTGCGAAGCGCATACCACACTGCCAGCAAAAACCCCACGGCAATCAGCACACCGTACCATTTGATGGTAAGTTCCGTTCCAAAAAACGGCAGCGACACAATCGTGTCATCAACCGCAAATTTCCAGCCCAATTTAGGGAATTCAATGTAGGAATCCATACAGCTCACCCTTTCTAAAGCGGATTAACAACCGAAAGCGACGATGCTTCCTCGTCGAAATCGTCTTGTAAGCGTTTCTCAACGTCTTCCTTTTTTACCGTTGCCACCGCATCTAACAATGCGAACGGGTCTCGGCCGCTGAAATGCGCATCCACAACAATATCGCCGCACCCTTCTACACTGTCAAAATGCGAAATCATTTGTCCGTATACCGCTTTACGCGCCGTGTCAAATTCTTCGGCGGAAATCCCCTCACGCAGCATCCGTTCCCGCTCGCAGCGAAACGCTTCGCAAACCGCCTGCGGATTTTTCGATTCACCGCCGATAATCCACACACCGTATCCCGGTCCGTCAAAATATTCCACCCCAAACGAAGCGTTAATCAGCCCCCGGTTCATAAGTTTTGCATACAGCGGATTGGCACGCGAACCCAACAATTCTTGTAACACCGCCGCCGCGGCAATTTCGGTTGCCGAAGCGTCCTGCAACCCCCCGCCGGTGTTTTGCGGCACCTTATACCCCAAATAAAAAAGCGGTTCTGCTACCGGCATTTTCACTTCGGTTACCGCACGGTAAGCCGTACGCGGCTCGTCAACGGGCGGCCGTTTAGAATCGTAGACGGGGGCAGCTTTCAGCAATTTATCAGCAATCTCTTCCACTTGTTCACACGTAACGTTTCCCGCCACAGACAGCACCATGTTGCGCAAATTATAGAAACGGTAATAACAGCCATACAGCAGTTCGGGTGTGATTTTGGCAATCGATTCCACCGTCCCCGCAATATCCACCCGCACGGGATGATTGTGATATAACCCTTCTAACAAATTGCAAAACACCGTGCGCGAAGGCGAATCTTCACACATGCGAATTTCTTGTCCGATGATTCCGCGCTCTTTTTCCACCGTTTTTTCGGTAAAATACGGTTTTTGCACAAAATCCAGCAAAATTTCCAACGATTCGCTCAGTTGCTGCGTGCATGAGAATAAATATGCCGTATGGTCAAACGAGGTATATGCATTCGCCGATGCTCCTGTTTTGGCATACCGTTCAAACGCATCGCAATCCTCATTTTCGAACAACTTATGTTCCAGATAATGGGCAATCCCCGCAGGCAGTTCCACCACTTCGTTGGTATCGGCCGAAACATACGCCGAATCAATAGAACCGTATTTGGTGGCAAACACCGCATAGGCGGAGGCATACCCTTCTTTTGGCCAAACATAAATCGGCAAACCGGAAGAATGTTGCAAAAAATAACACTGTTCGCCGGTATGGCGACATTGTAAACGCTTCCACTCACTCATTCGCCGCATTCCTCCTTTTGTGCCAACAAATACACACATTCATATTGCAATTTCTTTGCCGCTTCAATCACCTCTTCGCGTGTTACAGCGGCAATTTCTTCACGAATTTCCTCGGGGGAACTCACCTTATCCCCTGTGCTTTGCACCACGTACCACGCGGCACGCGCACTTTGCGAATCGCCCACCGCTTCAAAACCTTGGACCACACTGCGCCGTGCGGCTTCCAAATCCTCGTCAGTAAATTCACCGCGGCAAATCAGTTCGCGTTGCGCCAGAATTTCCGTTTCGGCGCGCACGGCGTTTTTCTCGTCTACGCCGCATTGTATCAACAGTACGCCTTTTATGCGGTCGTAGGCGGAAGAACAATAATAACACAAACTCAGTTTTTCCCGCACGTTGCGAAAAAGCAACGAGGTAGCCGTGCCGCCCAGCAACGCATTCATCAACCGTGTGGCAGAAACTTTGTCACTCGGTTCGGCACAATCGGTACGAAAACCCATCACCAGTTTGGATTGCCCCACTTCCATGCGTTCGGTTTTGCGCCGCAGGGTAGGAATACGGGTTTGTGTGTCGGTGGAACATGCCACGGGGTTTCTCCCCTCTATTGCCGCAAACTCGTTACAAAAATCCTCTTCCACCTCTGCAAGGATTTTGTCGTCTTGTAAAATCAGTTGCACCGATGCTTGCTGTAACACGCGCTTCCACGCACGAGTCATGGCTTCGGGGGTTAGGTTTTCGATAACTTCTGCCGAGCCATACCGCCCAATACCATACGCTTCGTCGGGACAAAGCAACCGTTCCGCTTGGCAGCGAGCGTACCAGCGTTTTTCGTTAATTTCTGCGCGCACTTCCTCTGCCAAACAACGACGCTCGGTTTGCACGTCTTCCAAACGGAAAACACCGTCCACAAACGCAGGACGGAATAACATTTCGCGCAACAGTTCGGCACACGCGGCAGTAACCGCTTCGCCGTCCAAGGCAAAACGGTCTGCCGTGGTTTCGGCAGTAAACACCAAAGCCTGCACTTCCCCCACGCGTGAAACCTCGCCGCTTACCGAGGCGCCGTACAGTTCGCTGAGCCGCTTATGCAACGCCGTAAAATCGGGGTACCGTGCGCAACCGCGCACCAACAACCGCGAAAGCAGGGCGTTTTCTTCCACAGTTTCTTTGTTGAGCGGCAGTAACAATGCCACCGTTATTTGCGCTGTTTTAAAGCGGGTGTCCGGCAACGCCAAACAGCGCACACCGTTTCCCACCAACCGATTTTCTTGCTTCATAAACAACCTCCGTGTATACCCTAAAGGGTTACAATACAGTACAGTATACCATATCTTTTTGGGTTTGAAAAGTACAAAACAGAGAATCTTGTCTATTCACTCCTTAGCGCCTCCACGGGTTGTAATTTTGATGCTTTGTAAGCGGGATACACCCCGAACACCACACCGACCGCCACGGAGAATCCCATCAACTTCAAAAACAGCCACGGTGAAACCGAAACCGACACGCCCGAAAGCGGCAAAATAATTGCCAATGCCGCCGCAGGTAACATACCGACCAGCGCCCCCGCGGCCGAAAGCAACCCTGCCTCGACCAAAAATTCTGCCAAAATCCGTTTTTGCGAAGCCCCCACCGCTTTTTTAACACCGATTTCTCGTTTGCGTTCGTTTACGGCGGATAACATGGCTGTCACAATCCCAAACCCCGAAACCACCAGCGAAACCGCGCTGAGCACCGTGAGGACCAACGCAATCAGTTCGACAAGCCGCAACAGTCGGTCTTTTTGTGCCGCTAAATCATCGGTACGAAACGATGCGCTCCCTTGATAAAGGCGGTTAAGCACCCGCTTGATAGCGTTTTGTGTAGACTCGGTCGCTTCCCCGTTGGCACGTACGGCAAACTGGTCGAACCCCGTTTGTCCTGTTAGGTTTTTTTGCGTGGTATACGGAATATACACCATTCCCGGAATCATTGCCGCCATGTTTTGCAACAGACTGCCTCCCGTTTTGGTTACTCCTATGACAGTCAGTGTTTCGGATAAACTTCCCACTTGCACCGTAACCGTTTTCCCCACCACATTGTTGCGCCCGTAAGCCGCCTTTGCCATCGCTTCGTCCAACACACAAACCGCTGCCGCCGCGTCCACATCGCTGTGCGAAAGCATTCGTCCGTGCATTACTTCGAGCGAAATTACTTGCCCTGCCCCCGCATCAATGCCGCAAAGCACGGCACTTTGATTGTTTTTGGCGGTGCAAACGTTGCCGTAATATATCATGAGCGGCATGGCGGAAGAAACTTGCGGCAAGGCGCGGATTTCTTCCAACGCCTCTTCGTTTAATAAAATACTGCCGTCGTCCGTTGTCACCGAAAGACCGCCGACTCCCATGCTGTTGAGTTCGTTGGTTGCCAAAGATTCCCCCGCACTGCCGATGACCGATACCAGTGACACCATCAACATTCCCACGGCAATCCCGCTGACCGTCAGCGCGGTGCGCCCGCGGCGACGAAGTAAGTTTCGAATCGCTGTTTTTATTAAATCCATTGGTTATGCCACCCGTACGGCAACGTGTTCGCCGGATAATTCTTCGGGATTTTGTACCACCCGTTCGCCTGCCGATACGCCGGACACCACCAAAACTCCGTCGGCGGTTTCTCGCCCCAGCTCCACCACCCGTCTGTAAACGTTTTGTTTTCCGTCATAAACATACACAAATTCCTTTCCGTTTTGGTCTTGTCCGATGGTTTCATAAGGAAGTAACAACGCATTTTCGGTGGTGCTGACAATAATCCCTGCTTGCGCATTTAAGCCCACTCGCAAATCCGCGGCGGCATCCTCCAACGATACCACGGCATCTACCACCGTTTCCGAAAGCGTTCCCACATATTGCTGTCGCGCAGTCGACGCGATGGTTTCCAACGTGCCACGGTACGTTTTTGAAAAAGCTACTCCCGAAACCGTTACCGATTGCCCCACTTTAACAAGCGGTAAATCCTGTTCTCGAATTGCCACGGCAATTTGCCGCGCTTTTCCCGTGGTAATCACCGCGCACGGCGCGGTATAATCCACCGTTTCCCCGGCACGTACGTTGACCGCCGCCGCCACACCGTCAATCGGTGAGACTACCTCTTCCGCCATAGGCAACTCTACACCATCTGCTACACCTCCTGTCAGTTGCGATAGCACCGCTTGGGTGGCTTGCACGTCCACCGAAAACAGCGGTTGCCCTTTTTTCACCTTTTGCCCTTCTTTGACATAAACCGTACCCGCCACACACGGCGCTTCCACGTACACTTCTTTGCTGTCAGCCGCCACCACTTTCCCGCTGCATTTGACCGTTTGTTGCACCGTTTTTTCTTCTAACGTCATCACCAAAACGGTAAACGGTTTGGGTTTTAGCCATTCTCCCACTCCAAAAACCGCACCTATTGCCAAAACGGTGATTACCGCCAACCACACATATTTTTTCATTGTTTTTCTCCTTTTTGCAAACCTTTTTCGTTGTTAGTCTTTGAAAGAAAGAGAAAAATATTGATAAAAAGAGAATTTCTTTTATTAAGAAATTTTGACAATAAAAAAGCAAAATCCCGCCCACTTACGTGAACGGGATTTTTGTCATTCGTGTCCAAAAAAGAACTGAGTGAAAACCGAGGATTTTCTTTATTTTAAGTTGTTGTTACAAAAAGTTTTTATTACTTCTTCTCTATTATCATCATAAATCAAAAATCTATTTTCTTGTTTAGCAATATCTATATTCTCAATGTTATTAACATCTACTAAAACAACAGCTTTATCACAAACATTATATTCTAAAAGTTCATTTATAGTAGCAATTTCTTGTTGTAAATACTCGTCTAACGGAATGGATGCAACATCGTGACCACCATCATATTCACTACAAAACCATTTTTCAACATCCGAATGATATTCAACCATATAATCCGGTATCAGTAAAGTTTTATCAAAAACAAACCAACCACACTCTAAAGCATCGTTTTTGGGATTAAACATATATTTAATCGGCAAGTCGTTTTTCGCAATCTCATTATAAAACTCAAAATAGAAACCAGAGCCGGCAAAAAACTTATATTTTTTATGTTCATTTTTATAAAAAAGAGATCGTTTATATTTGATATAATCAAGCGGTAACAGTAAAACAAAACATATACCTACAAGCAAAGCTAATAATATGCCAAATAACGTCCCAAAGAATGTTCCTATTTTGCTAAATACTTTTTTCAAGTCATCACCGCCTTTAAGTGTATTGTAGCATAAAAGCGGCAAAGCCTCAATACTTCTTCACTATTCACTATTACTTATTACTTTCCAAAAATCCCGAATGCGTTTTTAGTGAAGAGTGAAAAGGTAAGAAGTAAAAATCCCGCCCACTTACGTGAACGGGATTTTTGGCACCCCCAACAGGAATCGAACCTGTAACTAACCCTTAGGAGGGGTTTATTATATCCATTTAACTATGAGGGCAAGTTTTGCCTTATTATACCACTTATTTTTTCTTTGTCAATGTGTTGTGTTTTCGTCGAAAAGGTGCTATAATGTGTGATATAGATTATTTTTTGGCAAAAGGAGTCTTATTATGAAACGTTTTGTTGCACTTTTTTTGACAGCTTGTTTATTGACAGTAAGCTTTTGCGGTTGCTCCAAGCAAGGTGACGACACGCCTGTCGGCGATGGAACAGGCACTTCAACCAACGCAACAACCACAACGGCATC
>JAZNKF010000063.1:0-130229 GCA_045578425.1 Acutalibacteraceae bacterium
GCACACACGGGTGCGGAAAATAGCTTCTAATACAGCGATGACGGACGATGGCGTGTCCATCACGGCGCGACATATTATTGTAGCAACGCATTTTCCGTTTTTGAACCGACACGGCGCGTATTTTCTCAAATTGTATCAGCACCGTTCGTATGTGGTGGCTTTGGAAAACGCGACGGTGCTGTCGGGAATGATGTGGGGTGACAAGCAAAACGGTATTACCTTGCGGCAATACGGCAACTACGTGCTGGTTGGCGGTGGGGGACACCGTACCGGCAAACAAGGGGAAGGCTACAAAGCCGCCGAAGCGTTTGCAGAAAAGTATTTTCCGAACGCCAAAGTAAAACACCGCTGGGCAACACAAGATTGCATGAGTTTGGATGGCATACCGTATATTGGGCGGTATTCGCCGTCGACACCGTCGGTGTACGTGGCAACAGGTTTTGGCGGCTGGGGCATGACATCGGCCATGGTATCCGCTTTGCTGTTGACTGCCGAAATTACGGGGAGACCCAAACAATGGGCATCGGTTTTTAAGCCCAACCGCAATATTTGGCACCCGCAATTGGCGGTGAATGCCGTCGAATCAACGTTGGGGTTGCTTACCCCCACCGCGCCGCGTTGCCCGCATTTGGGGTGTGCGCTCCAATGGAATCCGCAGGAGCATAGTTGGGATTGCGGGTGCCACGGTTCGCGATTTGCCCAAGACGGCTCCTTGCTTAATGGACCGGCAACGGGAGATTTGAAAAGAAAAAACGGCAGATGAGCCAAAGCTCATCTGCCGTTTTGTTAGTATGCCTATGCGGTGATTTTTGATAACGGTACCGCAACCCATCGTAAACGACCATTTATGCCGTCTTCCAAAACCGGAGAACAATTGCAAAGTAACACCACTTCTCCGTTTTTGATTTCCGGCTGCCACTGGTAACGGAGCAAAGACCGCTCGTCCTTTACGTCCAATACTTTATCAAGAATTTCAAATGAAACGTAATCCCCTTGATAAGTCTTTTTGAGGACGTTATCACATTCGCGATATAGAGCGTCTTCGTCAATTTGTGGTATGGACACATCCTGCAAAATATCCAGATTAGTAACATAAATCGTCTGTACCACACCATCTTTTCTGATGTCTATTGTCACATGCCGAGACGTTTCATACTCGCCGACATACCATTTGTACGATACGGTATACTCGTCACCATATAACGAAACTTCTTCGCGATACTCCGAAACCGGAATATACAATCCTGCCAATTGTCGGGCGATTGCCAAAATTGATGCTTCGCTTTTTTCTGCACCCATAGGTGGTAACTCTCGAGTGAAAGCCGTCAGCGGTCCGTTGGCACCGTAAAAAGTATACCGTACGCCTCCTCCTTCGTAGGTTTCGTTCAATGGTGCATATTGTGTTCCTTTTTCGGTACAGGTTAGTTTTTGTTTGTCAACGTCTAACAGTTCCTGTGTTAATCCACAGCTGACAAGGAAGTCTTTTGTTTTTGAATCGTAGTCGGAAAACTTTTTCGGTAATACAGTACCGATATCACCGATGACGGGTTTCGTTGTTGTTTGAGGTTTTTGCGTTTGGGTGGTTGTAGGACTTGTAGTCAAAGAAGTACTCGCTGTTGAGGTGGGTTGGGTGATAGTGGTTTGGTCCGAAAAACTTGTAGAAGAAGTAGTACTCTCGGTTGATGTGTGAGTGGTTGTAACCGACGGTATTGGTTTTTCAGGCCCACACGCGGTAAGAAAAAGTAAAAGAAAAGCACAGAATAAACTCATCATCGTTCGTGTCATTTTCTTTCTCATTTTCATTCTCCTTTCTGTTACAGGGAACAAAAAAGCACAAATCATCCCTGTTGGCAGATGATTTGTGCGCTTTATGCAGCCTATGAACATGGCGCACAAATCGTTGGATGTACGTCACTTCTTACACATTCACTATATCAATTTTGCAAGGAAAAGTCAACCAAATTTTCCCGCTAAAAAGAATAACCACCGAGTAATCGGTGGCTATTAGAGAAAATTATTTTTCGTCTTGTTCGGCGATTTTGCGGCCCATGAGAACGCCCATGACCGAAGCCATCATGAGTCCGCGAGTCCAGCCGCTGGAATCACCCAAACAGTGCAATCCTTTGACGTTGGTGTTCAAATCGGTGTCCATACGCACACGGTTGCTGTAAAATTTGAGTTCGGGGGAATACAGCAGGGTTTCGTACGAAGCAAAGCCCGGTACCACGTGGTCGACCGCTTGAATAAAGTTGATGATGTTAATCATCGCGCGGTACGGCATGGCGGCGGTAATGTCACCTGCTACCGCATCGGGCAACGTGGGTTTTAGGTTGGATTGCGAGAGTTCTTTTTGCCAGGTGCGCTTGCCGTCCAAAATATCGCCAAAGCGTTGTACCAAAATGTGACCCGCGCCCAACATGTTGGTGAGTTCACCCACTTTTTGAGCATATTCAATGGGTTGGTTAAACGGTTGGTTGAAGTTGTGGGAACACAAAATAGCCAAGTTGGTGTTGTTGGATTTGAGTTCTTTGTACGAATGGCCGTTGACCACCGCCAAGTCGTTATCGTAATTTTCTTGACTGACAAAGCCGCCGGGGTTTTGACAGAAAGTGCGCACCTTGTTTTTGAACGGACGGGGATAGCCGATAAGCTTGGATTCGTACAACGTTTTGTTGACTTTTTCCATCACTTCGTTGCGCACTTCCACACGCACACCGATATCCACGGTGCCGGGTTGGTGAGCAATGTTGTGTTCGGCGCAAATTTTTTCCAGCCAATCGGCGCCACGGCGGCCGGTGGCAATGACCGTTTTTTCGGCGCGAATTTCCAGCTCTTGTTTACCGTTGGTGATGCACACGCCCAAGCAGTTTTCGCCGTCTAACAACAAATCGGAGCATTCATAGCCAAACAGCATTTCCACGCCGTTTTGCATTAAATATTGTTCGATGGAATGGTAAATCCCTTGTGCCTTTTCGGTACCCATGTGACGAATGGGGCAGTCCACCAATTTGAGACCTGCCTGAATGGCGCGTTTGCGGATTTCCTTGACTTCTTCGGTGTTACCGATTCCTTCTACATGGGTATCGGCACCAAATTCCAGATAAATGCCGTCGGCATAATCAATCAATTCTTGTGCCAAATCTTCACCGATGAGCGAGGGAAAATCACCGCCGACTTCGTAACTTAACGACAATTTACCGTCGGAAAAGGCACCCGCGCCCGAAAAACCGGTGGTGATATGACAATAGGGTTTGCAGTTGACGCATTTGCCCGTTTTGCTTTTGGGGCAACGGCGGTTTTCAATGGCTTGTCCTTTTTCGACAATGACAATCTCTTTACGGCAACCTTTGCGAATGAGTTCCAACGCGGTGAAAATCCCCGCAGGACCGGCACCGACAATGACAACATCTTTTTTCATAAACAAACCTCCCTACCAACGATATAGTATACCAGTTAAAAAGGAAGATGTCAAACGGGTTTTTTATACGTTGCTCTTGCGGAATGTGGAAAGTTTGTGCTATACTGTATTCGTGATATTATTGCTATGGCGAGGTGGAGAAATGGATATTCGTGTCGGCGACGTTTTAGTGATGAAAAAACCGCATCCTTGCGGTGAACATCGGTTTGCGGTGTTGCGTGTTGGCATGGATTTCCGTTTGCATTGTGAAGGTTGCGGACACGAAGTGATGCTGCCTCGCCACAAAGCAGAAAAAAATATTCGCCGTGTGGAACGCGCACCGCAAGAGGAAGGATGAACCGTGAATGTTAGACCGTCTTAAAGACGTTGAAAAACGATATGAAGAAGTCATGGCACGGTTGTGCGACCCGTCGGTGATTGCGCAAACAGAAGTGTACCGCGAACTGATGAAAGAAAGCAAGCAGCTGGAACCGATTGTGGAAAAGTACCGTGAATATGCTGCGGCACGTGGAACAGAACAAGAAGCCAGAACGCTATTGGAAACGGCAGGAATTGACCGCGAATTGCGCGAACTGGCGGAAGACGAGTTGCGTGAAAGTCGTGAGACTGCCGAGCGTTGCGCGGAAGAATTGAAAATTTTGTTGTTGCCGCGTGACCCCAACGATGACCGCAACGTGATTGTGGAAATTCGTGCCGGTGCCGGCGGAGAAGAATCCGCCTTGTTTGCGGGGAGCTTGTACCGTATGTATGGCTTGTATGCCCAAGCCAATGGATATCAGACCGAAACGGTTAACGTAAACGAAACGGAACTTGGCGGATACAAAGAAATCAGTTTTATGATTATCGGCGACGGGGCATACAGCAAACTTAAATTTGAAAGTGGAGTACACCGCGTTCAACGCGTACCCGAAACCGAAGCAGGGGGACGTATTCACACATCGACGGTGACAGTGGCGATATTGCCCGAAGCCGAGGAAGTAGACATTGATATTAATCCCGCGGATTTACAAATTGATACGTTTCGTTCCAGTGGCGCGGGCGGTCAGCACATTAACAAAACGGAATCCGCGATTCGCATTACGCACTTGCCGACAGGTACGGTGGTGGAATGCCAGGACGAACGCAGTCAGTTCAAAAACAAAGATAAAGCCATGCGCGTGTTGCGTTCGCGTTTGTTGGAAGCCAAACAAACCGAACAACAATCCGCCATTGCGGCCGACCGCCGCTCGCAGGTGGGGACAGGGGATAGAAGCGAGAGAATTCGCACCTACAACTTCCCGCAAGGCCGTGTGACGGACCATCGTATTGGACTGACCTTGTATAAATTGGAAGCCGTGATGAACGGTGCACTCGAAGAACTGATCGATGCGCTGATTACCGCCGACCGCGCGGAAAAATTACAAAAAGGATAACAACATGCACACTGAGTATTTATCAACCGAATCTGCCGATTTGCGGCGCGCTGCCGACTTGTTGCGAGCAGGCGAATTGGTGGCTATTCCCACGGAAACGGTATATGGTCTTGCCGCCGATGCCTTAAACGGCAAAGCAGTGGCATCGATTTTTGCGGCAAAGGGTCGCCCTGCCGATAATCCGTTGATTGTACATATTGCCGATTTATCGCAATGGGAAGCATTGGTTTTGGATATACCGCCGCAAGCGATGGCGCTGGCAAAAGCTTTTTGGCCGGGACCGCTGACCATGATACTGCCCAAGGCGGATTGTATTCCTGTGGAAGTGAGTGCCGGTTTATCCACCGTAGCGGTACGTATGCCATCGCACCCTGTTGCGCGTGAGTTGATTACGTTGTCCGGTTGTCCGTTGGCAGCCCCGTCGGCAAACCGTTCGGGAATTCCCAGCCCGACCGAAGCGCGGCGAGTGATGGAGGATATGGATGGCCGCATTGCCGCGGTGGTAGATGGCGGTGCTTGTGACGTGGGGGTAGAATCCACGGTGGTAGACGTCAGCACGGTGCCCCCGCGTTTGTTGCGCCCCGGTGCTGTTACGCTGGAAATGCTGGCAACTGTTGTGGGCGATGTGATAGTTGACGATGCCGTAGCGCATGAGTTAAAGGATGGCGAAATGGCGGCTTCCCCCGGTATGAAATACAAACATTACGCGCCCAAAGCCAACGTCGTTTTGGTAAGCGCAAGTCCCGAAAAGTATGCCGAATATGTTAACGCTCGTGCGGGAAACGGTGTGGCGGCGTTGTGCTTTGATGGAGAAGAACAACTCCTTACTGTGCCGTACGTTACCTATGGAGCGCGGGATAACCATGAAGAACAAGCGCATCGTTTGTTTGAGGCCCTGCGTTTATTAGATGAACAGGAGATAAAAGTGGCATATACTGCCTGCCCCTCGCAAGAAGGCGTGGGTTTGGCGGTATACAACCGTTTGTTACGGGCGGCAGGATTCGAGGTGGTCGAACTTGAATAAACCGTTTGTGGTGGGGGTTACCGGTCAAACGGGCGCGGGCAAAAGTTTGGCGGTACGTTTGATGGCACAGCCTGATTGGCTTATTCTGGATGCGGATGCCATTGCTCGTCGTGTGGTGCAACCGGGGACACCGTGCTTGGCTGCCCTCGTCAAACAGTTTTCCTCTGTCATTTTATGCAAAGACGGTTCGCTCAATCGCCAAGTTTTGGCGGATATGGCGTTTGCTACGCCACAGGATACGGCGGCGCTCAACAGAATAGTGCATCCCGCGGTAATACAGGAAATCACCGATGCTTTACAGCAAACGAAAGCGCCGATAGTGTTGATTGATGCACCGTTACTGTTCCAAGCGGAACTGGATAGCTTGTGCGACGTTACGATTGCTGTTACTGCATCCGAAACTCAACGGCTTTGTCGCATTTGTGAGCGCGACGGCATCAGCAAAGAACAAGCACTGGCGCGTATCAACGCGCAACCCGCAGAAGAATATTATCGCAAGCGGGCTACGGTGGTACTGGAAAATGATAGTGACGAATCGTCACTTTTGAAAAAAATAAAAACCTTGTGTGAGGAGTGGCAACATGAACAAAATCAAACGTAATTTGCTTGTTGTGCTTGCGGTTGTTTGTGTGTTGGCACTTGGCGCTTTGTTGCTGTTTGTCGGAAGCGACTGGTATCTCAAAACCGTTTACCCGCTCAAATATACCGATATTGTCCAGCAAAATGCCGCCGAATTTTCTCTGCCGCCATCGCTTGTGTATGGCATTATTCACACGGAAAGCCATTTTGACTCAGAGGCGGTGTCGCATGCCGGTGCCAAAGGGCTCATGCAGCTCATGGATGCAACGTACGAATGGATTCAACAAAAATTGCCCGAAGAGGATGCACCGCTTTCCCTAATTTTTGAACCGTCGGTCAACATCCGCAGCGGGTGTAAAGTGATGGACGTGTTACTGAAACAATTTGACTGTCTGGAAACCGCGTTGGCGGCATATAATGCCGGTAGCGGTAATGTTTCCAAATGGTTGAAAAACCCCGAATATTCTACCGATGGCGTTACTTTGGACGTTATCCCGATTACCGAAACAAAAAATTACGTTGAGCGTGTACTAAAAGCGCAAAAACGGTATCAAACTTTATATGAGATTGATTAGGAGGAATACCGAAATGTCAGAAAAATCGAAAGCGGATATATTGAAGGAGAAGCTGTGCTATGCGCCGAAAAACGCGTTTCGAACATTGTCGGCAGAAGAAATTGCAGCGGCAGATGCGTATTGTGCCGACTATAAGGTGTTTTTGGATGCGGCAAAAACCGAGCGTGAAGCCGTGAGTGAAGGAATCAAAATGGCAAAAGCACACGGCTTTGTGCCGTTTGACCGTGAAAAACCGCTCAAAGCGGGGGACAAAGTATATTATGACAACCGCGGCAAAGCCTTACTGTTGGCGGTTATCGGTACGCGCCCTGCTTCGGAAGGCGTTTCGATTGCCGCAGCGCATATTGACTCACCGCGTTTGGACATGAAACCAAATCCGCTTTACGAAGACCACGGTTTGGCGTATTTGGACACGCATTATTACGGAGGTATCAAAAAATATCAATGGACGGCGATTCCGCTGGCATTACATGGTGTGGTTGTTAAAAAAGACGGTACCTCCGTTACGGTTTGCATTGGTGAAAAAGCAGATGAACCGGTATTTTGCATTACCGATTTGTTGCCGCATTTGGGTGCCGCGCAGATGAAAAAGACCGCTGCCGAGGTTATTGACGGTGAAAACTTAAACATCTTGATTGGTTCGCGTCCGTTTGCGGATGACGAGGGTAGTGAAGCCGTTAAACTGAACATTTTGAATTTGCTGTTTGAAAAATACGGCATGGTGGAAGCGGATTTCTTGTCGGCTGAACTGGAAGCCGTTCCTGCCTATTCCGCACGTGACGTAGGTCTTGACCGCAGTATGTTAGGTGCGTACGGTCACGATGACCGTGTGTGTGCGTATCCCGCGCTGACGGCAACGTTTGCGCTGGAAAACCCAACGTATACGGCGGTTACTATTTTGGCTGACAAGGAAGAAATCGGCTCGGATGGTAATACGGGTATGAATTCTTCGTTTTTGCGATATTTTATCGAAGATATTGCGGAATTGACCGGTACCAAAGGCCGTCACGTTTTCCGCAGTTCGCTTTGTTTATCGGCAGACGTTAACGTGGCGTATGACCCCTTGTACCCGGAAGTGGTCGAAACCAAAAACTGCGCGGCACTTAACCAGGGGGTGGTGTTGACCAAATACACCGGTGCGCGCGGAAAGTACGATACCAGCGACGCCTCGGCGGAACTGATGGGATTTTTCCGCCGTATTATGGACGAGGAAAACGTGGTTTGGCAAATTGGCGAACTGGGCAAAGTTGATATCGGCGGTGGCGGCACGGTGGCAAAATACATTGCCAATTTGGATGTAAACACCGTAGATTTAGGTGTGCCGGTGCTTTCGATGCACGCGCCGTTTGAAGTGGTTTCCAAACTGGACGTGTATATGACGCACAAAGCCTTTTTTGCGCTGCTGTCGCGTAAAGAATCATTGCAATAATTTTTCACCTCTCATAACAAGACCTCATAGGATAGCCTATGAGGTCTTTCTTTTGTAAGGTGACGTGACTAATCCAAAACTGCCTTAAAGGGGGCAATTTATGAAATCACGAAAAAGGCGGCAACGAAGACAACGGCGACTTTTGGGGATTTTTGTACTGGTTATAGCACTGATAGGGGCGGTGGTGGCAATCGACAGCAAAATGCGGCCGCTTGTGCAAAGTTACGGGTATATGTCGGCACGCCGAAGCGCTATGCTGGCGGTACATAACGGTGTGGAGGAAGTGTTATCTTCGCAAAAAACGGAATACGATGATTTGGTGGATATTGTGCGAAGCGAGGATGGACGTGTGTTGTCTGCCCAAGCAAAAGTCGGCACCATCAACCGCCTAAAAGCGGCAGTAACCAAAGCGGTGACAGCTCATTTGCAAGAACGGGAAAAACAAAAAGTCAGTATTCCGTTGGGCAGTTTGTTGGGCGGTAGTTTTTTTACCGGTCGCGGACCGTTTTTGCCCATCACGGTTCATACAAGCGGTGTCGTGATTTCGGAGTTGTGCGGGGAGTTTAACGATGCGGGGATCAACCAAACCAACCATCGGCTTTCGTTGGATATGACGGTTATGATGACTGCCGTTTTGCCGATGGAGCGGGTATCTATTGAGCTGAAAACCAACTTTTTGGTGGGAGAAACGGTATTGGTGGGAGAAGTTCCCCAAACGGTGTTGCAGGTGGATTTGGGAGAGGGATTGCAGAGCATATTTGGTAGCAGCGGCACTTGATTTTTAATAAAAAAAGAGTATACTATAAGTAGTGTTTGTAGTTTTTAAAATGCTTTATTTTGTTGCGAGGATAACACAATGACTTTTGAAATCGCCCGTGAACGCATTACACAGTTGCGCGAAAGTATTGATTATCACAGTCGTTTGTACTACGACCAAGATGCGCCGGAAATTGAAGACGATGAGTTTGACAAACTGACGCAGGAATTGCGCCGGTTGGAAGAAGAATACCCGCAACTGATTACGGCGGATTCGTATACGCAACGGGTGCATGGTGAAATTTCCAATCAATTCACGCCTGTTCAGCACGAAGTGCCGCTTGGCAGTTTGCAAGATGTTTTTTCACTGGCGGAAGTGCGCGATTTTGATGCCCGTGTTCGCACGGAAATTGCGCATCCGCGGTATGTGGTGGAACCGAAAATCGACGGTCTTTCCATTGCGTTGGAATATCGTGACGGTGTGTTCTATCGCGGTGCCACGCGCGGTGACGGTCAAACAGGCGAAGACGTTTCGGCGAATTTGCGCACGATTGCGGCTATTCCCGCACGGTTGCGCGAACCGATAGAACGTGTGATTGTACGGGGCGAGGTGTATATGCCGCGGGGGCAATTTGCCCTGCTTACCGAACAGCAAGAGCAAAACGGAGAAAAACCGTTCAAAAATCCCCGCAATGCCGCCGCCGGTTCGTTGCGGCAAAAAGACCCTGCCGTCACGAAAAGCCGCGGGTTGTCGTTGTTTATTTTTAATTTACAACTCATCGAGGGAGAAACGGTGCATTCGCACCAAGCATCGCTCGAACGCATGGAACAACTGGGGTTTACGGTGATTCCCGATTATTTTGTTACCGAGTCCATTGACGAGGTATTGCAAAAAATTGAACAAATCGGTGCGTTGCGCAGCACTTTGCCGTTTGATATTGACGGCGCGGTGGTCAAGGTTGATGATTTTGCCGACCGCAATCGTCTGGGAAGCACCAGCAAATATCCGCGTTGGGCAGTGGCATACAAATACCCGCCGGAAGAAAAACAAAGCGTGTTGCAAGACGTGGAAATCACAGTGGGACGTACGGGGGTGCTTACCCCCACGGGCGTGTTCTCTCCGGTTACGTTGGCGGGTACAACGGTCAGTCGCGCCACGTTGCATAATGCCGATTTTATTGCGGAAAAAGGGCTTTCAATCGGCGATACGGTCATTTTGCGCAAAGCAGGGGATATTATCCCCGAAGTCGTGCGCGTGGTGCAACACAGCGGTAATCCCGTGTATGTTTTGCCTAACCTTTGTCCCTCTTGCGGCGAAGCGGCGGTAAGGGCAGAAGACGAAGCGGCACTGCGTTGTATCAATCCGGATTGCCCTGCACAGCGGTTGCAACGCTTTATCCATTTTGCATCGCGCGATGCGATGGATATCGAAGGACTGGGTCCTGCCATTTTGGAACAATTGGTAAACGAGGGATTGCTCTCGCAATTAGACGATTTATACACCCTAACCAAGGACGATGTCCGCGATTTGGAAGGAAAAGGAGATAAATCGGCAGAAAACATTATTACCGCCATTGCCGCTTCCAAGAAAGCTGACTTATCGCGGTTATTGTTTGCATTAGGAATTCGCAACATCGGGCAAAAAGCAGCAAAGCAGTTGGCGCAGCGCTTTGGGACGATTGAGGCGGTTATGCAAGCTACTAAAGAAGATATTTTGGTGATTGACGGGTTTGGCGATGTTATGGCAGAACACGTGGTTTCCTTTTTTGGAAGAGAGTCCACCAAACACTTGATAGCGCGGTTGCAAGCGTGCGGCGTGAATACGGTATGCCGCACACAACAAACCGACCGCCGTTTTGAGGGGCTTACGTTTGTGCTTACCGGTACGTTGCCGTCCATGACGCGGGATGAGGCGTCTGCGCTTATCGAACAGTATGGCGGAAAAACATCGAGCAGTGTTTCCAAAAAAACGTCGCTGGTGTTGGCGGGCGAAGAAGCCGGCAGTAAATTAACCAAGGCGCAAGCGTTGGGTGTGCGCATCATTGACCAAGCAGAATTTGAAGCAATGTTACAATAAAATACTCATTCTCCTATTCGTAGAGAAAGTAACGCAGGGCGTAGAGAGGCTTTTTGTCGATTCTACGTCCTGCGTTGTTTTTATAGAGTGAGGAAAAAGGTTAATGGAGTGTATTTTTGCCAAAATCGTGGTATGCTGAATAGGTAATTTCGACACGGAGGTTTTTGACAATGAGTTCCTATGTATTGAGTTGCTGTTCCACAGCGGATTTGAAAAAAGAACATTTTGAAAAACGCGATATTCGTTACCTTTGTTTTCATTACTCGTTGGATGGAAAAGATTATCCCGATGATTTGGGACAGACGATTTCCTTTCCGGAATTTTATCAAGCTATGCGTGACGGCGCCGAAACGCAAACTTCCCAAATTAATATTACGGAATACTTAACGTATTTCACCTCGATTTTGGAAACCGGCAAAGACGTGGTACACGTCACCTTGTCTTCCGGTCTTTCCGGTACAGTGAACTCGGCACGTAACGCCGCAGCCATTGCGGCCGAGCGTTTCCCCGAAAGAAAAATTTATGTAATTGATTCACTTGGCGCGTCTTCGGGTTACGGTTTGATAATGGAAACGCTCGCCGATATGCGCGATGCGGGCAGTACAGCAGAAGAGTTATGCGCTTGGGCAGAAGAGAATAAATTGAAAATGCATCATTGGTTTTTCTCTACCGATTTGTCCTTTTATGTTAAAGGGGGACGTATTTCCCGCGCGGCAGGGTTCTTTGGCGGTTTGCTTGGGGTTTGTCCGTTGCTTAATATGAACCACTTGGGTCAACTTGTTCCGCGCATGAAAATTCGCGGTAAACAAAATGTCATTAAAGAAATTGTGCAGCGCATGGCTGAGTGCGCAAACGATGGCGAGGAATATAGCGGAAAATGTTACATGTGCCATTCGGATTGCTTGGAAGATGCCCAAAATGTGGCGGCGTTGGTGGAAAAACGTTTTCCGAATTTGAACGGCAAAGTGATCATTAACGATATCGGTACCACCATCGGCAGTCATACCGGCCCCGGTACGGTGGCATTGTTCTTCTGGGGAACAAAACGACAAGACTAACGCAAACAAAAAACACGGCATACTTGGAATTTACCAAGTATGCCGTGTTTTTATATTAGACAATCGGCACAAAATCGGAGGCACCGTGTTTGCAAAGCGGACAAATAAAATCTTCCGGCAACGTATCGCCCTCGTAAACGTAACCGCAAACGGTACAGACAAACCCTTTTTTACCCTCGGTTTGGGGCTTGGGTTTGACGTGTTCTTGGTAATACGTGTACGTCATGGTTTCGGCAGAGGAAATGACACGCGCTTCGGTGATGGTACAAATGAACATACCGTGTGTGTCAAGGTCGACGTAATCCTCGACTTTTAACGAAAGGAAGGAGTTGATATGCCGCGGTAAAAACGCCAAACCGTTATCGGAACGTAACGGCTCGACATCGGCAAATTTGTTGGTGTTACGTCCGCTTTGGAAACCAAACGTTTCAAAGACGGAAAAGGGCGTGTCTACCGACAAACAGTTGACGTTCATTTTACCGGTCTGTTTGATAACATGGTGAGAATAGTTTTGTTTATGGATAGTTACCGCAACGCGGTTGGGGGTGTTGGTGACTTGCGTGACGGTGTTGACAATCAAACCGTTATCTTTTTTACCGTCGTGGCACGTTACCACATATAAGCCATAACCGATGTTAAATAATGCCGTTAAGTCGTTTTTGTCAGCGGTTTCGCTGTGCTGCGCCAAATAATCGCGGCACAGTTCTTCCGCCAAGGTTTCCAATTGTTCCTTGCTGTCGGCGTTTAATGCCGACCGAATGGTAACGACAGGCTCAACAAGGTTTAAGTTTTTGGAATTTGCCAACATACTTTTCATGGTTTTGGCGGCGAGCGGTGCCCAAGAACCGTTTTCCACAAATGCCACGGTGCGGTTTTGGAAATTTCGCTCGGTTAAATGGTCGATAAACTGTTTCATAAACGGGAAGATATCGGCATTATAGGTCGTGGTAGCCAGTACCAACTTGCTGTAACGGAAAGCGTCTTCCACCGCTTCTGCCATGTCGCAACGTGCCAAATCGTTGAGTACCACTTTGGGGCAGCCTTTGGCTTTGAGTTTTTCTGCTAACAGTTCTACGGCGGCACGGGTATGGCCGTAAATGGAGGTGTAGGCAATCACAATCCCTTCGGATTCTACGGAATACGAGGACCAGATGTTATACAAATTCAAGTAATAACCCAAGTTCTCAGAAAGTACGGGACCGTGCAGAGGGCAGATAATATCGATTTCCAGTCCGGCAGCTTTTTTGAGCAAGGATTGGACTTGTGCACCGTATTTTCCAACGATGCCGATATAATAACGGCGTGCTTCACAGGCCCAGTCTTCTTCCACGTCCAAGGCACCGAATTTGCCAAACCCGTCGGCGGAGAAAAGAACTTTGTCGGTTTTGTCATAGGTGACCATCACTTCCGGCCAATGTACCATGGGTGCGGTGACAAAAACAAGCTCGTGTTTGCCGAGCGACAACGTATCGCCATCGCCGACGATGATACGGCGATCGGCATAACTGTTGCCGAAAAATTGTTCCATCATGGTAAATGCTTTGGCGGTGGCAACGATGACGGTGCTTGGATATACCTTCATGAAATTATCAATGTTAGCGGAATGGTCGGGCTCCATGTGTTGTACAATCAGGTAGTCCGGTTGCGCCCCATCTAAAACGTGTTGGAAGTTATCCATCCATTCGTGTGTGAAACGAGCATCCACGGTATCGACCACGGCTGTTTTTTCGTCCAAAATAACATAGGAATTGTATGCCATACCGTTTTCCACTACGTATTGACCTTCAAACAAATCAATGTCGTGGTCGTTGACACCAACGTAGCGGATATCTTTGGTGATTTTCATTATCAGTATTACTCCTGTTCGTCGTTTTCGGTTTTTTTGGTTGCAATGTCAATATCCGTTCGTCCGCTGAAAATATCGGTATCACTTTCGGGTTCGACGCGAATTAGCGGTGTTGTGTCTTTTTGAACGTTTTCTTTTTTTTTACCGGTTTTCGGAGCACGCAGCACGAACCAATACAGCACAAAAGCCGCGCCGCCCAGCAATAAAATGCCGGCAATTAACAACACTGTTAAACGCCACGAAACACCGCCCGCTTTGTTGTTGGCATCGGCGGGGAAACCGATGATGACATATTCTCCCATAGAGTTGGTTTGGAAGGTGAGAATACCGTCTTTCACGGTGAGGGATTGAGGAGCCATCAATTCATTGCCGTCAAAGGTGGTGATTGCCCATTCGGAAGAATCTTTTAAAGAGGCGGGAATGGGTAATTGTACGGTGTATTGTGTGTTTTCGGGAGCTACGGTTACAGGAACAGTATTGCCCGAACGATCCAACATTAACAAAGAAAGATTAAAAGTCACGGGTTTCCACTGTTCATCCGAGCGTTTCTTAAAGGAGGAGTTTTTCATGGCATTTTGAACGGTGGAATACGAAATTTGTTTTTCTACCGACAAAACATTCAGCATAAGTGTGTGGGAAGTGCGCCCTATTAAACCCTCATAATTTTCGGGAGAAAGCAACAATCGTGCGTGATTATCAAACGCCGCTCTTTTTAATTCGAACAAGCCCAAAATACCGGTATCGGTGGAAATGTTCAAAGCAATTTGTTTGTTCACTTTGGAAGTGGTGCCGGCACCTTGAATGGTTGCCAATGTTTCAATGAAGGATGTTTGCGTGGTGGAAGCAGTAGTGTTTTCGGTTGTTGTAGTTTCTGCTACTGTTGTGGTTTCTTCGACGGTAGTGGTCGTTTCTTCATTGGACAACGTGGTTTCGGTTGTAGGGGTGGTGGTTGTTGCTGTGATGGGACGCGTGATTTGCGCAGGTTGAACCGCAGTGTATTGAACACCTTGATATTCGGTGGCAACACCTTCAAAAACAGCACTTTCGCCTTCGCTTGCGGTATAAGGTGATTCGTATTTTCCGTTAGCGTCGGTAGTGCCGGAAATGTTAGCCATACGACCGACGGTTAATTTTAACGAATAGTTAGCCACAGGCGCACCACTTGCGTCGGTGGCGGTAACGACAAGGGAACCATCGGCGTTAAATGCGGCTGTTAAAGTGACGGTAACTTCTCCGGTTTTTACCAGCGGGTTGTTGGAAACAAAGGAATCTTGTTTCTCAGCAGTAACGTATTCGTAAGTTACCGAAGAATACACACCTGCCGGCAGAGAAGAAAGGTCAATGACTAAATTGCCGCCGGCATCCAAAGACAGTTTTTCTCCGTAACTTTTTCCGCCGATGAGAATATCCTCTATTTCAACCTCTGGAGCGGCCTCGGTCTGATTCCAGGTTACGGTTAGGTTATCACCGTTCCATTCGCGAGAAATTTCACGAAAAACAAAGCCTTCGGCACAAACGCCAAGCACCATGGTGCTGCAAAGCAGTAAAACAGTCATTGTGATGGCAATAAATTTTTTCATGTTGATTATCTCCTTTTGCCAGTATATATGTTTACCATATCACATTTTTCTCCAAAAGTAAATCACAGGACCGATTTTTTTATAATTTACTTGACAAGTCCGGTAAAAATGAGTACAATATACTTGTAAAGTGTCCCAAATGGGACAGTTTACAGAACGGAGTGTAGCAATGATAACGGCTCAACAATTGACTGCTTTTGAATTGTTTGCTGAGGTGTCGCAAATCGATAGGGAACAGTTAGCCACCCAGTGCGCACAACCAAAGGTGTACCAAAAGGGCGAAACGGTGTATACTTCCTCCTCTTTTCAAAATGCGGTGGGATTGATTTTGTCCGGAACGGTTGTGGTTACAACGGCTGACGGTACGGCGGTGATGAATCGGTTATCCGCGGGTGATATGTTTGGTGCGGCAGCGTTGTTCGGTGCAGAGGGGAAGTATGTGACAACCATTACCGCCACCACGCAGGTTACCGTTGTTTTTGTTACGCAACAACAGATGACGGATTGGTTGTACCGCTATCCCGTTATTGCCAAAAATTACATTTGTTTTTTATCGGATAAAATTCGGTTTTTAAACCACAAATTATCCGTTCTTACCGCCGGTAGTGCCGAAGGGCGGTTATATCAGTATCTCTTAACCCATCGAGGGGAAGATGGCAGTGCAGCACTGCCGCACAGTATGGTGGAACTTGCCGGTGTACTGAACATGGGGCGTTCCAGTTTGTATCGTGCGATAGATTCTTTGCTTGCCGCCGGTTTTCTTCGAAAGGTTGGAAAAATATATTATGTCACAGAATAGGAGAATTCACATGAAACGAGTATTAAGTATTATTTTATCAGCATTATTGTTGTTGACAGTTGCAGGGTGCGCCGGTGAGGCACCTGCAAAAACTCCGCCGACTAAAACGGCGGTCAATGTCGGCATGATTCAAGGCCCAACGGGTATTGGTATGGTCAATTTGATGAAAGCCGACGAAGAGGGCAAAGCGGCTAACGACTACACCTTTTCGGTGGCTACGTCTCCCGAAGAAATCAGCGCCAAACTGGCAAATCCCAACGGCGGATTAGATATTGCGGCGGTGCCTACCAACATGGCGGCGGCGTTGTATCAAAAAACGCAGGGGAAGGTGAAATTATTAGCTGTCAATACCTTGGGTGTATTGTATATGTTAGAAAGCGGCACTTCGGTGCAATCGGTTGCGGATTTGCGCGGGAAAACCATTTATTCCACCGGTGAGGGGGCAAACCCCGAATATATTTTGCGGTATGTGCTTTCCAAAAACGGTATTGACCCCGACAAGGACGTCAATATTGAATTTTTAACGGAAAACACCGAGCTGGTAGCAAAACTCAACAAAGGCGAAGCTACCTTAGCCATGGTTCCCGAACCGATGGTATCTACCGTAACAGCGCAAAACCCGAACGTGCGTGTGGCATTTGGAATGAACGCTGCCTGGGATGCTGTTGCGGGTGAAAACAACAAACTCATGATGGGTTGCGTGGCGGTACGCAGTGAGTTTTTGGAGCAAAACAAAGCGGCGGTGGATGCGTTTTTAGCAGAATATAAAACCTCTATCGAAAAAACAAGCGATGTGGATACCACAGCAACGCTTTGCGAAACATATGGTATTATCCCCAAAGCGGCGATTGCCAAAAAAGCCATTCCTAATTGCGCATTGGTGTTTGTTTCGGGCGCGGATATGAAAGCACAAATTTCTGCCTATTACACCGTGCTGTTTGAAGCCAATCCCAAAGCCGTTGGCGGAAAATTGCCGGACGAAGCGTTCTATTATGAAGGATAAGGTACGTTTTTTTCGTGTGATACGGGGGATTGCTACCGCGACTTTTTGGTTGGCAATATGGTGGATTCTTGCCGTAAATGTTCGACAAGAACTGTTGCTTCCCACACCGCTTTCGGTTTTGCAAACGTTGGGAGAATTGATGGTTTCACCTTTATTTTGGAAATCGGTTGCATTATCGCTTTTGCGGATTGCGGTGGGTTTTTTGGCAGCAGTGGTTGCGGGTACTATACTGGCAGTATTGTGTCACTTGCTTCCGTTATTACAAACGCTTTTTTCGCCGGTATTGCATTGTGTACGTGCCGCGCCCGTTGCCTCGTTCATTATTTTGACACTGGTATGGGTGCATGTGGAAGCGGTACCGATTTTGATTTCCTTTTTGATGGTGTTGCCCATTGTGTTTGTGAATGTGCAAGAGGGGATTCATCGTACCGACAAACAACTGTTGGAAATGGCAAAAGCCTATTGTTTGCCGATGGGGCGTGTAATGAAACACCTCTACGTTCCGTCAATACGGCCTTTTCTGATGACCGCTTGCGTGAATGGATTGGGTTTTGCGTGGAAATCCGGCATTGCCGCCGAGGTCATTTGTCGTCCCGATTTTTCGATTGGTCGGCAGTTGCAAAGTGCCAAATTGCTGTTGGAAACACCCGAGGTGTTTGCTTGGACAGCGGTAGTTATTGTGTTGAGTTTGCTGTTTGAAAAGTTGTTTTTGATTGTTACTTCGCGCGTAAAAGGAGGGAATCGTCATGGTGGTACTTGATGCGGTTTCCTTTTCGTATGGTGACAAGCCGATTTTTACCGCGTTTTCCAAAGAATTCACACTTGGCAAAACGTATGCTCTTATTGGTCCGTCGGGGTGTGGAAAAACGACTTTGTTGCGCTTACTTGCCGGTTTGGAAACACCGCAAAGCGGCAAAGTAACGGTGCCGAAAACTGCAAAAATTACCACGATGTTTCAAGAAAATCGGTTGTTACCGTGGCTGACGGTGCGAGAAAACGTGGAATTGGTGTTGCCGACATCAAACGATGATTTGGTGGATTGGTGTTTGGCGGCGGTGGAACTCGGTGAGTATGCAAAAAAATACCCCGCCGAACTCAGCGGCGGCATGCAACGGCGTGTTGCTTTGGCACGCGCTTTGGTTTATGGCGGCGATATTTTGTTGTTGGACGAGCCGTTCAACGGTTTGGACGAAGCGTTAAAGGAACGGGTTGCACCGAAAATCAGGGAACGCTTTGAGGGAAAAACTATTTTTTTGGTAACACATTCCGAAAAAGAAGCCGCGTTATTAGACAGTCTTTTGATATCGATTTAACGGAAAAAGCAGCAGAAACGACACTTCGTTTCTGCTGCTTTTTAACTTATACACCTGTTTTGTCAAACAATGGTATCATGGCGGTAGTAGCGCTTTCTCGTCCTTGCACATAACCGTCGGTGAATCCGCAGTCCAGTAAATGTTGCCACACTTTATCACATTCCCGCTGAGTTAGACGGCGAGAAAGTTCGGGAAAGTTTGGTACCGTCAACACGGGCGTGTATTGAAACAATAAGCTAATCCAAACACCGTTTGGTAATATCTCACGCAAACGGTTGATAACCGCCATAGATTCCTTGGTGTGTCCCGGCAAGACCAAATGACGTACCATGGTACCGCGTTGCGCAATGCCGTTATCATCTAACACCATTGGTCCGGTTTGCCGTATCATTTCGTTTATTGCTTGTTCGGCGACCGACGGATAATCCTTGGCACCGGACAAAGCGGCGGATAAGATGGGGGAAACGTATTTGAAATCGGGCAGATAAATATCCACTAACCCTTCCAAAGAGCGCAACGTTTCCACGCGTTCATAGCCGCTGCTGTTATACACAATCGGAACGGGCGGTTTGTATTGCTTTAACGCTTCTCGAATCAGCGGCACGTACGGTGTGGGGCTGACCAAATTGATGTTATGCGCGCCTTGCTCGACCAACTCGCAAAAAATGTTGGCTAACCGCAAAGGGGCTATGGCTTTGCCCGCTACGCCGCGGCTGATGGTGTGATTTTGACAAAAAGCGCACCCAAGAGGGCAACCGGCAAAAAACACCGTACCCGAACCGCGTGTGCCGCTGATACAAGGCTCTTCGCCGTGGTGTAGCGCCGCTCTGGCAATGTGCAGGGTGTTAGGAATTTTGCAAATGCCGTTACCGCTGTTGTCGGTGCGCACGGCACGGCAACGGCGAGGACAAAGCGAACAGATAAAATCCGACATCCGATACACCCCTTTCGATATGGTTTAGTATACGGGATTTTCAAAAGAATGGCAAGTCTATTGCAAAAAAACCTTGATTTTTCAAGGGAAAAATGCTATAATTACCACAATATATTGTGTTGTAAGGGGAGTGTTTTTTATGAAATGTCCCTACTGTGGTTTTGCCGAAAGCAAGGTTATTGATTCGCGTCCTACCGATGAAGGCTCACGCATTCGCCGTCGTCGGGAATGTGAGGCGTGCGCACGGCGTTTTACCACGTATGAAATCGTCGAAAGTTTACCCATTGTGGTTGTGAAAAAGGATAAATCGCGTGAAGTGTTTGACCGTGAAAAATTGTTTGACGGCATGTTACGCGCTTGCCAAAAACGTCCCGTTTCGTTGGAAGTGTTGGAACGTGCCGTAAGCGACATTGAAGCGCAACTCCAAAATTCGTTGGACCGCGAAATTCCCGCCAAACAAATTGGGGAATACGCCATGGAAAAACTGCGCGAAATTGACGAGGTTGCCTACGTTCGCTTTGCCTCGGTTTACCGTCAGTTCAAAGATGTGCAATCCTTTAAAGACGAAATTTCCCGCCTGATGGACAAATAAAACCATAACCGATGCAACCGTGGTTGCATCGGTTATTTTTTGTTACAAAAAATTCACAGTTTATCGTGCTTTTTTCGTTGACAAGAGTGGGGCAATACCGTTATACTGATTACTGTTATTTGTTAGCCAACTAACATTTTTTGGGGAAAGGACGACACTATGCACGAAAAACGCATCGGCGTGGCTATCCGCGCGGTAAGCAACCGCATTCGCCGTCACATGGACCAAACGGCAGTCAAAAACGATATTGACGCCCTCACGGGTATGCACGGGTACATTATCGGCTTTTTGGCGCATCGCAAAAACGAGAAAATTTATCAACGGGATATTGAACGCGAATTTTCCATTCGCCGTTCCACCGTTTCGCAGATTTTGCAGCGGATGGAGCGCAATGGCTTGATTGTACGGGAAAGCGTGGAACAAGATGCACGACTGAAATGTATTTGTTTAACCGAAAAAGCTTGGTCACTTCACTGCCGTGTGGAAGAAGAACATGCCGAGCTGGAAACGTGTATGAAGCGGGGGCTTTCCCACACGGAACTCGCTACTTTTTTTAAAGTGATTGAAAAAATCCAAAAAAATCTGGAAGGAGGAACAACCCTATGATAAAACGATTGGCACGCAGTGTGCGGCAATATAAAAAGAACGCGTTGTTGGCACCTGCCTTTGTCACCATGGAAGCCGTACTCGAAGTACTTATTCCGTTTTTGATGGCGTATTTGGTGGATAACGGTATCGAAAAAGGGAACATGGCGTACGTTTGGGCAATGGGCGGTGTGCTGGTACTGTGTGCGTTGCTCTCGCTTTGTTGCGGTGCTTTGTCCGGTAAACACGCTGCCATTGCTTCGGCAGGGTTTGCGCGCAATTTGCGGCATGATATGTACCACGCGTTGCAGGAGTATTCTTTTTCTAATATCGACAAATTTTCTACCGCCAGTTTGATCACCCGCATGACTACCGATGTGATGCACTTGCAAAACTCATTTCAAATGATTATTCGTATTACAGTGCGTTCTCCTGCTTTGCTATTGTTTTCTTTGATTATGGCATTTAATGTGAGTCCCAAATTATCGCTGGTCTTTTTAGCGGTTGCCCCGTTTTTGGGAGTGGGGTTGTATTTGGTGATTCGGTTTACGTTTCCGATATTTACGCGCATGTTCAAAAAGTTTGACCGCATGAATACCATTGTGCAAGAAAACTTGCGCGGTATTCGTGTGGTAAAAACCTTTGTCCGCGAAGAACACGAAACTGACAAATTCCAAGACGTTTCCAAAGCAATTTACAAAGATTCCTGTGCGGCGGAACGCTTGCTGGCGTTTAATGCCCCGCTGATGCAGATCAGCATGTATGCGTGTATTTTATTATTATCGTGGTTTGGCGCTAAATTGTTGGTGAACGGTTCGGGATTGACAATTGGACAACTGATGAGCTTGTTTACTTATGTGCAACAAATTTTGATGAGTTTGATGATGATTTCGATGGTACTGGTTATGATTACCATGTCCCGTGCATCGGCACAGCGTGTTACCGAAGTGTTAAATGAGCAAAGCGATATCGGGGACGGCACGGTAGATACCGTAAAATCGGGGGATATTTGTTTTGAAAACGTGACATTTTCGTACGGTGTTTCCACGGGTAAACCGGCACTGGATAATGTGTCGCTTACCATTCGTTCCGGTGAAACCGTTGGCATTATCGGCGGTACCGGCAGTTCCAAAAGTACCTTGGTGCAGCTAATTCCTCGCTTGTACGATGTGACCGACGGCCGCGTGTTGGTTGGTGGTGTCGACGTGCGGGAATACCGTTTGCAAACGCTCAGAAATAACGTTGCTATGGTGCTGCAAAAGAATGAGTTGTTTTCGGGTTCCATCAAAGATAATTTGCGTTGGGGCAAGGAAGATGCCACCGATGAACAAATCGAACACGCTTGTCATTTGGCGCAGGCGGATGAGTTTATCAAAACCTTACCCGATGGGTATGATACGTATATTGAACAAGGCGGTGCCAACGTATCCGGCGGTCAAAAACAGCGGTTGTGTATTGCGCGCGCCTTGCTCAAAAACCCGCGCATTTTGATTTTGGACGAATCGACCAGCGCAGTGGATACCCACACCGACAGTTTGATTCGTCGCGCCTTCCGTGAAGAATTGCCCGATACCACCAAACTGATTATTGCACAACGTATTTCTTCGGTGCAAGACGCCGACAAAATTGTGGTGTTGGAAGAAGGGCGCATCAGTGCGGTGGGAACGCATGCGGAATTGTTACAAACTTCTCCCATTTATCAAAGTGTTTATCGTTCGCAACAAAAAGGAGGTGAGCCGGCATGACACCCTCCAAAAATAATACTCCCAAACCACATGGGCCGGGTGCTCGTATGGCAAACATGGGGCCACGTCCGAAAATGGATAAAGCAACTGCCGCGCGATTGCTGAAATTGGTGTTTGTTCCCAACTGGGTTGCTTTTCTTATTGTGTTTGCGTGCATCGGCGTGAGTACGTTTGCCAACGTGCAAGGGTCTTTGTTTTTAAAGACTTTGATTGACGACTACATTCGCCCCATGCTGGATGGTCAATCCTTGTTTCCCGAACTGTTAAAAGCTATTTTTAGGGTAGCAGGTATTTACGTTATCGGCATTGCTTCGACGTTGTTATACAATCTTATCATGGTGGGAATCACACAACGCGTGATGAAAAACGTGCGAGACCGTATGTTCAAACACATGCAGACGTTGCCGATACGTTTTTTCGATACCCACACCAACGGCGACATCATGAGTTGCTACACGAACGATACCGATACTTTACGTCAAATGATTTCGCAAAGTATTCCGCAAGCAGTGTCGTCCCTCATTACGATTATTTCAGTTTTGATTGCCATGTTTAAAACCAGTTGGCAACTTACCGTTTTCGTGTTGGTATACGCGGTGCTGATGATGGTGATTTCCAAAAACATCGGCGCGCGCTGCGGCAAGTTTTTTGTCAAGCAACAACAAGCCATCGGTGCGGTCAACGGTTATGTGGAAGAAATGATTCACGGGCAAAAAGTTATTAAGGTGTTTTGCCATGAGGACATTGCCAAACGCGAATTTGATGCACTCAATGATGAGTTATGCGAAAACGCCACGCAGGCCAACAAATTTGCTAATATCCTGATGCCGATTATGGGAAACATGGGGCATTTACAGTATGTGCTGATTGCAACACTCGGCGGTACCATGGCAACGTTTGGGCTGGGCGGTATTACGCTTGGCGGTATTGCGTCCTTTTTGCAATTGAGCAAAAACTTCAATATGCCGCTCAATCAAATTTCGCAACAAATCAATGCGGTGATTATGTCACTGGCAGGTGCCAAACGTATTTTTGAATTGTACGACGAAATTTCCGAAACCGACGAAGGCTATGTTACCTTGGTAAATACCAAAGAAGAAAACGGTACGTTGTGCGAAACCGATGAACGTACCGGCAACTGGGCATGGCGGCATCCTCACCAAGACGGAACCGTTACCTACACGCCGTTGCAGGGTGACGTACAGTTGACAAACGTGGATTTTGGTTACGTGCCGGAAAAACAGGTGCTGTGCGACGTAACGTTGTATGCTAAGCCGGGCCAAAAAGTAGCGTTTGTCGGCGCAACCGGTGCGGGTAAGACAACCATTACCAATTTGATTAACCGTTTTTATGACATTGCCGATGGTAAAATACGGTATGACGGCATTAACATCAATAAAATTTGCAAAAATGACCTTCGCCGTTCGTTGGGGGTTGTGTTACAAGACGTGCATCTGTTTACCGGAACGGTGATGGAAAATATCCGCTACGGTAATTTGAACGCTACCGACGAAGAAGTATATGCCGCGGCACGCCTTGCCAATGCCGATGGTTTTATTTCGCGTTTGCCGCAAGGATATCAAACGATTCTCACGGCAGATGGTGCGCATTTGTCGCAAGGACAGCGGCAGTTGTTGTCGATTGCCCGTGCCGCCGTTGCCGACCCGCCGGTGATGATACTGGACGAGGCAACATCCAGCATCGACACCCATACCGAAGCATTGGTGCAGCAGGGTATGGACCGTCTTATGAAAGGCAGAACGGTTTTTGTCATTGCTCACCGTTTATCAACGGTGCAAAACTCAGATGTGATTATGGTACTCGACCACGGACGCATTATTGAGCGAGGCAATCACGATGAACTTATTGCCCAAAAGGGACAATATTATCGCTTGTATACCGGTGCTTTTGAGCTGGAATAAAGAACAAAGGATACCTTTCACGAAAGAAAGGTATCCTTGTTTTTTTTCAAGACAAAAATGCGAAGCGGGGTATTTGTTTTTTTACAATAATCAATCACAAAGCGTGTACCGTGTGAACTGCCGTCCCAAAAAACTAACACTAAATCGGCATGGTCAACAATTTGGCGGTTACGTAAAAGCGGTGCGGCGCGACCGTAGCGCGGATAATCCGGTAAAAATTCGGTGAGTTTTATACCGTGTTGTCGTGCAAAAAAACGGGTATACGTATCCACGCCTTTGGCAGCACCCGACACCAGTTCATCGGTTTCCGGCGGCAGGATGGTTTCCAGCGGAATATTGTTAATGGTACGTGAGCCAACCACAGCCACTTTCATACCGACACCTCACAATCCGATTATCAGTATACACCAAAAGTGCTCTGTTTTCAACCGTTATTGTATTGACTTGAATTTGAAAATACGGTATACTTTACAGGGAAAAGAGGCAATGCCTATGATTATAAAACAAGTGGATACGCGTTTGGTGGCTTATTTGCCCGAAACTCGCAGCAGTGATATGGCAATCATCATTTTCCCGGGTGGCGGCTATACCTGCCGAGCGGAGCATGAAGGGGAAGGCTATGCCACCGTGTTTAACGAATGGGGTATTACCGCGTTTGTTTCGCAGTATCGTGTTTCGCCCGACTTGTTTCCTGCGCCGCTCGAAGATGCTCGTAACGCGGTACGCCACGTTCGTGCACATGCCGAAGAATATGGCATCGACCCGCAAAAAATTGTGGTGATCGGCTCGTCTGCCGGCGGACATTTGGCGGCATTGCTTTGCACCTATACCGCTGCTTTGGAAGGGGAAACCGATACTTTTGCAGAGTATTGTCCCAATGCGCAAGTGTTGTGCTATCCGGTGATTTGTTCACCGCAAAGTGTGGGTATCAGTCACGTTGGCAGTTATGAATATTTGTTGGGTACTCGCGATAAAGAATATTGCATGGCATACGACCCTGCACTTTTGGTAAACGAGCAAACGCCTCCTGCTTTTATATGGCATACAGCCGAAGATGCAGGGGTGAACGTCATCAACAGTTATACCTATGCCACGGCTTTGAAAAAATGTGATATTCCCACTGAGTTACACGTGTTTCCCCACGGTTGGCACGGATTGGGTATGCGCGACGATTATCCGCATGTTAAACAGTGGGTACCATTGTTAAAAAAATGGTTGCAATATATGAATTTTTTGGAGAAAACTGTATGAAAAAAAGAATTTTTTCACTTTTTACCGTAATTTTGCTGTTGTTTTCCTTGGCGGGATGCGGTCGCAGACCAAAACCCACGCAAGGTGTTATCGGTACGTGGGAAAATACGGTGGATATCAGCGAATATTTGCGGTATTACTTGGGCGACAGTGTGTTTGCCGGGTACATTCAGTTGAGTGATATTCCGTTATATTTGTTATATTCGTTCTCCGAGGACGGCACCTTTGCCGTGAAGGTGAACACGGAAAAAACGCAAAAAAGTTGGGACAAATTTTTGGATGCGATCGAAGAGGGCATGAAAGCCGCTTACAAAGCATCTAATCCCGACGGTTCTATTGACGAGTTTTTTGCCGCATACGAAAAGGATATGGGTTCCACCGTGCGTGAAACTTTGGAAGAAAAAAACAAAATGTCGACATTCATCGAGCCGTTTGAAAACAGTGGGTATTATGTAGTGCGTGGTAATCGCTTGTACCGCTCTGACAACCCACTGCAAATAACGGATGAAACACCGTATGAAATTTTTTCCATTGAAAAATCGAAATTGACGATTCTTTCTTCCACCGACACATCGTTAACAACAGAAGAAAGACAGCAGTATCCGTTTGAATTTTATTTTGTATCACCATAACATTAACCATAAAAAAGGAGTCTTGGGTATGAAAATCATCCGCACCAAAAACTATGAAGAAATGAGTTTTGAGGCCGCTAAAATCATGGCGGCGCAAATGGTGTTAAAGCCGCAAAGCGTGTTGGGTTTGGCAACCGGTTCGACACCGATTGGTATGTATGAGCAATTGGTAAAATGGAACAAAGAGGGAAAACTTGATTTTTCGCAAATCCGTTCAGTGAATTTGGACGAGTACTGCGGATTAGACGGCGAAAACGACCAAAGTTACCGTTATTTTATGAATCACCACTTATTTAATCATGTGAATATCGATATTAACAACACACACGTCCCCAACGGAAAAGCAGTCGATACGAAGGCTGAATGTGAGCGCTATGATGCGTTAATTGAAAGCTTAGGCGGTACGGATATCCAAGTACTGGGGATTGGACCTGACGGACACATTGGTTTTAATGAGCCGGATGCCGTCTTTACCAAATCGACACATCGTGTAGAACTTGACCCCAGCACAGTGGAGGCCAATGCGCGCTTCTTTGCTTCCATTGACGACGTGCCGCGTTTTGCCTTGACCATGGGCATGGGCGGTATTATGTCGGCTAAAAAGATTTTGTTGATGGCAAACGGCACCAAGAAAAAGGAAATTTTGGAAAAAGCATTGTTTGGCCCCATCACTCCCGAAATTCCTGCTTCGATTTTGCAACTTCACCCCGACGTTACCGTCATTTGTTGTGTGGAAAACGATTAACAGAGAGCAAAAAAAGGCACGGTGAAATTAAAGATTTCACCGTGCCTTTTTTATGTAGGTTATTTGGTTTCGATAGCCACCATAGCGTGACCGTTTACCTTGGGAACCGTAAACGAAACGGCACCATCTTTTGCCACAAAGGGAAGCGGCGTTTTGTCGGGTATGCTGTAAACTGCGCTTACGTGGTCGATAGCCAAGGTGACAGGCACATCGCTGAGTACGATGGGCTCCTCCACAACGGCGGTGTTACCGCGTTTTTCGGGGCAGTAGCTGAGCAGGTGCAGCACATAGGTGCTGTCTTTTTTGGTCAGTGTGCTACGGGCAAATGAGGGAATACCTGCCTCAATTAATTTTTGGTTGCACAAGTTGCGAATGGCGTTATCCACCATTTGTTTATAAACAAAGTAGGAATCGGCTTGATAACTGCGGAAGATTTTGGGACTGATGTGAATAACACTGCCGCTTTTTGCTGCCATGGAATAGCCGTCTTCTTTGGCATAGGGATAATATCCGAAATCCGCCAAAGAGGTATCAATGGCTTCGGCGGTAATATGGTCAGCCAAGTTTTCGGCAGTTTTGCCGAGCCTTAAAGCGGTACCGGCAACATAACTGCGAATGACCATATCCGGTGTGTTGTTTGCCAAGCAGCCTTTTAGGCGGAAGAAAGAAATGGAGGATTCCACCGATTTACGTCCGATACGGGTATATCCAATACCGGGGGTGACAATTTTCCCGCCGTTTTGCAAAAAGTTGCCGATGACTTCTTTGGCCTTATTGCTGAGGGTGACAGAGTTTGATAACAACACAATAGAATATTGGGACAAATCGCTGTCGGCGTTGACAACGTCATAATCATAGCCGAAATATTGCAAAAGCCATTCGGTTTGCGCAGCAGTCATGCCCTCGGTGGGGAATTCCCCTGCGGCATTACCCGTAAATACACCCAGTTTTTTGGGTGCTGGGGCGTTGGGATTCCAGAACGGAGAAAGTTCACGTTCGGGAATGGGCTCAAAATCCCATTCGGGTAACGCAAAAGAGTTGCCGTCGGGAGTTAAGGCAGAGTTACCGGTAGAAAGCACTTTACCACCGTTTGCAATGTATTCCTTTATCTTTTGAGCGGTGGCTTCGTCCAGCGGCATTTCGTCCGGCAACAACAACAGTTTAAAGCGAGAAAAATCGTCATCGGCGGTGATGATGTCGCATTGATAGTTCAGTTCGTTGAGCATACGTACAGCACCGGTATAAACGGTGTAGTCTCTGTCATGTTCAAAGAAGTGCGAGCGGCTTTTGCAAACAACACCGATTTCGGAAACAAAGGTAGCACCGTCGGTCCACGGTTCGGTGGGTTTGATTTGTTCGTAGATGGGTTTGACCATATCGAACAAACCTTTTTCCAACTTACCATACGGGTGCAAATGGTCACCGATGGAAATCTCCGAGCCGTATGCCAAAGCGGAAAAAGCGTCGTATTCCAAAGCGGCTTTGGAAGCAATACCGCCAAAGTCACCCCACGAATTGTGAAAGCGCCCTGTCATGAAGACCGTCATGTCGTACAAGTTGCGGTTGAGTGCAACGCTGACAGGATACATATCGTAACCCCACGTGCTGAGTGTTTCCATTTCCATGTGGGTGAGGGGGCTTTGTGTATCGTCTGGCCAAATGCGGTCAAAGTTGTTGACAAAGAAATATTTACCCTCGGGAATGACGGCACGCATACGGTGTGCCATTTCTACTCTGGAAAGGTTATCAAACGTGATAACAGCGGCGGTGTCGTTGATATCGATGCCTTGTTCTGCCATTTTTTTGCGGCAAGCGTCGCAATAGCACACCGGACCGAAGGAAAGACAGTCGGCAAAAATACCATCCACTTCCGGATAAAGGGTAAGAACTTCTTGGATTTCTGCCAACAAGTGTTCACCATACGGCGTGTTAAAGCACAAAGCACTGGTCTTGTGCGGGCGACCGTCGGTGCCTTTGCGCATCCATTCGGGGTGTGCGTTGGCGACAGCACCGCTGAGTACCGAATTGAAATAGGCGGTAATACCAATATCACGTTTGTGACATTCTTTGATGATTTCGGGTAACAGACGTTGGCTGTTCTTTGACGGATAAGGAATCCCTACCTTGGTGGGATAGTACGAGTAGCCGCGGTTGCAACGGGCAAAAAAGTTAATGTAGCCTACATGGCTGTCTTGCAGGGTGTCTGCAAAGGCAGCAGCATTAAATTTTTCACCCAAGCCTTCAATACCGGGCAAGGTATGAAAGTCGAAGTGGACAGCACGTTTCATTTTTTTCATAAATAATAACCTCCAAGGTTTATTGCATTAAGGGGTGACGGAATGCGCATATTCGGTCATGGTCATACCGACACGAGCTTTAAACAATTTGGAAAAATAAACGGTGTCATACCCAAGCGAAGCCGCAATTTCCGTAAACGTTTTCTCGCCGCTGCGAATCATAAATTTGGCTTCCTTGATTTTCAGGTCAATAAAGTAATCAATGACACCCATGCCCGTTTGGTGCCGAAACAGTTTTTTTAGATGCGAAACACTGTAACAAAAATGAGCGGCGATTTCTTCCAAAGTGAGTTTTTGTGAAAGATTTTCACTCAAAAAATTGGCAACTAATTCAGCGAGTTTAGCATTTTTATTTTGTGTGACATAAGATACGGCACGAGGCTCAATTTTGGTGCTGTTGCGGTTTTGGTACAGCGAAAGAAGCAACAATTCCAATGCGTTAATAATCGTTTGCGTAACCACGGGGGATGTTTTATCAATAGGGAACAAAGGGTTTTGCGCAAAATCTCGGTTTTCTGATTGTAAGGCGGCATCGGCCTCTTCGGTGGCACGACGCAAGTGTTGACGTTCCGTAGCGTTCAGATGTAAGATTTTATGTTCAAAATATTGCATGAGGGGACTTTTACAGTCAAAGGAACAGACAATGAAGTTTGCGGGAGTGTTCTCCAATGTACGTACGGCATGAAATTCGTTGGGCTTATGAAAAGCGAGTTCACCGGCTTTTAATATGTAGTGTTGTTCACCCGCGGTGATGAGCATTTGCCCTTTGTCAATATAGATACATTCCCAAAAGTTATGGCTTTCGCCGGGTGAGGAAAAATCGCGTGGACTGCGGTAGGAGAAAGCACTGTATAGGGTGTTAATGTGCAACGGTCGTTTAAAAGATTGTTTTGGAAAAACAACGGTTTGCAACAATTTCGCCCCCTTTAAATATCTTTTCACAAGTATAGCATAGGAAATCCGAACCCGCAATGCTTTTTGACAAAAAAGATGCACACAGCCCGAACTGTATGCATCTTTTTTTTAGATTATTTGGTTTCGATAGCCACCATGGCGTGACCGTTTACGTAGGGAATGGTAAACGAAACGGTATTGTCTTTTACGGTAAAGTCAATCGGTGTTTTGTCCGGTACGCTGTAAACAGCAGTTGCGTTTTCAATCGCCAAGGTAACGGGAACATTGTACAACTCGATAGGTTCTTCCACCACAGCGCTTTCGCCGCTATTCCGGGTGTTCCAAAGCAATGGCGGCGCATCAAACTTTTTTCCCAAAAAAATCTTCAACAGCGGGAAAGGTGTGAAACTCGAAGTGAAAAGCGCGTTTTATCTATCTTATGAATAAAAACCCCTAATATTTTGGAATTGTTTTAAGGATGCAAAAAACATTTTGACATCCCTTAATATCCTAATATCCTCACAAGTATAACATTTTCCTCTTTTTTGTCAATCAATAAAAGGCCATCTTCTTTTTTTAAAAAAAATGCGGTACATTCCCCTTGGGAATGTACCGCAGCAGCGTTACGAAAAATTAGTTAATTTTGGTAACAACACCGGAACCGACAGTACGGCCGCCTTCACGGATAGCGAAGCGCAAACCTTCTTCGATAGCGATGGGGGTGATGAGTTCAACGTCCATTTCTACGTTGTCACCGGGCATGCACATTTCGGTGCCTTCGGGCAAGTTGATAACACCGGTAACGTCGGTGGTACGGAAGTAGAATTGAGGACGATAGTTGTTGAAGAACGGAGTATGACGGCCGCCTTCGTCCTTGGACAAGACGTAAACTTGACCATGGAATTTCGTGTGGGGGTTGATGGAACCGGGTTTGCAGAGAACTTGACCGCGTTCGATGTCGCTTCTTTGCACACCGCGCAACAAAGCGCCGATGTTGTCGCCGGCTTCTGCGTAGTCGAGGAGTTTACGGAACATTTCGATACCGGTAACAACCGTCTTCGCACGTTCCTCGGTCAAACCGATGATTTCGACTTCGTCGGACATGTTCAATTGACCACGTTCCACACGGCCGGTAGCAACCGTACCACGACCGGTGATGGTGAACACGTCTTCAACAGGCATCAAGAAGGGTTTGTCGGTGGTACGTTCCGGATTGGGAATGTAGCTATCGACAGCATCCATCAATTCGTAGATGGGAGCATATTCAGCAGCGGAAGGATCGTTGGAAGCGCATTCCAAAGCCACCAAAGCGGAACCTTTAACGATAGGAGTATCGTCGCCCGGGAATTCGTACTCGCTGAGCAATTCACGGATTTCCATTTCGACCAATTCGAGCAATTCGGGGTCGTCAACTTGGTCACATTTGTTCATGAAAACAACGATGTAGGGAACGCCAACCTGACGAGAAAGCAGGATGTGTTCACGAGTTTGGGGCATCGGACCGTCAGCAGCCGACACAACCAAGATAGCGCCGTCCATTTGAGCAGCACCGGTGATCATGTTTTTAACATAGTCAGCGTGGCCGGGGCAGTCAACGTGAGCATAGTGACGGTTGTCGGTTTCGTACTCAACGTGAGAAGTGTTGATGGTGATACCGCGTTCGCGCTCTTCGGGAGCTTTATCGATGTTTGCGTAATCGATGAAGTCAGCAGCGCCTTTGAGAGCCAACACTTTGGTGATGGCGGCGGTCAGAGTGGTTTTACCATGGTCAACGTGACCAATGGTACCAATGTTTACGTGGGGCTTATTTCTTTCGAACTTTGCTTTTGCCATTGTGATTTCCTCCTTTTATTTAACCTCAAATAATAAGTGCTTGATTTCACTTAAAATTATTCTACCATATTTTAGGCAAATTTCAAGCCTTTTTACAAAAGTTTTGAAAATGTGTATCCGACAAATTCCTTATTTTTTCGTGCGGGTAGAAATGATATCTTCCGCAATGTTTTTCGGAACTTCGGAGTAGTGGCTCGGTTCCATGACGTACTGACCGCGGCCTTGTGTGCGGGAACGCAGGTCGGTGGCATAACCGAACATTTGTGACAGCGGAACTTGAGCGTTGATCTGTTGCGCACCGGAAACAGCTTCCATACCTTGCATCAAACCACGGCGAGAGTTGATATCGCCGATAACGTCGCCCATGTATTCTTCCGGAACAATCACAACCACTTTCATAATCGGCTCTAACAAAACGGGGTCTGCCTTGCGCATAGCTTCTTTAAAAGCCATGGAACCGGCAATCTTAAATGCCATTTCGGAAGAGTCAACTTCGTGGTAAGAACCGTCGTACAGCGTGACTTTGACGTCAACAACCGGGTAACCGGCAACCACACCGGATTGCATAGCGCCTTGGATACCGGCATCGACAGCGGGAATGTATTCCTTCGGAATAGCACCACCGACGATGGCGTTGACAAATTCGTAGCCTTTGCCGACTTCGTTGGGTTCCACTTTAATTTTAACGTGACCGTATTGACCTTTACCGCCGGATTGACGGGCGTATTTGTTGTCAACGTCAGCCAGTTTGCGAATGGTTTCTTTGTAAGCAACCTGCGGAGCGCCTACGTCAGCTTCGACTTTGAATTCACGCAACAGACGGTCCACAATGATTTCCAAGTGGAGTTCGCCCATACCGGCAATGATGGTTTGTCCGGTTTCTTCGTCGGTGTAGGTCTTGAAGGTGGGGTCTTCTTCGGCGAGTTTTGCCAAAGCAATACCCATTTTTTCTTGACCGGCTTTGGTTTTCGGTTCAATAGCTACGCGGATAACCGGTTCCGGGAATTCCATGGATTCCAAGATGACCGGGTGCTTTTCGTCGCACAGCGTGTCACCGGTGGTGGTGTTTTTCAGACCGACAGCCGCAGCAATATCACCGGCATAAACCGTGTCGATATCTTGACGGTGGTTGGCGTGCATTTGCAGAATACGACCCATACGTTCGTCGTTGTCTTTGTTGGAGTTGTAAACCGTGGTGCCGGCGGTAATGGTACCGGAGTATACGCGGAAGAAGCACAACTTACCAACAAACGGGTCAGTAGCAATTTTAAATGCCAAAGCCGCAAACGGCTCATCGTCCGAAGAATGGCGTTCCATTTCTTCGCCGGTATCCGGATTGGTACCTTTGATAGCGGGAACATCCGTCGGAGCGGGCATGTAATCGATGATGGCATCCAACAATTTTTGAACACCTTTGTTGCGATAGGAAGTACCGCAGGTGACAGGAATCATGGTGTTTGCCAACGTCGATTTACGGATGCAGGTTTTGATTTCGTCGATGGTGAGTTCTTCACCTTCGAAGTATTTTTCCATCAAAGCATCGTCTTGTTCTGCCACATGTTCAATCAATTCGGTACGGTATTGTTCGGCCTTTTCCAACATGTCGGCGGGGATGTCCTCGCAACGAATGTCGGTACCTTTATCGTCGTAATAAACGTAGGCTTTCATTTCTACCAAGTCGATGATACCTTTGAAAGTATCTTCGGAACCGATGGGTAATTGAATCGGCACGGCGTTACATTTTAAGCGGTCGCGCATCATTTGCACAACGCGATAAAAGTCGGCGCCCATAATGTCCATTTTGTTCACGTATGCCATGCGGGGAACACGATATTCGTCAGCCTGACGCCATACGGTTTCAGACTGCGGTTCCACACCGCCTTTGGCACAGAACACGGTAACGGAACCGTCCAAAACGCGCAACGAACGCTGCACTTCTACGGTGAAGTCCACGTGACCGGGGGTGTCAATGATGTTGACACGATGTTCTTTCCAAAAACAAGTGGTAGCAGCAGAGGTGATGGTAATACCACGCTCTTGTTCTTGCGCCATCCAGTCCATCGTGGCGGTACCGTCGTGGGTTTCGCCGATGCGGTGGTTGATACCGGTGTAGTACAAGATACGCTCAGTCGTTGTCGTTTTACCGGCGTCGATGTGAGCCATGATACCAATATTTCTGGTCTTTTCAAGAGTGACTTGTCGTCCCATTGATTATTCCTCCTTCTTCCATAATGCGGCAAAAAATTACCAGCGGAAATGAGCAAATGCTTTATTTGCTTCCGCCATTTTGTGGGTGTCGTCGCGTTTCTTCGCGGCGCCGCCGTTGCCGTTGATGGCATCGAGGATTTCACCGGCCAAGCGTTCCTTCATGGTACGCTCGGAACGGGTACGCGAATAGGTGGTCAACCAACGCAAACCCAAGGTTTGACGGCGGTCGGGACGAACCTCGATCGGAACTTGATACGTAGCACCGCCGACACGGCGAGCTTTTACCTCTAACAGAGGCATAATGTTTTCCATAGCTTGTTCGAAAACTTCCAACGGTTCGTTACCGGTTTTTTCACGGATGATTTCGAATGCTTCGTACACGATTTTTTGGGCAATACCCTTTTTACCGTCGTACATTACGTTATTGATGAGTCTGGTCACCAATTTGGAATTGTAAAGCGGGTCGGGCAAAACATCGCGTTTTGCGATAGAACCTCTTCTCGGCACTTTACTTCCCTCCTTCATAAAGATGATATCATAGGTACTCGAAAGTGACATACTCCCGTTGGCACCACAGAGAGGCAGCTCGCAAAAACGATGTGCACCGTTTATGTTAATCTGCCGCTACTATGTAGCCGCTGATGAAATGTCTTACTTTTTGGCAGCTCCTGCCTTGGGACGCTTGGCACCGTATTTGGAACGGGCTTGCATCCGGTTCGCAACGCCTTGCGTATCCAACGTTCCGCGAATGATGTGATAACGCACACCGGGAAGGTCTTTTACACGGCCGCCGCGAATCAACACAACGCTGTGTTCTTGCAAGTTGTGACCTTCGCCCGGAATGTAAGACGTAACTTCAATGCCGTTCGAAAGACGCACACGGGCGACTTTACGAAGAGCGGAGTTCGGCTTCTTCGGGGTAGAGGTTTTAACAGCAGTACACACGCCGCGTTTTTGGGGAGAATTTTGGTCGGTCGGAATGCGTTTTTTGGAGTTCCAGCCTTTGAGCAAAGCGGGAGCTTTTGCTTTCTTCTCGAGTTCTTCTCGGCCCTTACGGACTAACTGGTTAAAAGTCGGCAATCATAACACCTCCTATAATAATCTTCCGCCAAATACCACACCGCAGCCTGCTATTCGGAGGAGTAACGGGTGCGTTTGGGCATAGTTCACCCAAGGGCACACTCGTTCACAATTGACTATTGTAGCATAAGGGTGTTGGCTTGTCAAGCAGTTTTTTACCAATATATTATCCCTGAAATTACCAAAAAAATGCACCGCCAAAAGCGGTGCATTTTTGGTACAGGCACAATATTAAATTCCCAACGATTTGAGATATTTATAACTTCTTTCCAAGCAGACGAACGGGTCTTCGCCAAAGCAGTCGTCTTGTTCCACAACGGCATATTCGGTACCGGCATATTCGCACGCTTCGGCAATTTTGGCGAAATCCAAGTTGCCGTCACCGCAAGCCGCTAAAATGGAATCGATTTTTTCGGGCGTACGTTCCAGTTTAAAATCTTTAAAATGAACAACCGGGCAACGGCCTTTTAAATCACGGATAATATCGGCAGGATTACAGCCGCCCTTTTGTACCCAATACGTATCCACCGTAAAGCCCAGAATATCCGCAGGGATATCTTCCATCAACGCTTGATAAGCGGTTCTGCCGTCGGATATTTTGGCAAATTCCAAATGATGGTTGTGATACATAAAATATTTGCCGGCATCCTTGATTTTCTGTGCGACGGGGATGAATCGTTCTTTGAAATCGGCGACAACTTCGTTGATGTCGATTTTGCCGTCCCACCAACCGCCTAAGCCGCCAAGACCGATATACGGACAATCAAACGTTTTATGGTTTTCAATCACATAATCGGTGGCGTTGACAAGATGATCTTCCGAAATGTGGGTTAAGCAGCATTTAAGGCCATATTTTTTGAGTGTGTCTGCCAACCATTGAGCAGGATATGCACAAGTGCCGGATACTTGGATATACTCGTAACCAATATCGGCAATTTTCTTTAACGATTCTTCAAAATCTTTTAGGTTTTTTACATGGTCGTGTACGGTGTATAATTGTGCGCCGAGTTTCATAAAAAATCCCCCTTTTTTCCGCATTTTAACATGTCTTTTATTAAAAAACAAGGAGTTTTGATAATTTTATAAAAATTTTCATACGATGCTTTTTTTCTTCGTATGAATAATAAAAAAGAGGTGTCAATATGTTTATTTCGCTGCGTATTTCAAAGAAAACGATACGGGTTGCACTGATTGGTTGGTTGGCGGCGATGTTGTTGTTTTTTCTTTTCTCCATTACCAAAACCGTTACAACAGAAGGGGAAGTTTCGGAAGGTACTGCTTATTTACCCATTATTATGTATCACGGGTTGTCGGAAAATCCGAAAAAGCAGGGTCGGTATGTGATATCTCCCAACATTTTGGAAGAGGATTTACGGTACATAAAGGAAAACGGCTATACTACCGTGGTGATGGAAGATGTTATCCGGTATGTCCAAGAGGGAAAGCCGTTGCCGACAAAACCGGTAATGTTGACGTTTGATGACGGAAACTACAACAATTATGTATATGCTTATCCCTTGATGCAAAAGTATGATTGCAAAATGGTGATTTCGCCGATTGGCGCAGCGGTGGACCGTTACACACAAAACGGCAATTGTCATGTGGAGTATGCCACTTGTCATTGGGACCATTTGCGTGAAATGCAAGAATCAGGAAGAGTGGAAATTCAAAACCATTCGTATAATATGCATGGCACCTCCGAGCGAAAAGGCTCTGCCAAAAAAGCAACCGAAACGCTTTCGGAGTATCGACGAACCTTTGTGGAAGATATATCTCACATGCAACAGCGTATGAAAGAGGAATTGTCAAGAACGGCAACGACTTTTGTCTATCCGTTTGGCGCGGTGAGTCGAGAATCGATTCCTTTATTGCAAGAAATGGGGTTTAAAGCCACGATGGGTTGCGAAGAACGCATGAACGTTATTACCCGTGACGAGGGGTGTTTATACGGCTTAGGAAGGTATTTACGTACCGGTAAAATGAGTTCGGCGGCCTTGTTTAAGAAAATGTCCTCATAAAATATTCTCCAAAAAAGGGAATTCTTGTTGCTGTAATGTGGTGAGCATTACCCGACATTTGGATAATTCCGTTAAAAAATCAGCGGTGTCACCATCGGTTAAAATAACCGGCAGGGAGGCAGCGATGGTTTGTACTTCTATCAACGATTTGTGCGGCATAAACAGCGAAAAAAGGCGTACGTTGCGGTTTATCTGTTGCGAAAACCGAGTGGCAGATTGTACGGCTTTTTGGGTTTCGTTTTGTTGATAGTATTGTTCGAGTTGTTCGGTTTGTGACAACAATGACGAAAAGCGAGACTGTGTTACGGATAAAACGGTGATACAACCTCCCGCTATTACCAGCAAGAACACGATGGCTACCATAACACGTTTCATGACTTTCCTTTCTCCTTAACCGTTAATACGTATTGATGCTCTTTGTCGCCCGTGAGCAACAATACCTTTTTTAATGAACAATGTTTTTTCTTTAAAAATGCGTGTATTTCTTCTTTGGAAACGTTGCAAAAGGTGAGTCCCCAGTCCACAAAGCCGCCGTCGCTGACAAGCGGAACTTGGGCGGGGGAGCTTTTAGCAGAGGAAATATCTTGCTTTTCGGCGGTTTGATAATGGGGAAACTTGAAAACGCTGATTTTCCCGTTGGTTTCGGCAATAGCATATTGTACTTCGTGCCAATCAAAAATTCCTTGTTGCCGCAGTGCTTCGGTGAGGTCATCTACTGTTAAACGGAGTTTTCGCAATGCGCCTTGTTGTAATTTGCCTTCGTGAATAATCACAATCGGATTGCCGCTGATAAGGCGGGACAAGCTACCGCTTTTCATCATCCATGCAGACAAAATCAATTCCAGCGAAATTAATACCGCTATAGGGATTAATCCGTTGAGTAACGGGATTCCGGTTTCTTGCATGGGGACGGCGGCTAAATCGGAAAGTAAAAGCGTGACAACCAGTTCTATCGGTTGTAATTCGCCCAGTTGTCGTTTGCCGGTGATACGAAAAGCGGCAATCAAGAACAAATAAATAATGATGGTACGCAGAGCGGTGATAATCATAATGCATGCCCCTTTTTTGCATGATGTTTATGGTATGCCCGCTTTTTTTGGTGGATATTCCAAAGGGTTTGGTAAATACTGTTATTGGTGATAAATATGGAAAAAAAGACATCGATTACGGGCAGTTTGCAAACCAATTTGGATATTTTACGCGAGCGTTTTGACGTCAGTTCCGATTTGACGATACGCGACATACAAGTTGCAGGCATCAAAGCGGCTGTTGTGAGTATTGAGGGGATGATAGACCGTCACATGATGGCGGATGCCATTATACTACCGCTGATGCGTTTGCCGAAAACAGAGGAATCGGCAGAGCAGTTAATGCAAACCGTTAAGAAAACCGTGCTCGGCGGTGTGGACTTGTTGCAAGCGGACACGGTGGAACAGTTGACAGAACTGATTATTTCCGGTTTTGCCGCTGTCTTGATTGATGGTGTGCCGTATGCCGTACTTTGCGGCTTGCAGGCGTTTATGATTCGCAGTATTTCCGAGCCGTCTTCCGAAATGGGGATACGCGGCTCACGCGAAGGGTTTACGGAAGCCATTCGTATTAATATTTCTATGATACGCCGTCGCTTAAAAACACCGCAGCTTACCTTTGAAATGAGTGCGGTCGGCGGGGAAAGTAAAACCGCGGTTTGTCTTTGTTATTTGAGAAACCGTGTTTCAAAAGAGTTACTGAACGAAGTGCGTGAGCGGCTGAAAAAATGCTCGTTGGATATTGTGCTGGATTCGGGGTACTTGCAACCGTTTTTGGAAGGAAAGCAACATTCGCTGTTTTCGGGTGTGGATACCACAGAACGCCCCGATACGCTTTGCGGGAAAATTGCCGAAGGCCGTATTGGTGTTTTGGTCGATGGGACACCGTTTGTGTTGGTGGTGCCTTTTTTGTTTTCGGAACATTTTCAGTCAATGGATGATTATTTGGAGCATCCGTTGTTTGCCAGCTTTATTCGCATTATCAAATATTTATCTTTTTTTATCAGTCTGTTGTTGCCGGGTTTGTACGTTGCCGTTGGTACGCACCACGTAGAAATGTTACCCTCTTCACTGCTGCTTTCTTTTATCAATGCGGAACGTTCCGCACCGCTTTCGCTGACGGCAGAGGCATTGCTGATACATTTTATGTTTGAGATTATGCGTGAGGCGGGTTTGCGTTTTCCAAAATCCGTAGGTCACGCGGTGAGTATTGTCGGGGCTTTGGTAATTGGCGAATCGGTGGTCAGTGCCGGTTTGGTGGGTGCGCCCATGGTGGTGATTGTGGCGCTGACTTCGGTGAGTGCTTTTGTGATTCCCAGTTTATACGGCGGGATTGCAGTGCTGCGTTTTGGGTTTATTATTTTGGGCGGTGCGTTTGGCATTTACGGTGTGTTTTCGGGGCTGTTGTTATTGTTGTGCAGTTTGAGTGCGGTGGAAATGCACGGCATTCCCATTACCGCGCCGGTGACACCGTTTAGCCTTAAAACTATGAGGGATGTGTTCATTCGCTCGGATTGGCGTGTGCTATCTCGCCGTCTTTTCCGTGTGCAGAATGTGGTGGGTTCACAAATTAAAGACGGTAGGGAGGAAACAAAGCCTTGAAGTACAAAGACACTATCAGTGTTTGGCAATTCGTGTTGCTGTTGCTTTCGGCACGGCTTTCGAGTGATTTGCTGTTACCCGCCGACAGCCTGCACGCGTTATCATTACCTGATGTTATCTTAGTGACATTATTTAATGATGTTTTATTATTACTTCTGCTACTACCGACCTGTCGCGTGCTACGGTCGGCATCCGGAAAAGATTTGGCAGAATGTGCCAAAGGGTATTCACGCTTTGGTGAGCGGTTGATTAACGGTGGATTTTTGTTTCTGTATGGTCTGGTGTTGGTGTTGGATATGGTGCAGTTTACGGATTTTGCCGAAAAAACCGTAAAAGCCGAGTTCTCGGTGGTTGGCTTGACTGTTTTGGTATTGGCGGCAAGTTTACTTGCCTCCTTTTACGGGATTCAAGCCATTTCGCGCACAGCTACGACAGTAGCTGTGTTTTCCACAGGAGCCATTTTGTTTTTTGCGGTCATGTTATTGCCGCAAATGGAAACATTGCATTTTTTGCCCGCCACGGTAAGTGAGCCGACGGTGCTTTTGCGCCAAGCGGTGCGCGAATTACCGCGCACCGCAGAAATTGCCGCTATCGGTATTTTGTATCCGCGTGTTAACGGCAGGGCGGAAAAAGGGTGTCATTGGTTTGTGATAGGACATACTCTTTTTTCGGTGCTGGCATGCGTAACCGCCACCGGTGTTTTAGGTGATTTTGCCGCACAGAATGCGTACCCGTATTATGCGGCGGTGAGCGTGGCGCATTTGGGTGTTTTGCCGCGCATGGATTTGGCCATTACCGCGTTGTGGTTGGGAACGTTTTTTGTTCGTTTTTCGCTGTTTTTTTGGTTATTTATCGACCGCTTTCGCAAATTATTTGGCGAAAAACAAAAAATATTACCCGCCCTTTGCATTAGTGCGGGAGTGACATTGTTTTTAATAGGGTTCAAACAAGGCGTTTTTTCGGCATGGTGGGACGAAATTACCCTGCTTTACGGCGGCGCGTTAGTTTTGCTTTGCTTGGTGGTGCCTTTTGTTATGAAAATTAGGAGAACAAGGCAATGAAAAAAGAAACCGTTCACGGATTGGTCAGTTTAGTCGTGTTTATCAGCACGCTGGTAGGTTTGTTGTTGGGGTGGGGACAAGACTCGGTGGTGCGCAACCGCCGTGTGATAACAGCGGTAGGGCTTTCGGGAAATACGAAAGACTATACCGTTTCGGTGCAAGCGGTGGAAGCACTCAAAACGGCGGGGAATTTAGCCGAACAAGAAGAAAGTGCAACCGACGTGTATACCGCCGATGGGCAAACGGTTGCCGCCGCTTTTCAGAATTTTTTAAGTAGTTCGGGGAACCGCGCGTACGTTTTGCAAAATCAATTGTTGGTGGTCAGTGAAGAATTGTGCCAAAACCGTTCATTGTTTGTGATTTTGGATTACTTTATGCGTAATTCCGAAAGCAATTCTTCGGTCAAAGTGGTGGTTTTTCGCGGAGAACCTGCCGACTTGTTGGCGGTTACTTCCGGCAGTGAGGCGATTGCGGCAACGGCGTTGACACGGTTGGTGGAAGAAGGAAAACAATGGGGTGTTTGCTTTGACAGTACGTTACTGGATGTGGGACGCGCGTTTTCCGGTATGCGTGACGTGGCGCTCCCTTTGATTACACTGAAAGACGAAACGCCGATTTTAAACGGAACGGCATTGTTTTGCGGTGGAAAATGGGCGGGGACACTTGTCCCTTCTCACACTACCGGGATTCTCGCGGCGGGAGATGAGCTGCGACAAACGGTATGGAATACAAACGGCATTGCCTTTGAACTCAACTCGCTTAAAACAACGTTACACATCGAAAAAGAAGAGAAGTCGGTAAAATACAAATTTTCCTTATCCGGCACCGCAAAGTTATTGGAAGAAACCACCACTTTGACGGCGAATCAGCGAAAAGATTTGTTAGAACAAATCGAAAAGGAAGTGAAAGCCCGCATGCAAGAGTCGTTGCAAAAAACAGATGCCGCGCGTTGCGATGTGTTGGGACTAACACGGCGAGCACAGCAACGCTATCCCAACGAAACAGTACCGTTCTTTGCCGATTGCACCAAAGAAATCGAGGTTTCCTTGCGCCTTGCCAACAGCGGATTTTTTCTTTCATAAAGGAACCAAGCACCGTCAAACGACGGTGCTTGGTTTTTGAAAATTATTCAGGGAGTGGGTTGTAAGAGGGTCTGCTCGTTGTTGAAGTGACCGTTTTGTTGTTATGGGGAGTAGAAGTACTTTTTTCTTCTTCGTTATCAAAATAAATTCGTATTCCCATTATGGTTTTACCCGAGGTAATGGTGTGTGGGGGTTGTTTATCAATTTCTCCGTCATAAGCAATTTGTACGGTGTCGCCGACCTTGACAAACTTAGCATTAACATAGCGAGAGATACGCAAGTCATTCAAGAGAACTTTGTAAGTGATGCCATCTGTGGGGTCTTTACACAAAACGGAATCGTCTACCAGAATATATTTTTTGGTAATTTCTACGACCTTGCCGACAATGGCATTCTGATACGGCTCATACGCTGCTTCTTTGGAGTTTTCATTGGCGTATCGGATGATTTTTTCGGCAGCATCCTTGCCGATATGGAAGAGATAGCCGTAGTCAAACGCATTTGTCCACAGATAACCGTCGGCAGTAATATACAAGGCAACCTTGTAAACGCCTAACGTTTCGGAAGTGACCGTGAAACTAAGATATTCTCTATCTTTGGCGGTCCACCAATCATCTTCGACAAAAGGGGCATCTTTGCAGTTTGCAAGAACATTCCACACATAGTCATCCTTATTTAAAGAAAAATGTTTGTCGTTTGGACCATCACCGTTTTGAGAAAAGCGGTTTAGTTCTATCGCTTTGGGAAGATCTACTAATTCAAAAAGTTCTCCCAAAGTGGCGGGCGGTGCATACGCTTCGTTTGTAAAAACGTAGTAAGTACCTTCCATATTTACGGCAATGCACTGACTTTTGTCAGCATACTTTAATTGATATACCTCAAAATCGCGGGTGTGCTGTTCTTTGTTGATGTTGTCGTAGCCCACAACCGAACAGGTTCCCAGTTGCTCGCCGATAAGTTTTTTCGATACGGCGCGGCCATGGTTGCCGTACGAAATGTTGTCCAGTGTTAAGCCTGTATATTTTTCATAAATCGTCTTATAGTTCCAAGACCATGCCATGTCGGCGGTTTCCGTTTGAATCATGTAATTTTTATATCTGTCGTTTTTTTTGTGATTTCTGTCCCCAAAAGACGGTAAGATTGTCGAGGCAGCGATAACAAGCACAGCAAAGCAAGCGGCGAGTGAACCCCATTTAAGCCAAAGTGCGTGTGTTGTTTCTTTATTGCTTTCTACCGCAGAAGCGATAAGGTCATCGTCAATATGTCCGACAGCCCTTGCTATTTTTGGTATTTTCATGTTTCAACGCCCTCCTTAATCAAATAGTCTCTTAATTTGTTTCGGGTGTAGAACAACATATTTTTCACCTTACTTTCGGTAAAGGCGTAACGCTCTGCAATTTCTTTGACGGAATAAAAGAAGAAATATTTGCAAACAAAAACGTTTCGCACTTCTTGCTTTTGATTACGCAGGAATTTGCTGATGAGTTCGGCTATATTCTCATCGCTAATATTGGGCGCGTAGCGATTATCCGGTACTATTGCTGCGAGTTCGTCCAAGGACAAGAGAACCTCTGCCGATCGTTTCTCACGTTTTAGAAATTCCAGGCGTTTGAGAGACAGGTTTCTTGCAATTTTGCAGATGAAAGACATAAAGTTATGCGGTCTTGTAGGCGGGATAGCGTTCCATACACCAACATAAGTGTCGTTGACGCATTCCTCGGTATCCTCGTTGTTTTTGAGAATATTGTAGGAAATGCTGCGGCAGAGCTGTCCGTATTTGACATCTGTTTCTTTGATTGCCTGTTCGTCTCTTTCAAAATAAAGTTCTATGATTTTGTGATCATCCATGCTGTTCATCCCCCCCCTTTTTTGTTCGACTGAAAGGCGCCTTCATCCATTAAGTACGTTTTTCCTTGGCGTTGGTCTTATAATGCGGTAGAATTATTATATCATAAACCCAAAGGGGTAGCCTTTGAAACTGTGAAACAGTTGCCGCATCGCAATGCAGCAGGTTTTATGATGCAATGTTCTCAAATGAAAATTGCAAGATTTTCAAACGCGAATGCGTTTTGGCGGCGTTCCACCGCCGTCGGTTTGAGGTTATTATACGATATTTCAAAAAACGAACAACAGTATGGTTTTAGCCATACTGTTGTTCGAGTGATTTTTATTCAACACGGACAGTGGTGTTCAATGAAAAAGAATACAACAAACATTCTTTCACGGGTTTTTGGAAAATGGTTTGCAACGCTTTACGGTAAATGTCTAATTGCGCGGCATAGCGCTCTGCCAGCGTTTCGGAAGTTTTCACATGGTCGGTTTTGTAATCGACCACCACCAAACCATCTTCTTCCTCAAATACGCAGTCGGCAATACCTTGCACAACAGCGGAAGCTTTTAGATATTCGGTATCGGTCGGTTGCCGAAAAGTGAAATGGTATTCCCGCAAAAAGCGTGAAGACTTACTCATTCTGGCATACAGCTCGCTTTCAAAGAAAGTACGCAAACGTTCCGTATCCAGCGACTCGGCTTGTTCTTTGGAAAGAAACGCCAAAGCGGTTAAACGATCAATCTCACCCGCAAGAGAAGTTGCGGCATTGATATAATCCGCAAACTGCATGAACGCGTGCATGGCCGTGCCGCGCTCGGCGGGAGTCAGGCCAAAACCACTCATAAATTTTGGACGAGCGGTGGCGACAAACGGGTTGTTGGTTGTTTGACGAGCCAGTTCCGATGCCGCGACTTTGGCGGGGGAGTGGGTAAGTTCCTCATGCGGGTAGGTATAGGCCATATTTTCTCGAATTTGACGCACCAATTCCTCGTCGGGGGGAACCGCAGCAATTTGCTCTTCGGCCGTGACCGATTCTTGCAACACAGGTGTGGGAAAACGGATATCCCACACGGTGTTATCGTCAATGAGCGGAACGTCATCCAACCCAAACGTTTGCCGCAAAGCAGCAGCATGGGGCAGACGAAGCAATGAAGAAAGCAACCATTGCCCCATAGAAGAAGCATCAAGCACCGTATCAGACGACATCGCGGTCTGAAAATCCAATGCTTCGCAAAAGCGTTGCATTTTTTTTTGTAAATGGTCGTCCACAAACACCAAACACAATTTTTCTTTGGCGCGTGTCATAGCCACGTACAGAACGCGCAGTTCTTCTGCCCGTTCATGATTGCGCAATGCCAGCGACACGCCTTGGTGAGATAAGGTTTTACAAACATTGAAAGTCTCTGAATGGCGTCGTTTGATACCGGCGCCCAAGGTGGGGTGCAGGAGCAAATCTTCTTGTAAACTTTTTTGGTTGAAGGATTGGCGCAAGCCCGCTAAAAACACAACGGGAAATTCCAAACCCTTGGAACCATGAATACTGATAATGGAAACGGCGTTTTCCGCCCCTGCGTTCAAAGAGGCGGCGGGCAAATCTGCCCCACCGGTTTGTAATCGGTCAACATACCGCACAAACGCCGATAAACCGCGAAAACCGTTTTGTTCAAAGCGGGTGCATTGTTCGTGCAACAGGCGTAGATTTTCACGGCGGCGCTTTCCTTGCTTGCGCGCTCCGTATAGTTCCGGCAAGGAAAAATCTTCGTACAGTCTTTGCACCAAACGGTCGACCGACAAGGTGGTTGCCAGTGTACGATAGCGCGTAAGCGTTTGCAAAAACGCATCACATTTTTGAGCCAGTACGGTATCGTCACTTTGACGTGCCGCCAAAAGGGCGGTATACAATGCGCAATCTTTGCGGTGTAAGCGAATGTTTGCCAAATCATCCGGTATAAACGAAAACAGCGGTGAAAGTAACACAGCGGTCAGCGGGATATCTTGTAACGGATTATCGATACACCTAAGCAGTGAAAGTGCCAAACAAATTTCGGCTGTGCCGAAAAAGCCGGTTTCTGCCTCGGATATGGCGGGGATACCGCGGTTTCCCAACACGGTCCGGTACGTGGCGGCATGCGAAGCGCGATTGCGTAGCAAAATGCAACAGTCACCGTATTGCAACGGGCGCCTTGTTCCGTCTTTGAGCGTGATAGAAAGCGTACCTACCATTTGCGAGAGGCGGTCGGCAACGAGGGTGGCTTCCAAGGTATCTTTATCGGTATCGGGGTATTCCGTGCTGTCTAAAAGCAAAAGTTCCGGCGCAAAATCTTCCAATTCGGGATACGAGGCGGTAGGAATCAACGCTTCGTTTTCGTTATATTGAATACCGCCGATGGATTCCCCCCACAACTGGCGGAATACACAGTTGACTGCATCGGTTACTTCGCGGCGGCTGCGGAAATTGTTACCCAGCGTGATGGTGGCAGGGTAATTATCACCTTTAAAGGGTGCATAGCGGTCACGGCGTCCCACAAACAGTTCCGGCATCGCTTGGCGGAAACCGTAAATGCTTTGTTTGACGTCACCGACGAAAAACAAGTTTGTTTCATCGCGTGATAATGCCGAAAACAACGCGTCTTGTACAGCGTTGGTGTCTTGATATTCGTCCACCAAAATTTCCTCGTACTGCGAAGACAGTTCTTTGGCAACGGCAGTGGGAATACGGTTACCGTTTTCGTCTTGCGTGGTAAGCAGTTGCAAAGCATAGTGCTCAATGTCGCTAAAATCCATCAAATTTTGTTGTTGTTTTTTCTCCCCATAAATGGCAGAAAAACGGCGTACAATGCGATACAGCATTTGTACCAAACGCTTGGTGGTTTGAATATCCTGCCGACAGAGTTGTTCGGTACCGCAATCGAGTGTTTGCAAGGCTTTTAGGCAATCCGCGGCGCTGCCGCGTAATGCGGCAGCTTGTTTTTTCGCGGCTTCGTTTTGACATTTTCGCACCGGTGAAAGGGCGGTGGAAGAAAAGCCGGAAAGTAACGCAAAAAAAGAATCCCAATTTTTTTCTTCCAAACATTCAGACAACCGCAAAACAGCGGCGTAATCCGCTGCCATGGCGGGATAGTATTTTTCTGCCAAATCCGCTTCGCACTGCGCAATCGCCATTGCTTTTTGGTATAGCGTACTTGCTTTGGCAAGAGAAGACTTGGCTTGCCGGTATATCATTTTGCCCCAAACGGTGTCAAACAACGGTGCTGTGATGTCATACAGCTCGGCCGTTTGGTTTAGCCAGTCATCGGGGGCGGGATGAGATTGAATAAAATCGTAAATTTTCTCGACTGTTGCGGTGAGCTTGCTATCGTTCTTGCCGTTGGTCAGCATGGCGGTGAGTTCCAGAAAATCGGGATGCTTTTCTTTATAAAACTCGTTTAGTGCTTCGGTCAACGATTGTTTTCGCAACAATAACAGCGGTTGTTGTTCCGCTACTTTGAATTGCGGAGAAATTCCCAGCTGGTGAAAATGCTCCCGTATCAACGAAGAACAAAAACTGTCTACCGTACAAATGGAAGCATGCGGCAACAAAATTTGCTGGTGTTGTAACCGCAAATCCTGAGGGCGTTGTGCCAAAAGTTCGCTGAATTTTAAGGAAAGGCGCTGTTTCATTTCGGCAGCGGCGGCTTTGGTAAAGGTAACCACCAATAATTTGTCAATATCCACAGGATGTTTGTCATCGGTCACGCGCGCGGCAATGCGTTCAATTAACACCGAGGTTTTTCCAGAACCGGCGGCGGCAGAAACCAACAACGTTCCGCCGTGTGCTTCAATACAGTGCCGTTGCTGTGGTGTCCACTTTTTATCTGACATGGCACTATTCCTCCCTTGGTTCCGGTTGCAAATCCGAAAGCGCTTCCTGCAAACTTTTTTTGATAAGTTCACGGGAAATGCCGTCCGATTCGTGACCGCAAATATCATGGTATTCACAATAACGGCAACTGTCTGTTAAACCGCTCAGCGGTACGGCACCGATTTCGCCTTGGTGCAAACGGCTTGCCATTTGTGAAAGCACGTTTTGAATGTGCTTCTCAATCCAAGCAAACTGTTCGGCGGTTGCCACAGAAGATGTTTTGGATAACGCCCCGCTACTCGTTACGCTTGCGGGGATAAATACACCGTCGTTATCCTCTTCCATGGCTTTAAGCACAGTGGAATCCGCCAGCAAAAGACCGTTCATTTTCATGGTCTTTAACCGCTCGCGTTGCATTTCGGACGATTCCGTATTACGTTCCATACGAATGACAGGTAATTTGGCAGGTAAGTATAATACGCCCGCGGGAACAGGGGCATGGTAGCGGGCTTGTCCGTTTTGGCAAATCGAGAACAAATAAATCAACATTTGCATGTTGATACCTGCTGTGATTTCCGCCATGTCAAATACTTTGTTGCCGGTTTTGTAGTCCACAATGCGCACGTAGGTCTGACCGTCTTTTTCAAACGTGTCGACGCGGTCTACCACACCTTGTACTTGTACCGACGTTCCTTCGGGTGTTTGAATGACCCATGGCGGAATACCGTTTCCGTTTTCGTCATAACGGCCAATCGGCAACTCAAAATCCACCGGCACAAAACGGCTTTGCTTGAATTCGCATACTACGCGCCAAAGAAGTTGTGCACAAAGGGATGTCAGTTGTACGAGCAAGTTTTCAAAACGACTGTCTTTTTCGGCACTGCCGCTCAAATACCGCTCGACGTATTGCGCAACGATGCGTTTGGCGTCGGTTTTTACAGCATCTTCCGTGCAGGTGTCGATACCGTTTTTGACGTATGTCGGTAGTAATTCTTGCATGACGTAGTGTACCAGCGTGCCGGCAACAGCGGCATTGAGTTCCGCTGCCTTACGCGGTTTGGCGCGCAAGCCGTATTGGCAAAAATATGAAAAGGCGCACCGATGAAAGACTTCCACCTGACTGGGCGAAAGTCGCAAATTTTCACCAAATAAGCGGCGAGCAACCGTCGGTTTTTGAAAGGCAAAATCTTTTTCGGCTTCCCGCATTAGTTCTATTTGTTTTTCGTAGTCGGGCAATTCCTCAAATACCAAACGGTAAGCGGCGGCAGAGGCCGTATTTTCGTTCCAAAGGGAGGTTAGATGATAAAAAGCATCGTATGGGGATTCACAAACACCGTTTTGCGGTGTGTCCATACGGCAATGGGGGAGTGAACGACGAATTGTTTCTACCAACGACGAGGGTTGCTGCGCTTCGTTTCCCACTTTTTGGGCGTAGGTAACAATCAGCCGCTCGGAAGGTGCCGTAACGGCACAGTAGGCAAAAAAACGTTCTTCCATCACGCGGGAATCCGCATCGTTCAAAAGTGCAAGACCTACCGATTTCAACAAGCGGCGTTCGTGGTCGGTAATAATACCGCCGCTTTGCGGGTAAGCGGGAAAAACGCCTTCGTTGGCGCCCAAAACAATCACCGTTTTTGGTGCGGTATACCGAATGCGGTCGGCCGCGCCAAAAATAACACCATCCAAAACGGCGGGGATATTCCCTAAATCGTCGGAAGAGACAGCCAAATGGAACAAATCCGAAAGTCTGCTGAGCGACAAGTTCTTTTCGGTTAAAGCAAAGGCAAATTTATCCAATAGCTCGACAACGTAGTCCCACAACCGTGCTTGATTTTCGGCCAATACGTGTTCACCGTTTTGGGAAAAACGTGCTGCTTGAAAACGGACCATACGCGGCACGCGCCATTCGTTTAGCAGTTGCCAAACCGCTTTGGCAAAATCTGCTCCGCTGTTTAGGTTTTCCAGACGTGCCCCAAAACGGCAAAGCGGAGCTATCAAACGGTGGCGCAAAGTGTTCAAATAAGCCAAGCGGCGGTTACTGTTATCGTCCGCGACGGCAGTTAAACCATCGGGGTGATTTTCAAACGGTTGTTTCCATTGTTTGCCGTGAATGTTCCAAATAAAGACGTAATTTTCGAGCAACGAAGAAGAAGCGGTGGAAAAACCGAGTAACCCGGTTTTTATAAGCCGCAGTACGTCGTCGCTGTTGAAGCCGTTGCGAATAACCGATAAAGCCGATTCTATCAGCACAATCAATGGTTGAGTGAGCACCGCCTCTCGCATATCCATAATGCAAGAAAGACCTTCTTGCTGTAAGGCGGACTGCAACAAATCCTTGTAGTCGTTACTGTTGCGCGCCACCACGGTGAAATCACGGCAAAAACCGCCGTTTTCGCGCAGTAAGCGACGGATTTGCCGCGCGACATAGCGACATTCTTCGCTACGGTCGGCACAGGGCGTTACGCAGACATCGCCGGTTGTTTCTTCTAAGATGGTGGGAGCAGGGGCATAGCATCCCTTTTCCAGTGCTTGTAATTCGGGGGATGCCGTGCGCTTATTTTCGGTAAATAAACGAGGCTTTTTCACGGTGACATGGTGTCGGTACGCCGCTTCTCGCAAACGAATGGCGGTGTGGGTGCCTTCGGCAAAAACGCCTATGTCGTCTGATTCGGAGAATTGGTCGGTGCACAAAGCAACCGTCACATCCGCTGCACGGGTAAGCAGTTGTTCCAAAACCGCCATTTCTTGTTGCGTAAAGCCGACAAAAGAATCCACAAACACATAAGCGTTGTCAAATAACGAACATTCCGGCAAGCGGCGTGCCAGTACGGTCAGTGTATCTAAGGGGTCGGTTAATTGTGATTGCACCGCCAAAGCTTCATAAGCAGAGAAAATGGCGGCGGTTTCTTGCAATTTGGTACGCAAGGTACCATCTGTCAACGAATGCGTGGTTTCTTCCAACAGTTGGGGAGAAAGCGCACTTTGTTTACATTCTGTCAAAAACGACAGCAGTTCTTTTAGATAATCGGCGCTGTCTGTCGAACGACGATAAAGGGTAAGGGAATCGGACAGCATATATAACGCCTGGCTCATAAGCAACAAGGACAAGGTGGTATCCATGGTTTTGCCCGCAAGTCCGCCAATGTGGCGAAAAACAATTTCTGCCAAGCGGGTAAAACTCAGAACTTGCACGCGTTGAGAAAGAACAGGACCAAATTCTTCGAGTAAACGGCGCTCGTTTTCAAACGAAGCTTGTTCGGGTATGAGCAAAAAAATCGGTGCCGTACTCTCGTCGGCAAGACGATGCATCTCTGCATACAATGCTTTTGTTTTGCCGGTGCCGGAACGTCCCAAAAACAGTTGCAGCAAAACGGATACCTCCTTTCAAGATTGTTTTCAGTCTTAGTGCAGGGTTACGGAAAACGTTTTTTCCAATTGTTTTAACATGGTGTTCTTGCGGTTGGTTACAAAGGTGCGAATGTAAGAAATTTGTTGTTCGAAGCGTGCGGTGGTGGGCGCACCAAAGCGAGTGGCTTGTCGCGGGATTTCAGGACGAATACGTTCGGACAAGGTGTCCAAGAACGGTAGCAAGCGTTCCGCTGACAAGGTGGTATTCATCATCTGCACGTACTGTTCAATAAATTCTGCTCGGAACGTTTCGTTTTGTAACAAAGCCGTCATCAGCGGGTAATAGTAGTTTTGATACGTGTTTTTGCCGGTGCCGAGGTACAACTGTTCCAAAAAGTTGTGGTTAGCGTAATATGCCGTACACGCCCAGTCCATATCAAAAATAATCCAATTCCATTTTCCGCCGCGCGTATCGCGATAACAGGCAATGTTGTTAATCATATCCCCGTTGCCGAAAAAGGTTTGAATGGTAAAATAGCGCATTAACGATTCTTTGTTGATTTGAGAAAGAACATATTCATACGCTTCCTTTTGCGTTAAATCGTTGCGCGTAGCGTATTGGATTAGAGCATCCATATCGGGGTCGGGCTTGATGTTGTGTTCAAACAACGAAGGCGTTTTGGCAATTTGAACGTATTCCTCAGGAATGCCGGTATACGAGGAAACAAAAGATTCATTTCGTCTTTCGCGAAGATAATATAGTCCCCAATACGTACCGTTAATGTAAAGGGCAACCGGTGTGGCGGATTGAATGAGTTGCCCCTCGGTATTTTTTAAGGCAGTGGCACAAAATTCATCCCGCAGTTTGGCATCTTTCCAGTCCGAACCGGAGGGGCGAAGCAGCAAATCGGAAAATTCGGTCACGTCGGTATCAGCAAAAAACGGATAGGACAACGAGGTGACACCTGCGACTTGACGCAGTTTTAAGGCAAAAGCCTTTTGCAAAGCTGAGCGGTTTAATCCACCGGATAAACTTATCAAACTATCAAAGTCCAACTCTTTTAACCCTTTGTCGGTGAAATACTCTGCGTGTATGGTTGTTTCTAAATCAGCATTGTAATTGGTCACAATACCGCCTGCCCCAAACAGCGAGGCGTTGTCAGCAGACAAACTGACTATCGGCAATTCGTGCGGTGTTGTTACCAAAAACGTTTGAGTGCTTACTTCGCTGGGCAGATAGCCGTCGCGATAAGCCACGGCACGCAGCACGGTGGTTTTGGACAGAGGGATAGCAGTTCCTACCGTATAAAGTGTGGATCGGGTAGTGGGTACAGAACCATCCGTGGAATAGTAAACACGGCTGTCGGTGGGTACCGATAACGTGACGGTCGTGCCGCTTTTTACATACCCGCCGACACGGTTGATGGTCGGCGCAGCAGCAAATCCTTGCAATCCGCCAAGATTTTCCGCCAGGGGGGTAGGGGTGTCAAAATACAAACGGCTATCCAATGTTTTCCCACGGCCACTGGTAATGCCAAGCCGTTGGCTACCCGTTTCAAAGCGGTCACACAAAATCCCATCGGGAGTGTATAAATACAGCGTTTCGCCAAAATGATTAATATCAAACGGTGCCTGCAAAAGAGTGCTTTCCAGTGTTTCATCTTCGCAAGCAACCGTTAAAAATCCGCCGGCTTCAATCGTAAGGGCAGAAAAACGCAAGCCCTCGTTCTCGGGGGCATCGGTCAAGCGGTAACCTTCCAACGAAAGCGGTGCGTTGGTGGTGTTATGAAGTTCTACCCAATCGTGCGGAATATTCACGTTAGATGAGCGGGAAACGGCGCACACCTCGTTGATGCGCACGCCGGTATAGCAGTTTTCGCGCAATTGTTCGAGTGTTTCACCGTACACACCGTTATTGGCAACACCGGGGGTTGCTTTGGCAAACCAAACCGATTTGCTGCCAAGTTTGCCAAACGAAAGATTTTCTTCGGATTCACCAATCGTGATAGTATCAATAACCGTTTTTTTGCGCCCGCAAAGGTAAACGGTATCTCCCGAAGAAGATAATCCGAACGGTGCGTGCAAAGGACGGGTTTCTTTGTTATTACCGGTGAGATATATTACCAAAGATTCTCCGGGCTGTAATACCTCTGACGAAAAACGAAACGCTTCTGTTTCTTCCAAAGAATCGGTAAGCGTGAGTTTACTAAGGTCTACCGCCGTGGAACCGCCGTTGGTGATTTCCACCCAATCGTAAAAGGTTCCGTCTTCATCGGCAAAGGCGGAACGATTGTTGTTCATGATTTCGCTGATATACACATGCGACTCCGGCAAAGCTTTGGGGTTGGCGGGACCAAACAGAAGCGAACCGATTATCAATAACGCTATACCGATAACGCAACTTATCAGCAAGATATTCTTTTTCTTATGCTCAAAGGTTGTGTTCATAAGTTTTCTCTCCGTTATTGTGGGTTGGCATAACCGGGGGTAGGATACCGACAAGAGGTATAATCACCGCTTGCTGTGTAGGCAACCGATTGGTTTTGCTCGGTGGGATAATACGAGATACCGGAGCAAAAATCACCTTCTGCCGTATATAATCCCAAAAAGGCGTCGTTACTGCCCAGCAGGAAATTAGTGTGGTATTCGCCACTCTTGGTATGCTTGTCTTTTTTGGAACAAAACACAATCAAATATCCGTCAGCGGGAAGAACGGTGTTTTTGGGGAATTGCCATTTTGTCACTTCACTTTTAGAGTCGGTCAAGTAATACCCGTCCAAAGAAATGTCATTTTGGGAAAAGTTATGGATTTCTATCCAGTCGTTGTAATCACCGTCTTCGTCGTGCAAAAAGTGAGAGTTGCGCGACATATATTCGGTGATACGTAATCCATTGGTTAAGTTAACGGACTGCGAACCCAGTATCATGCCGTTTTGGTTGTCGGCTTCGGGAGTGGGGGAGGCATACCACGCGAAATCCCCCGCGGCGTTCAAACCATAGGACACGCCGGCAGGACTTTCCGGTACCGTAACCGTGTCCAGTAAATTCCCGTGCTTGTCGCTGAAAACCAGTGTTTCGCCCGCAGCGTTCAAATGAAACGGCAACGAAAGATGTGTGGCAGTGCTTTCACCCTTGTCGGCGTGTAACAGCAAAAAACCACCGGCGTCCAAGGTGATGTTGGGGAACATCCACTTACCGGGTGAGTCGGGGTCGTCGGAAAAAAAGCAACCTTTGAGTGAAACGGCATGAGAAGCGGTGTTGTAAAGCTCCACCCAGTCAGTGCCGCCGGCAAGTTGCACTTCGTTGATGCGAATGGGGGAAGTGTTCGGCGATGCTTTTCGGTTACATCCCGCACTGCAAGCAATAATGCTAATCATCAAACCAATACATAGTATCATGCGCCGCATAATCTTCCCGCCTTTCTCGTTTGTAAAATAATACATATATAATAACAAATCCACCGTATCAAATCAATAGTTTTCCTTAAATAAAAACCGCTTTGATTTTACAGCTGAAAAAATTTTGAAAAAAAGCTTGACCTGTTGGCAAAAGTGTGGTAAACTGTTTGTACCTCAAAAGGGGTTTATTTTTTTGCGCCGTTTTTTAACGACGTAAAAATCCCTGAGGGAGGCTCAAAAAACCCGCAAGGGAACTATCGGAGGTGCCGTTATGAGAGTGAAAATCACATTAGCTTGCAGCGAATGTAAGCAACGCAACTACAACACCATGAAGAACAAGAAGAATGACCCTGACAGACTGGAAATGAACAAATATTGTCGTTTCTGCCGCAAACACACTCTGCACAAAGAAACCAAATAATTCGGAGAGGAGAACAGTTATGCTATTTTGGGGATTTATTTTAGCGGTAGCCGCACTGTTAACGGTGCTTGTTACGTTCCTCAGCAGCTTGAACATCTTTTCCGACATCGGTGCCATGGGCATGAGTGCGTGGATTTCGCGTTTCTTTGCACCGGAGTTTCTGACAGGTAAAAAGATTTCTTTCTTTATTGCCGTAGTACTCTTGGTGGTTGGTATCATTATGTTTTTCGTCGGTCGTGCCCGCGCGGCAAAGAGCGGTGAAAGCGATGCCAAAACCGAAAAGAGCGTGAAGTTCCTTCGTGACTTGAAAGGTGAGTTCAAAAAAATCACATGGCCGACCTTCCCGAGTGTTGTGCGCAACACCGGCGTTACCTTGGCTTTGTGTGCTGTATTTGGTCTCATCATTTGTCTGATTGATCTTGGCTTGGGTCAGTTGATTAAACTGTTACTCACATTAGGCTGATAAGGAGGGAAATCCATGGCTGATGAAGCAAAATGGTATGTGGTACATACCTATTCCGGCTATGAGAACAAGGTGGCAACCAATCTTGAAAAGATTGTGGAAAACCGCAAACTTCAAGACTGGATTCACGAGATTTCCATTCCGACTGAAACAGTCACCGAAATCAAAGACGGTCAGAAAAAGGAAGTCGAGCGCAAAATTTTTCCCGGCTACGTGCTGGTAAAGATGGTCATGAGCGACGAATCCTGGTACGTGGTGCGCAACACGCGCGGTTGCACCGGTTTTGTCGGTCCCAACGGAAAACCCACACCGCTTACTGAGGCGGAAGTTGCCGCTTTGGGTGTGGAAAAACATTCTGTCGAAATCAACTATGCGGTGGGTGACATGGTCACCATCGTGGACGGTCCTTTGGAGAACTTCTCTGGCCGTGTAGATGAGATTGACAGCGAAAAGAACAAAGTCCGCGTAACCGTTTCCATGTTCGGCAGAGAAACCTCTGTGGAACTGGAACTGGACCAAGCGGAACTCATGGAATAAACATAAGCGTTATTCCACACAAACAATGAGGTTCTGGGCAAACGCCCTTTCCTGTGCGTCGGACACTTTTCCGACTGTGGGAGGTGCAACGGCGAGCAGTTGCCGATATGCGCCGCCTTACCACAATTTTTGGAGGTGCAAGAAAAATGGCTCAAAAGATTACCGGGTACATTAAACTGCAAATTCCGGCGGGTAAAGCAACGCCGGCACCCCCTGTTGGTCCTGCGCTTGGTCAACACGGTGTGAACATTATGGCTTTTACGAAAGAATTTAACGAGCGCACCAAGAACGACGCCGGCTTAATCATCCCTGTGGTGATTACCGTTTATGCCGACCGTTCCTTTACTTTCATCACAAAGACCCCTCCGGCAGCTGTCTTGATTAAGAAAGCTTGCGGCATCGAAACCGCTTCGGGTGTTCCGAACAAGACCAAAGTTGCCAAGATTACCAAGGAACAAGTCAAAAAGATTGCCGAAACCAAAATGCCCGACTTGAATGCCGCTAACATCGAATCCGCCATGAGCATGGTGGCCGGTACGGCGCGCAGCATGGGTATCGAAGTTGTCGATTAATTTCGGTATGTTCCGGGTGGGAGGAACCACTAACTATTCCGATTTACCACTCATGCCAACCGCAGCTACTTGCTGTGTGGATGGTAACTATTAGGGAGGAAAAACCAAATGAAACATGGTAAAAAATATGTCGATAGCGCAAAGCTTATCGACCGTAACGCACAATATGATGTCGCTGAAGCGTTAGACATCGCCGTTAAAACCGGCAAAGCCAAATTTGACGAAACCGTTGAAGTTCACGTTAAGTTGGGTGTTGACAGCCGTCACGCAGACCAACAAGTCCGCGGCGCTGTTGTGTTACCGCACGGAACGGGTAAAAACCTGCGCGTGTTGGTATTTGCTAAAGAAGATAAACATCAAGCTGCTTTGGATGCCGGTGCTGATTTTGTCGGTGCTGACGAATTGGTTGCCAAAATCAACGGCGGTTGGATGGATTTCGACGTCGTGATTGCCAGCCCCGATATGATGGGCTTGGTTGGTCGCTTGGGTAAGGTGCTTGGTCCCCGTGGCTTGATGCCGACCCCCAAAGCCGGTACCGTTACCCCCGACGTGGCCAAAGCTGTTGCCGAAGCCAAAGCCGGTAAAATCGAATATCGTTTGGATAAAACCAACATTATTCACTGCCCCATCGGTAAAGTTTCCTTTGGTGTGGAAAAATTGCAAGAAAACTTTGACGCTTTGTTGGGCGCCATCGTTCGTGCAAAACCCGCCGCTGCCAAAGGTCAATACATCCGCTCTTGCGTGGTAGCATCCACCATGGGCCCCGGTGTAAAAATCAACCCCGCCAAAGTTGGCTGATAAAAAGTTCTTGCTTTTTATCAAACCATCTGTTATAATAACGGTTGCTGTTCTTCCACAGACAGTGGGTGTGCCGTTTGGTACTTAAAATCGCCCACCGAGGTTGTAACGGTAATGCGACGACAGCACTGTCGTAGTCGTGTTATCACCACCCTTTCTGTCTGTACGGCCGAAAGGGTGTTTTTTTAGGAAAAACGGCATGTTATCATCATAATTACAGGAGGTGAAATGTTAATATGCCGAGTGAGCAAGTATTACAAGCAAAACAAGAGTTGGTAGCAGGCTTGACCGAAAGACTCAGCGCTGCCAAAGCCGGTGTGGTTGTGGATTATTCCGGAATCACCGTGGCAGACGATACCGCTCTTCGCCGCAAACTGCGTGAAGCAGGCGTGCAATACACGGTTGTGAAAAACACCTTGTTGGGCCGCGCTGCCGACAACGTTGGTTTGGGTGACTTAAAAGAGGTGCTGGAAGGCACCACCGCTATTGCCACTTCCGACAGCGATGAATTGGCCGCCGCCAAAGTGCTGTGCGAGTATGCCGAGAAGAACGATAACTTCAAAGTGAAAGCCGGTTTCTTTGAAGGCAAAGCCATTTCTGCCGAAACGGTAAAAGAACTTTCCAAAGTTCCGCCGAAAGAAGTCTTGTTGGCAATGTTCCTTGGTGGCTTGAACGCCACAGTGGCCGGTTTGGCCCGCGCGCTCAACGCTGTTGCTGAAAAGCAAGGCGAAGAAGCCGCTCCCGCAGAAGCGTAATGACTGCCTATTTATTAAAAATTATTAAAATGGAGGAAAGTACTCATGTCTGAAAAAGTTACTAACGTGCTTGAAGAAATCAAAGCATTAACTGTTCTCGAATTGAACGAATTGGTCAAAGCTATCGAAGAAGAATTCGGCGTTTCCGCCGCTGCTCCTGTTGCCGTTATGGCTGGTGGCGCTGCTCCGGCTGCTGCTGCTGAAGAAAAGAGCGAATTTGATGTTGTTCTCGCCGAAGCCGGCCCGAACAAAATCAACGTTATCAAAGTGGTTCGCGAAATCACCGGTCTCGGCTTGAAAGAAGCCAAAGATATGGTTGACGGCGCTCCCAAAACCATCAAAGAAGCTGCCGGTAAAGACGAAGCCGAAGAACTCAAGAAGAAACTTGAAGACGCCGGCGCCAAAGTCGAACTCAAATAAGTTTGCTTTTCAAAAAGACGATGTAGCAATACATCGTCTTTTTTCTTTCCTTTTTGCAAAAGGTATGGTATACTGATTGTGACAGAAAGGGAAGTGTTATAACATGGATTGGTTGGAAATTAAAATCCGTATTCCTGCCGAAAAAGTGGAGGAAGCTGCTGCCATTGCCAACATGGTAGTGCCGTACGGCATTTATATTGAAGATTACAGCGACTTGGAACAAGGCGCATGGGAAATTGCGCACATCGATTTGATTGATGAAGAGTTATTGCAGCAAGACCGCTCGGTGGCGTATATCCACGTGTATTTTGACCCGAGTGAGAACCCGGCAGAGGCGGTGGCTTTTTTGCAAGAACGTTTTGCCGCTGTGTCGATTCCTTGTAAAGTAGAAACCAATCACGTGCGGGAACAAGATTGGGCCAATAACTGGAAAAAGTATTTTAAACCGTTGCCGGTGGGCAAAAAACTGCTGATTTGCCCTTCATGGGAAACGGTTGATAACACCGAAAAGCGCACGGTTCTTTCCATCGACCCCGGCATGGCGTTTGGTACCGGTGGACACGATACTACCCGTATGGTGTTGGAAGCTATTGAGCCGTTGATTACGACCGATACAACGGTGTTGGATGTTGGTTGCGGCAGTGGTGTGCTGGCGATTGCGGCATTGTTGTTGGGCGCCAAAAACGCTTTGGGTGTGGACATTGACGAACTGGCCGTGAAAATGGCGGTAGAAAATGGCGAGAAGAATGGTTTATCTTCACCGCGGTACACTATTTTGCAAGGCGATTTGGTGCAAAAAGTTTCGGGAACATACGATTTAATTTTGGCAAACATTGTCGCAGATGCGATTTTGATGCTGTCACCGTCGATTCCCGCCTTTTTGAAACCGAACGGCACGTACATTGTATCGGGTATTCTTGACGAGCGCGGTGACGAAGTTGCAGATGCACTGACCGCTTGCGGTTTTTCGGTTTGTGAGCGATTGCAACAAGGCGGCTGGGTATGCCTTGTTTGCCGAAAGGGGTAACGTATATGTCACGCTTTTTTGTTGCGCCGTTTGTGGGTAATACCGTTACTATCACAGGCGAAGATGCTCATCACATCCACCGTGTTTTGCGGATGCGCAAAGGTGACACGGTGACGGTTTGCGACGGTGTCGGCACCGATTACGAGTGCCGTATTACAGACCTTTCGGATGCGGCAGTGGATTTACAGGTGATAAACTGTATTCCCACTACTTGTGAGCCTACCACCGCTGTAACCTTGTACCAAGGATTACCCAAAGGCGATAAAATGGAGTGGATTATCCAAAAATGTGTCGAAATCGGCATTACGCGTATTGTACCGGTGGCTATGTCGCGCAGTGTGGTCAAACTCAATGTCACCGATGGAGAAAAGAAACAGAAGCGTTGGCAAAAAATAGCCGCCGGTGCCGCCGAACAAAGCGGCCGTGGTTGCATCCCCGAAGTGGCGGCCCCCATTTCCTTTTCACAGGCATTAGAACAACTGAAAAACGAGTATACTGTTACCTTTTATGAGGGTGGCGGACAACCGCTTTCTTCGTTGGTGGGGGCGGATACTCGCCAAATCTCGATTGTGATTGGCCCCGAAGGCGGCATCGAAACGGAAGAAATTGAAAAACTGCAACAAAACGGTGCTTTTGCAGCAACACTCGGCAAACGTATTTTGCGCTGTGAAACCGCACCATTGGTGGCATTGTCGGTGATTATGCAATTAACGGAAAATTTGAATTTATGATTGAAAACTGGCGAAAATATGATACAATAGAAAAAGAATAGTAAAAAGGAGAGAAAACTATGAAAATCACAAAAGATATGATAATCGGCGATATTTTAGATATGGACCGTACCACCGCACCGTTTTTCTTGGAAATGGGCATGCATTGCTTGGGTTGTCCTTCGGCTCGCGGCGAAACGTTGGAACAAGCGTGTGCCGTTCACGGCGTAGACGCGGATGAGATGGTTGCCAAAATCAACGCGTATTTGGAAAGCAAATAACGAAAAAGGCAGTTCTGCACGAACTGCCTTTTTCGTAAAAGAGGAAAAACAAACGTATGTTAGATACTCGATTACAAACCGTAGCCTCGCTGGTGCGTACAGGTAGCCGTGTGGCAGACATTGGCACAGACCATGCACTTTTGCCCGTATGGCTGGTACAAAATGGAATTTGTCCGTCAGCGATTGCTTCGGATATTGTCAAAGGCCCTGTCGCGGCGGCAACGAAAACGGTTTCTAATGCAGGGGAAACCGCACGCATTCAGGTGCGTTTAGGGGATGGTTTATCCACCGTATCGCCTGATGAAGTAGAGGATATTGTGATTGCCGGCATGGGCGGGGAGACGATCGCTGCTATTTTGCAAGCGGCACCGTGGGTACAACAAGCGCGGTATCGGTTGATATTGCAACCCATGACTCGTGCCGAGGTACTGCGTCGGTATTTGTGGGATAACGGGTTTGACATTATCAGCGAGACACCGGTGCAAAAAGGACGGCATTGGTATACGGTTTTATGTGTCGAGTTTGTGGAAAAACGGCAATCATTACCCATGGCGGCGTATTACATTGGCCGTTTGTCTTCAAAAGATGGCGCGGCATATCTGCAAACCGTGCAGCGCCGCTTGGAAAAACAAAAAAAGGGGTCTCCTACCGCCGAATTGGAGCAATGTTTGCAACAAATAAAAGAGTATTGCAACGGCACATGGTCACCTTGGGAGGAAATTGAATGATAACGGTACGCGATTTATTGAATATGCTACAACAAAAAGCGCCTTACGAAACCGCCGAAAGTTGGGATAATACCGGTTTGGCGGTTGGCAGTGAGCAGCAGACGATTACCAAAGTAGTGGTAGCGTTGGATGTAACGGAGGAATCGTTGGCTTATGCCGTTTCTGAAGAGGCGGATGTGCTGCTGACGCATCACCCCCTGATTTTTGAACCGCTTAAAGTTTTGCAAGCGGATAGTTTGGCTTATCGCTTAGCACAGAGCGGTATTGCCGCTGTTTCGGCGCATACCAATTTGGATAAAGCCGTTGGCGGCGTGAACGATTGTTTAGCGGAACAATTACTGTTAAAAGACGTAATGGTGGCACCCGACGGCATGAGCCGTATGGGCACACTGCCTCAGGGATTTTCCGCATCGGCGTTTGCCGAGTTTGTAGCCGAGCGCTTGCATACAACCGTGCGTGTCAAAGAAGGAACGCAAGAGATTTACGCGGTGGCAGTATGCGGCGGTGCAGGCGCGGATTTGGTGTTGCCGTTGCTGGATACGGTGGATGCCACTGTGACAGGAGAAGTAAAGCACCATGAATGGTTAGCGGTTCCTGCTGAAAAAACAATGGTAGACGGGGGACATTACGCCACCGAAATCGTGGTGTTGCCAAGTCTTTGCGACTGGCTTTCACAAGCGTTCCCCGAATTGACGATAGTGCCCTTTTACGGTACAGCACCGTATAACACGTTGAATGAATGAAGGGATAACTAAGCATGGCACTGGACGGAGTTTTTTTGCATAGCTTGCGTGATGAGTTGTGGGAAAACTTGCAAGATGCACGCATTGATAAGATACATCAGCCCTCCAAAGAAGAGCTGGTGTTATCCATGCGCAATAAAATCCAAACATATAAAGTATATCTTTCTGCCCGCGTGAATTCTCCGCGTATTCACTTTACAGCAAACGTACCGGAAAACCCTGCTTCACCGCCGATGTTTTGCATGCTGCTGCGCAAACGCTTAACAGGTGCGCGGCTTGCCTCTATTCGCCAACTGGGATTGGAACGCGTGTTATACCTGGATTTTGATGCGATTAACGAACTGGGCGATGCCGTGCGCCTAACATTGGCAGTGGAAGTCATGGGGCGGTATAGTAATATTATTCTTATTGGGGAAGACGGCAAGATTATTGATGCCATTAAGCGGGTTGACCTTACCATGTCGCCGATTCGGCCTATTTTACCGGGGGCGGAATATTTGATACCGCCGTCTGATGACCTACATTGGGATGTATCTGCCTACACAGCGGAAGAATTGACAGCGCATATTGCGGCGGGAAGCGGTGCAACGCTTGATAAAGTGTTGTTGGCACGTACCCAAGGGATGTCGCCGCTTTTATGCCGCGAGGCGGCTTACCAAACGTTGCGTGGGGAAGAGTATACCGGTACGTTGACCGAGGCACAACAGCACCGCTTGGAACGTGTGTTTTATCGCGTGCAAGCGGCTGCCCGATCACGCGATAAGCGCGTGCCGTACCTGCTTTATCGCACCGACCAAACACCGTTAGATTTTAGTTTTTTACCGATTACACAATACGGCTTGTCAGCAATAGGCAAAGAAATGCCAACCTTTTCGCAGTTACTGGATGAATTTTATGCGACAAAAGATGCTGCCGAGCGATTGCGACAACATTCGCACGATATTTTTCGGGTGTTGAACACGGCAGTCGACCGTATTTCTCGCAAACTGGAAAATCAACGCCGAGAGTTGGAAGATTCCTCCAAGCGGGATGAAAAGCGGTTATATGCCGATGTTATCAATGCTAATTTGAGTGTGATCCCCAAAGGTGCTGAGATGGCAGAGCTCGTTAATTATTACGATGAAAACACACCGTTGTTGCGCGTACCATTGGACCCTGCTTTGTCGGCGGTACAAAACGCGCAGAAGTATTATAAGGAATATCGCAAGGCAAAAACTGCTGAAGAAATTTTAAGCCAACAGCTACAACTGGGCGAAGCGGAACTCAATTATTTAGATTCGGTGTTTGATACCCTTACCCGCGCAACCACCACGCGTGAATTGGAAGAACTGCGTGTAGAGCTGGAACAAACGGGATATTTGCGGCGGCGTACCAATCGTCAAAAGCCACCCGCACCGACAAAACCGTTAGAATTCCTTTCGGATGACGGATTTACTATTTTGGTGGGGCGCAACAACTTGCAAAATGACCGCTTGACCACCAAAACAGCAAAGGGAAGCGATTGGTGGTTTCATACCAAAGATATTGCAGGATCCCACACGGTTGTACTGACCGAAGGGGTTATGCCGCCCGAACGCACGTTGGAACAGGCGGCCATTTTGGCGGCAACGCATTCCAAAGCCGCGGCTTCTTCGCAAGTGCCGGTGGATTACACGCAAATTCGCCACGTTAAAAAACCGACGGGGGCCAAGCCGGGGATGGTGATTTATGAAACCAACCGTACGGCGTTTGTAACACCTGACCCCTTGCTTGCTAATCGATTACGTGTTCAAAAGCCTTGACTTTTTTGGTCGAACGGTGTATAATATTGAAATTAAGAGTGAGAGACGCAAAAAACAACCGGAAAATTTCGGTTTTTTTGCGCCTTTTCCGTTTTGTTAAAAGTGAGATGATTCTGTGCTGTTGTCCCGATTAACCGATTGTTTGGAACGTACGCCGGTGATTGCCGCCGTGCAGGAAACTTCGTGGAAGGAAGCACTGGCTTCGCCGGCGGAAGTAATTTTTCATTTAAACGCTAACTTGTTGACAATAACCGAATGTATTGAACAAGCCCATGAAGCGGGCAAAATGTTGTTGGTACATATGGACTTGGCAGAAGGGATTGGTAAAGACCGTGTAGGTGTGGATTTTTTGGCATCACATGGTGTCGACGGCATCATCAGCACGCGCGGACAAATAATTCGTCATGCCAAAGAACGTGGTCTTATCACCGTGCAACGGTTCTTTGCGTTGGATTCCAAAGGTGTTAACGGTATGGGCGAATTGCTCGAACAGTCCAAACCTGATTTGATTGAAATTATGCCCGGTGTTATGGGGAAAATTATTCGTCGTTTTTCCGGCGGTAAAATCCCGGTGATTGCGGGTGGACTTATCGAAACAAAAGCAGAAGTGACCGAAGCATTACGCTACGGTGCGATGGCGGTATCTACCGGAAAGCAAGAGTTATGGTACAGCTGATAAAGTATTCATACTTGCTTGTTTGGCAACATATAGTTCTTCATCAAGGAGGAAAATAACGATGACTTTGGAAAAAATATGGGAAATACTTTCAAATTTTAATTTCATTTCGGTGATTGCGCGACTGATTCTTGCTACTTTTTTAGGTGGCCTTATCGGCATGGAACGCGGCAAACACGGCCGTCCTGCGGGTTTGCGTACACACATATTGGTATGTGTCGGTGCTGCTTTGACGGCTTTGACAGGTTTGTTTTTGTCGCAAGAAATGGGGCTTGCTTCCGACGTTGCACGGCTTTCGGCACAAGTGATTTCGGGCATCGGTTTTTTGGGTGCCGGTATGATTATGGTGCGTAACGGTTCCATTATTACCGGTTTGACTACCGCTGCGGGTATGTGGGCAACAGCTGCGATTGGTATTGCGGTTGGTTACGGTTTTTACATTGGCACTGTTGTCGCAGTGGTGCTGTCTCTTTTCAGCATGACCATCCTCAGCCGTTTGGAAAGCACACAAAAAAATGCGGCGTATGTTTATGTGGAGTTGCCCGATCTTACGTTGGCAGATCAAGTAGCGGAGATTCTGCGCAACTTTGAAGATTCCATGAATTCGTTTGATATCTTCCATCCCAAAAGCGGGATACCGGGACATGTTGGTATGTCAATCTTGATAAAAAATGACCACCATTTTGAACAATTGAAGCAATTGTTATTGGAGTTGGATGACCGCATTTTGGTGTTATACGATATCAATTCTTAAGTCGGGTGATTACTATGGATAAAAAAAGTTACGTAGCGGAAATTAAGTTATTTTTGTTTGATATGGACGGTACGTTGTACCTTGGCAATCGCTTGTATGATTTCACCATCGAATTGCTTAAAACAATCAAAGAACAGGGCAAACAGTATTTGTTCATGACCAATAACTCGTCTAAAAGTGTGGCCGATTACATTAAAAAATTGGACCGTTTGGGGATTCCTGCAACGGAAGAAGATTTTATCACTTCCTCGCAGGCAACGGCACAATACCTCAAAGAAGAATGTCCCACGGAACGGCTATACGTTTGCGGTACGCAATCGTTAAAAGATGAGCTTATCTCTCAGGGTTTTACCGTTACGGAACAGTTGGACGAAGTGGACTGCATTGTGATGGGGAACGATACGGAACTTACGTTCAAGAAGTTAGATGATGTTTCGTTTTTGTTATCCACCAAAGAAGTGCGTTATGTTGCGACCAATCCCGACTATGTTTGTCCTACCGAATACGGCAGTGTGCCGGATTGCGGCAGTGTGTGCGATATGATTTACAACGCCACCGGCAAACGTCCGATTTTTATTGGCAAACCGGAACCCGCCATGCCCCAAATTGCGATGCGTATGACGGGGTATACCGAAAAAGAAACCGCCGTTATCGGTGACCGCATTTATACGGACATCAAAAGCGGGCTGAACGCCGGTATCAAAAATATTTTGGTTATGAGCGGCGAAACTACGCCCGAAATTTTGCGAGCTTCGGAAGATAAACCGGAGTTAGTGTTACAAGATGGCGGCGAGCTTTTGGACCTGCTTCGTTGACAACCAAAAAAACCGCCCGGTTCGGTATTTGCCGAATCGGGCGGTTTTACTTTCGTTATTTTTCTGCTAAGGTGCGTTCCAACCAAATGCTGCCGATGTCCATGGCGTTGTACAAACCGATTTTTTCACTTTTTTTCAAAATACGGTCTTTCATACGTACTTCGGGATCGGTTAATAACAACTGCACTTGTACGCGGTCGGCAACTTCCATATCGCCTTTGGTTTTGGTGGACAGAATTTGCAACATAACAACGCATTTTTCTGCCATGTCACCGTAGTACAAGACTTTGCCGCTGCGCACGAGCGGTTTGCCTTTGTAGGTCAAAAGTGTTTCTTGTTTTTCAGCCATAATTGCCACCTTTTATTCATTAAGATACGAGCGCACCATTGCTCGCAACAATTCATCGCGGTCCAGTTTGCGAATCAGGCTGCGCGCGTTGTTGTGCGTGGTGATGTAGGTGGGGTCTTCTGACAAAATGTAGCCCACCAGTTGATTAATGGGATTATATCCCTTCTCACGCAACGCATCGTATACGGTGGTGAGAATTTGTTTCATCTGTTGGTCTTTATCCTCATGCAGGGAAAAAGTCATGGTTTTATCTAACATTACAAAGCCTCCCATCTACTGATACTATCAGTATACGCTATTTTGAAAAAAATTACAAGAGGTTTATGAACGAAGGGTGCAACCTTTTTCTTGCAAGCGGGCAAAAATCTTTTCGAGCAACGGATTGATATCGTTGTCGGTGAGCGTTGCCTCGGCAGAACGGAAATACAAACTGAATGCCACGCTCTTTTTACCCGCAGCAATTTGTGCACCCTGGTAGACGTCAAATAAAGCAACGTTTTCCAATAATTTTCCGCCTGCCTTGGCAATGATTTTTTGAATTTCCGCCACGGGCAATTCTTCGTCACATAACAATGCCAAATCGCGTTCCACGGCAGGGAAGCGGGGAAGCGGTTTATACAGCGTGCGTTTTTTCTCCATGGCGTCAAAAAGCGGTTGTAAGGTAAGTTCCGCAACGTAGGTACGCGTTCCCAAATCGTAACGGTTCGCCGTGTCGGGATGTACTTCGCCAAACGTACCAAGGCAGGTATCGCCCACATACACTGCCGCCCCACGGCCGGGATGTAAGAACGGCTCAGCCGAACGGACAAACTCCGCGTTGATACCACACGTGGTAAGCAATGTTTCAATGATGCCTTTGAGGGTAAAGAAGTTTTCCTCTTCGCCATAAATACCCAGCGAAAGCGTTGGAATTTCGGCGGGTTGTTCGCAAAGCGGTAAAGAATGGGGGACAAACCGTTTGCTGACTTCAAAGAACCGTACCGCGGTGTTTTTGCGGTTATAGTTGGTGGCAAGAACGGTCAACATACTGGTAATGAGTTGTGTCCGCATAACAGAATATTCTTCACCCAGGGGGTTGAGCAGCGTAACCGCCACGCGTCGCGCATCGTCTTGCGGCAGAGAAAGGGTATCAAGCGCCTTGCCGCTGATAAACGAATAGGTCGAAATTTCTTGCATGCCCTGCGCAATCAAACAGTCTTTGATTTGCGTGGTGTGCAAGCGTTCGGGTAATTGTTTGCCGCGAACAATAGAGCCGGTCATGGGGGTGGATACAATGTGGTCATACCCGTAAACGCGCATGACTTCTTCTGCTAAATCGGCGCGGCCTTCCACGTCGTCACGGAAGGAGGGGACAATGCACGTTAACACACCGTCTTGCAACGTGGTGGCAATTTCCAATCGATTTAAAATATCTACCATCGTATCGACAGGAACATTGACACCCAACAACGCATTGATACTTTCCGCCGTAACGGTTAATACGCGAGCGGGCGGTAACGGCTCGTGACAGTCAATCACACCGTCGATAATATCACCGGCATTCAGTTCTTCAATCAGTTGCAAAGCACGGTTCATGGCATATTCCACACCAATTAAATCGACACCTTTTTCAAAACGTGCGGACGATTCGGTGCGTACACCTAATGCGCGGGAAGTACGGCGCACGTTGTCACGGCGGAATTTAGCACATTCGAACAGTAAGTCGGTGGTATCTTCTTTGATTTCACTGTTTAAGCCACCCATGATACCCGCCAGACAAGATGGGTTTTTGGCATCGGCAATCACCAACATTTCTTCATTTAGCGTATGTGGTTTGCCGTCTAATGTAACGATTTCTTCATTGTTCTCGGCACGGCGCACTATGATTTGGTTACCTGCAATATCGCGCAAATCAAAGGCGTGCATCGGTTGGCCTGTTTCCAACATGACAAAGTTGGTAATATCGACAATGTTGTTAATGGGGCGCATACCTGCCGAGCGCAAACAATCTTTCATCCAATCGGGCGAAGGAGCAATGCGCAAATTGCGCACCACACGGCCCATATAACGAGGACACAAATCGTAATCTTTTACCGTGATGTCGATATGTTCTTTGATGTCGCCGCCAACGGTGTGATAAGAGGGTTGCGGTGCGCGGAACTCTTGTTTGAGTGCCACGGCAATTTCTCTGGCAACACCCAACACGCTTTGACAATCGGGGCGGTTGGCGGTGATTTTGAAATCAATGACAACGTCGTTTAGATGCAGAATGTCGCGCATATCGGTGCCGGTGGGGACATCTTCTTTCAAAATCAAAATACCGTTTACTTCGGCACCTTCGTAATCGGATTCTTTCAGACACAGTTCTTCGCCGGAGCACAACATACCGTCGGAGGGCAAGCCGCGCAGTTTGCCACGTTTGATATGCATGCCGTTGGGCAACAACGAGTCGTGTAAAGCGGCAGGAACCAAAGCGCCCTCAAACACGTTTTGTGCCCCTGTGATAATTTGAATCGGTTCTTCGGCGCCGACATCCATTTGGCAAATTTGCAATTTATCGGCATCGGGATGTTTTTCTAACTTTAAAATACGTGCGGCAACAACGTTGCTCATAGTGGCAGAAAGGTCTTCAATGCTTTCTACTTCGAAACCGCTGAGCACCATTTTTTCGCACAGTTCGTCTACGCTGACGGGAATATCCACATAGCGTTTAAGCCAATTTAACGAAATTTTCATCGCGATGTTCCTCCTTTAAAACTGTTCCAAAAACCGCTGGTCGTTTTCGAACAGCAGACGGATATCACTGATTTTATAACGCGTTGTGGTCAAACGGTCCAATCCGATGCCGAAAGCAAAACCAGAATATTCTTCGGGGTCAATGCCGCATCCTGCCAGTACGCGGGGGTGTACCATGCCGGCACCCAAAATTTCGATCCAGCCGCTGCCTTTGCAAACACGACAACCTTTGCCGCCGCATTCGGAACACGTAACGTCCACTTCGACGCTCGGTTCGGTGAATGGGAAGAAGGAAGGACGGAACTTCACTTTGGTTTCGGGACCGTAAATTTCATGGGCAAATTGTTCCAACACACCTTTTAAATCACACAAGGTAATGCCTTTGTCCACGACCAACCCCTCCACTTGGTGGAAAACAGGGGAGTGAGTGGCATCTACTTCGTCTGCACGGAACACGCGGCCGGGGCAAATGATGCGAATCGGTGGTTTGCGTTGTTCCATGGTACGTGCTTGTGCTGCCGAAGTTTGGGTGCGGAGCAACAAATTTTCTGCCAAATAGAAGGTATCTTGCATATCGCGAGCGGGGTGATCTTTGGGAACGTTGAGTGCTTCAAAACAATATTTTTCGGTTTCCACCTCGGGTCCATCCACGACGTCAAAGCCCATGGATTGGAAAATATCCACCAAATCGTTCAAAACAATGTTGAGCGGGTGTAAACCACCGTTTTTTGTTTTGGTACCGGGCAAGGTGACGTCGATAGTTTCTTCTTTGAGTTGTTTTTCCTTTAAAGCGGAAAGAATGGTTTGCTCACGCTCGCTCAAAGCATTTTCCAATTCTGCACGCAATTGGTTGATAAGTTGTCCCATTTGCGGGCGTTCTTCTGCCGGGACGGCACCCATGCCGCGTAATAACCCGGTAACTTCACCTTTTTTCCCCAGCAATCGAACACGAAAATCTTCTAATTCCTTGGGGGTTTGCAAGCAAGAGAGTTCTTCAAGCGCTTGTTTGCGCAAGGATTCTAATTTTTCTTTCATAGCCACATTACTCCTTATAAAAATAAAAAAGCCTTCATCCACAAGGGACGAAGACAACTCCGCGGTACCACCCACATTTTCGCTGTTTAGCGAACACTCACGACCGGTAACGGGGTCAGCCGTCGGCACCTACCTTTCTTTTATAAAAAAGAAACTCAATGTCGCCGCTCAAGAGTGAACTTCTGCGGGGACCGGTACAAGTCGCTTTCAGCCGATGACGACTCTCTCTGCTGTACAGGGTACACCGCATACTTTCTCCATCTATGCGTTATTAAAGTACAGTATACCACCTCTTTTTCAAAAAAGCAAGGGGAAAGTCAAATCTTTACCAAAAAGCAAGGGGAATTACAGAAATTAGTTTACAGCATCGTTTTTTTGTGCTATACTAGCATTTATATATGAGGACAAACAGTAGGAGGGAATAACTATGATATCCGTTGTCACATCCGGAAAAGGCGGTGCCGGAAAATCCACGGTTTCAGCGGGTCTGGGGTGTGCGTTGGCACATCGTGGACAGCGGGTATTGTTGGTGGACGGTGATGCGGGCTTGCGCAGTTTGGATGTTATGCTCGGTATTGCCGGAACGGCGGTTTACGACATGGCAGACGTACTTTCCGGTGCGTGCCAATCCACCAACGCGATTTACCCTTCACCGATTTGCCCGAATGTGTTTGTGTTGCCCGCACCGGTCAACCTGGAACAACTCGCACAACCGGAAGCCATGGCGGGCCTTTGTCGGGAACTGTCGGCGTATTACGATGAAATCATCGTGGATTGTCCTGCGGGTATCGGTCGTGGTTTCAAAGCGGCCGTTGCCGGGGCAGACCGAGCGTTTGTGGTTACCACACCGGATATGGTGTGTGCCCGCGATGCGCAGATTGTTTCACGTTTACTCAAAAAGCAAGATGTTCCGGCAAGGCTCATTATTAACCGCCTACGTCCGGAACCGATTTTGCGGGGTAAAATGCCGGATATTGACGAACTTATCGATACCTCCGCCTTGCAACTTATCGGTGTACTGCCGGAGGATGAAGAGGTGGCGGTTGCCAACGCGTACGGCAAACCGTTGCCGGTCGACAGCAAAGCGGCTGTTTGCTTTGCAAACATTGCAGGACGTTATTTAGGCGAGGATATTCCCTTGCACATAAAATAAGAAAAGGAGAGATTTTGATGAACATTGCGTTGATGGCACATGACTCCAAAAAAGAATTGATGGTACAGTTTTGTATTGCGTATTGCGGAATTCTTAACCGTCACCATTTGTGTGCGACTGCCACGACCGGCAAGTTGATATCCGAAGCCACCGGTTTGCAAATCACACGGTATTTAAGCGGCGGACAAGGCGGTGCTCAACAAATTTCCGCTCGCATTTCTTGTGATGAAATTGATTTACTGCTGTTTTTCCGTGACCCGATGGCGCTTACGGAACAAGAATCGACAGAAACCGATATTTTGCGTTTGTGCGATATGCGCAATATTCCGGTTGCCACCAACATTGCCACCGCCGAGGTGCTTATCCACGGTTTGGAACGCGGTGACTTGGATTGGCGTAACATTGTGAATCCCAAAGGGATAATTTAAAACAGAAAAGAGCGAAAAACCATGGGTCTGATTACCAAAGCCATTCGCGGAACACAAGACGTGTTACCGTCGCAAAGCCATGAATGGCAATATATTGAACGTACCTTGTTGCAAATTGCGCGCGACTACGGCTACCGCGAAATTCGTACGCCGGTTTTTGAACACACGGAATTGTTTCAACGTTCGGTGGGGGAAACTACCGACGTGGTACAAAAAGAAATGTATACGTTTGACGATAAAGGCGGCCGTTCCATCACACTGCGTCCGGAAGGCACCGCAGGCGCCATGCGTATGTTGTTGGAACACGGACTCAATAACGATGCGTTACCTGTTAAAACAGCATATATCACCTCGTGCTATCGGTATGAAAAACCGCAAGCCGGTCGTTTGCGGGAATTTCATCAATTTGGTGTGGAGTGTTTTGGCACTGCCTCTCCTGCCGCAGATGCCGAAGTAATTGCTCTTGCCGCCACGGCACTCAAAGAACTTTCGGTAACGGGTGTATCGTTGCATATTAACTCCATCGGTTGTCCGACATGCCGCAAAGCATATCACGAAGCGTTAAAGGCCCATTTTTCGGCTTGCCGCGAAGAATTGTGTGAGACTTGCCAAGGTCGTCTGGAACGCAATCCCATGCGCATTTTGGACTGTAAATCGCCGATTTGTTCGGGAATTGCTGCAAAAGCACCGCTGATTACCGATTATTTGTGCGACGATTGCGCGGCGCACTTTGCGGCGGTACAAGGGTATTTGACAGAGGCAGAAATTGAATTTTCGCTAGATCCGCACATTGTTCGCGGTTTGGATTACTACACCCGCACGGTTTTTGAATTTGTATCGGATGCGCTGGGCGCACAAGCGGTGGTTTGCGGCGGCGGACGGTACGACGGTTTGTGCGAAGAACTGGGCGGTCCTCATTTGCCGTCGCTGGGATTCGGCATGGGTTTGGAACGATTGCTGATGGTGATGCACGCGCAGGATTGTCCCATCCCGAACAACAAAGAATGTGATATTTACTTTGCCTCTATGGGTGAAGCGGCGGCAAAGAAATGCTTTGCACTTGCAACGCAACTTCGTCAAGGCGGTATCTGTGTGGAATGCGATACGGTTGGTAGGGGCTTAAAAGCACAAATGAAATATGCCGATAAACTGGGTGCTTTGTACACGGTTGTGGTGGGCGACAACGAACTCGAAACCGGTGTGGCGAAACTTAAAGATATGAAAACCGGTGAATTAACCGAAATCACCTTAGACGACAGCTTGTATACGGTGCTGTATAACAAAACCTTGGACCGTCAATTAGCAGGATTAATGGAAAGCGTGGTAGAATAAATGGAAACCATTCAAGGATTAAAACGCAGTCGTTACTGCGGAGATTTTCGTCGTGAACATGCCGGCGAGACCGTTACCGTTTTTGGTTGGGCACAACGTCAACGCGATTTAGGGCAACTGATTTTTATCGATTTGCGTGACCGCACGGGCATTGTGCAACTAGCCTTTGACGAAAACACCGCACGTGATGTGTTCGAAAAAGCGTTCACCGTACGCGGCGAATATGTTTTGGCAGCAACCGGTGTGGTGCGGGTGCGTTCTTCGATTAACAACGAAATTCCGACAGGTGAAGTGGAAATTGCCGTTACCGAACTGCGTATTCTCAACAAAGCAGAAACTCCGCCGTTCGAAATTTTGGAAAATTCCAATACCGCGGAAGCCATGCGCTTAAAATACCGCTATTTAGACTTGCGCCGTCCGGATTTGCAACGCAACTTGTTATTACGTCATAAAATTGCCAAATCCACGCGCGACTATTTTGATTCACAAGGATTTATTGAACTGGAAACGCCGATTTTGGTGCGTTCCACGCCGGAAGGTGCACGTGACTTTTTGGTGCCTTCCCGTGTGCATAAAGGCGATTTTTATGCTTTGCCGCAATCTCCGCAATTATATAAACAATTATCCATGGTTGCCGGATTTGACCGCTATTTTCAATTAGCACGTTGTTTCCGCGACGAAGACTTGCGTGCCGACCGACAACCGGAATTTACGCAAATCGACCTGGAAATGTCCTTTGTGGATGTGGAAGATGTTTTGAATATTGGTGAGGGTTTTATTCATCACGTTTTCAAAGAAGTGTTGGATGTGGATATTCCACTGCCGCTTCCCCGCATGACATACACGCAGGCAATGGAGCGATTCGGCTCGGATAAACCGGATACCCGTTTTGCCATGGAATTGCAAGACGTCAGCGATATCGTCAAATCGTGTGGCTTTGGGGTATTTACCTCTGCCATCGAAGGTGGCGGCTCGGTACGCGCTATTGTGGCCAAACAAGCCGTTACGGTGCTTACTCGCAAGGAAATTGATAAGTTGACCGAACATGCCCGTGGTATCGGTGCCAAAGGTTTGGCATGGGTGCGTCTGACAGATGATGGTATTGCCTCCTCATTTGGCAAATTCTTGACCGAAGAAGAAATGTCCGCATTGCTCACTGCTGTGGGCGCTGAAAAAGGTGACGTGGTGTTACTGGTTGCCGACACGGTTTCCAAACTGGTGTTGTCCGTACTGGGTGCTTTGCGCTTGGAAGTGGCCGAAAAACTCAACATTCCGCGCGAAGGGTATAATCTGCTTTGGATTACGGAATTTCCGTTCTTTGAATGGGACGCCGAAGAAAAAACATGGGTGGCTATGCACCATCCTTTCACCTCGCCTCTTGATGAGTGTATTCCTTATTTGGAAAGCGACCCTGCACGTGTGTTTGCCAAAGCGTATGACTTGGTGCTCAACGGTATTGAACTTGCCAGCGGCTCTATTCGTATCACCAATCCGGAGTTGCAAAAGCAAATGTTCCGCGCCCTTGGTTTGTCGGATGAAGTATCGTATGCCAAGTTCGGGTATTTGACCGATGCGTTCAAATACGGTGCTCCTCCGCATGGCGGTATGGCATTGGGACTTGATCGTTTGGTTATGCAGATGCTGGGTGCGGCTACGTTGCGTGATGTGGTGGCTTACCCGAAAGTGCAGAACATGACAGAACTCATGACACAATGTCCGTCATCGGTCGATGAATCGCAGTTGGCGGAGCTTGGATTAGCGGTATTACCTACCGAAGAATAAGAGAAAATAGGAAAAGGAGCAGACAAACAAGGTTTGTCTGCTCCTTTTTTAAAATACTGTTATCTTTTACGTAATTTGTCAAACAGTAACACGCCGACTAATAACAAACCGGCAGCACCGGCGGCAATCGCTATCTCCAACAGTGCCGGGTCCTTGAAACGTTCAACAACCGGTTGCACGGTTTCGGCAAAGGTGTAAAACTGCCAGTCTAACCATTCGCCTTCGGCAAGACCTTCCTCAGGACAGGTGTAATCCGCACGCAACGAAACCGTCAAAACCGAGGATTGACCGGCCGCTAATTCGCGGTGTAATAGTAGACCTCCGGTGTCGTTGATGGTGCTGTACGGTCCGTCGAACAGAACAGTATCTCCTTCGGTAACGCGGAGAACCAAATGGTTTAAGTAGCGTAACGAAGTTTCATTTTCATAAGGGAGTTTTACGGTATCGAGTGAGATGGTGCGTGTGGTTTGTGTGTGATTAACCAGCGTTAAGGTACCTTTGGCGGTATAGGATTCGCCTGCTTTTAAGGCGGGGCGCTCCCAAAACGCAGGCGGGTTTTGAGCGGAAAGAATCACGGTATCGCCTTGCTCGGTCAATGCAATGGTTTGTGAAGTATTGTTTTGCGCCATTGCCGAAACAGAGAGCAAGAGGACCAAAACCAGAACAAGTCCGATGATAATTACTCGGTTTTTCATAAGTGGTCACTCTCCTCCGGTTTGTTACGACGGGTAAACACAACAGTTAAAACGATGGCTACCAAAATAAAAGCAGCTAACACGACCACCAAACCTACCGGTAACCCCAAAACACGCAACCCGGTTTGCGGCTCATTGGTAATATTGTCGGGCAAAGTAAGGGGTACCGTTGCCAATACTTCTTTTGTGGTGGTAGGTGCAGCACCCGATAGCGGATTGGTGTTTTGCGCCAACAAAGCTACTTGCTCGGCAGACAAAGCAGCATTATAAACCAACACGTTATCCAGCATCGCGTTCAGCGGTTTTTCACCGTAAAAACCGCCGCCGATGATAAAGTTGCGCAAATCCATTTCGTCTATTGAAAGGTCAATTGTCTGTTGTAAATAAGCAGTACCATCCACATAAACAGCAACATTGGTATCCGAAAAAGTTACCGCCACATGATGCCATTTGCCGGCGGGGAAAGCGGTAGTTGTTTCCGGTGAAGCCGGACGGAAAAGTGTTAGCGGATCAATGGTGCGGTCTTGTAATTCCAAACAAATGCCATTGATTCCGTTTTCCTTATCTTGCTTGTCGAGCGATAGGGTTAAATACCGATTTTCGTTTTTGTAGACGGTTAATAGTTTATGGTCGTTTTCTTCATCCGCTTCGGTGAAAGGACGGTTTACCCAAGCGGAAAAAGTGAAAGAGGATAATTCTTTTACTTTGGCGGTTGCCAAACGCAAATATTGATTTTCACCGTTTAATTTTACGGCATCGCCTTTGATACCGTCGGCAACCCAAGAAAATGTGCTTGGGTCCGTTTTATCAGTACCGGTGTAATAATAAATATAATCGGGTGCTCCTTCGGACTCCGCTACCAGTGGCATTGCGTAGACGTCCGCTTCTTCTTCCGGCTGAGCCAATACGGGAAATGCCGTCAAAAGACAACAAAGCAACGCTGTAACAGTGGTGCAGGCAACACGAAATTTCATATAACAAGCTCCTTTTCAGCGATAGTACTTGTAATAGGCAACAACGGTGGCACGTTTGCCGGTAACGGTATCTTCACCGGTGATCAGCACGCCGTTACGACTCATCAAATCGCCGTATTCGAGTGAAGAGAGGGGACAAGCAAAGGGAACGGTGCCGTTTTGAAAGCGTAATTCCAGTTGTTCACTGTCAACACAAATACGCCCGTCTTTGCCGATGACCACTTCACTGTTTGTTTCACGACGCACGGCATAAGTAATCAATTTGCCGTCCAAAGCCGCGAACGGTGACGGTTGCTCACGACGCTTAAAAAGCCATGCCATATACCGTTTCTCCTCACTTTTTATAATACTATATTTTACTCTTTTTAGGATGTGCTGTCAACAAGATACAAAAAAATTCATATTTTAATACTTGTTATTCCGATGGCTCGTGTTATAATGATATAGAAGCGTTGACGAGTTACGAATCAATTTACATAAAAGCGGAGTAATTATGAAAAAACGGTTTTCTAAAACGGCGGTCTGGCTGTGCCTGCTTTTGCCGTTTGCAGCAGTGCTTTTTAAGCAATTTTTATTACAAGGATATATTGTGGGAGACAATGCCTATCAACTGCAATTATGGCAAGGGATTGTTCGCTCGCTGCCCTATCTTCCGTTGCAACTCGCACCGATAGCGTTGGTGTTTTGTTTTGGTTTTTTATTTCGCGGGAGGGGAAGATATCTCTATGGTGTGATAGTGAATGCCGTTTGCACCGTTATTGCCGTTATTGACCTTGTGTATTTTCGCGCCTATAATGTACTTCCTGCGGTAATCATGTTACCGCTTGCCGGTTCACAGGGCGGGTCTAGTACGATTCTGCAAACGCTTCCCACGTTGTTTGCTTGGTCGGATTTGCTGTTTTTGGCGGACTTTGCTGTTTGGGGCGTGTTGTTTTATCATGTTTCCCGTCGCGGATGGCATCGGGAACATAATCCCAAACATCGTCCGTATCTTACGGCTGTAACAGCCGCTGTTTGTGCTTTCGTATTGGCTTTTGTTCCGTTATTAAGTTGTTTTTCTTGGGATAACGGATTATATCGTCGTTTGTATGTGACATCGGATACGGTGCAAAAATCGTTGTATTTTTCGTTCCTTGGTTTTCACGGGGAAGACTTTGCACAAACGGCTTCGGGCAATGTGACAACAGCGGTTATGTCCGAACAAGATGAACTGATGCGTAACGCCTATTTTGATTGGAAACTGCAAGATAATAAAGACAGTGCTTTTTTCGGGCAATCTACGGATAAAAACGTACTAATTATCCAAGTGGAATCGTTGGAAAATTTCGTGATTGGACAATCCATAAACGGGCAGGAAATCACACCGAACCTGAATCGATTGGCAAGCGGCGGGTATTACTTTTCCAACATTTATGAACAAGTCAAATGCGGCAACAGTTCGGACTGCGATTTTATGATAATGACAGCATTGTTGCCACCGAACAAAAGTTATGTTTTCGGTTCCTATACCGAAAACTCATATCTTACTTTGCCGCGGCTGCTTAAACAACACGGCGGTTATCACTCCACATATTATCACGGTGCAACCGACAGTATTTGGAATTATCAAGACATGCTCAGCGGAACGCTGGGTGTGGATTCTGTTCATATGGATTACGAGCAAGACCATTTGCTTAACGGTTATTTGTCGGACGAAAGTTTTGTGCGGCAAACGTTCGAAAAACTGGACGCGCAGCCATTATCATCCCCGTTTTATGCGCACGTAGTGACTTGTTCGTCACATATTCCGTTTATGACACCGCAGAAGTTGTCTCTTGCGAATGAGTTAGCCGAGCATCCTATGGGCCGATATTTACAGGCCATGCATTATGTGGATGAACAAATCGGCAAACTGCTCGCCGGTATGGAACAACGTGGTTTGCTTACCAACACATTAATTATGGTAGTTGGTGACCACGGCGGTATCCATAAGTATTATCCGCATTACGTCAGCGGACTTGACGAAGAAGTTTGCGAAGATTGGTTTTTGCAAGACGAAAAATACACATTGCCTCTCATTTTTTACGATACCGATATCGAAAACCCGCAACATTTTTCGGTGATTGGCGGTCAAATTGATGTTTTGCCGAGTTTGTTGTATCTTTTAGGTCTGCCGCCCGAACAGTACGAAACGACCTTGCTGGGCAGAAATTTGTTTGCGACGACCCGCAGTTTTTGTATTCAAGATGACGGAAACTTATATGGCACGTTAAGTGAAAAAGATTACGAAATTGCCAAAACCGTCTATTATTTATCGGATATGCTGATTCGCAGTGATACAGCTGCCGGTAGGGAGGAGTAAATGTGAAATCATCTCGCGCATTGTTGATTGTGAATCCCGTGGCAGGTAAAACCAAGGGCAAGTCTGCTTTATTCACCTTGGTAAACGGATTATGCCGAGAGGGGTATCAAACAACGGTTTATACCACCTCCGCCCGCGGCGAGGCACGTGATGTTGCAAAGAACCTGGCCAAAGAACACGATTTGGTGGTGTGCTGCGGCGGCGACGGGACACTCAATGAAGTTATCAACGGTTTGCTCCTATGTGGAAAGAAAATACCGCTGGGTTATATTCCGGCAGGAAGTACCAATGATTTTGCCAACACGCTGCGCTTAAAAACACAACCAGCCGCTGCTTTGCGTGCGATAATCGAAGGTCAGGACAAATCGCTTGACGTGGGTTTGTTCAATAATTTGCGCCATTTTGCTTACATTGCTTCTTTTGGCGCGTTTACGGCTGCTTCGTACAAAGCGCCGCAAACCACCAAAAATGCATTGGGGCATTTGGCCTATATTCTGGAAGGCTCCAAAGAATTATTTTCGCTGCAAGCCTATCCGCTTACCGTGAAAACCGAAACGGCAGAGTATCATGGTGACTATGTGTTTGGTGCGGTGTGTAATTCTACTTCGGTAGCAGGGCTTGTTAAACTTCATGCCGATATGGTGGATATGACAGACGGATTGTTTGAAGTCATACTGGTGCGCCGTCCCAAAAATGCGGCAGACCTTGCCAAAATCATCACATCACTTAATACCGGTGTGTTTGATGCCGAAATGTTTGATTTTTTCAAAACACCAAAAGTAACGTTCCACATGTCTAAACCGTTACCTTGGTCATTGGACGGCGAATTTGCCGAGGGTGACCAAACGGTAACGATAGAAAATATCCCGCAATCTATTATTATACGTCATTAAAAAGAAGGGTAGGAAAAATTTATGGCTTGTTGTAAAAAAGCAAAATCTTGCGCAAAACCTGTTGTTGTGTTGACCGATGCACAAAAACCGTTTCCCCGTGTATGCGCACATCGCGGTTTCAAAAGCGTTGCTCCTGATAACAGCTTTCCGGCATTTGCCACAGCGGTTTCGCTTGGTTCTGATGAAATTGAATTTGGTTTGTGGTATACTGCCGACAACGTCGTCACTTGTCTTGCCGAGCCGGATATCAGCCTTATCAGTAACGGCACCGGCATGGTTTGGGATTTGACGTTTGATGATTTGCAAAAGTATGACTTTGGCTCGGTTTTCAGCAAAGAATATGCAGGCTTAACACCCATGACGTTTGAAGCGATTTTGCAGCAATTTGCCCGCCGTGTCATCATGAACATTTTTATCGGTGTTGCCGGTGAAGTGGGTGACCGCGAAAAAGCAATGCTCAAAAACATTATCGATTTGATTGATTGTTACGATTGCCGCGATTTTGTGTACTTAACTTCGGCAAGTGCTGATTTGTTAAAACTGGCTCGTTCTTTGGATAAGAACATTTCGCTTTGCTTCTGCCAAACCGACGATACCCCGTGCGATGCGGTGCAAGTGGCAGTGGATTGCGACTGTAAACGGGTGCAATTCTCCACCGTGTATGCCACTGCCGAACGTGTCGAATCGGCGCACAAAGCGGATTTAAAATGTGGTATCTATTGCACCAATACCCCTGCCGAGGCAAAGGATGCGTTAGCACTGGGGGCCGACACCCTGCTTACCGACGATTATTATCAAATTGCCCGCGCAGTAAAATAATCATATCAAACCATAAAACAAGCGCCTGACCATTTGGTCAGGCGCTTGTTCGTTAAGTTACTTATTTGAATTTCTTGCGAGCAACATAAGTGGTGTGTAAGCAATGATGTGCTTTGTGACCACCGATACCGTCGTCAAAGAATTCTTCGTACAACTTTTTGATAATGGGGGATTCGTGCGATTTGCGCAACGTCATGGCTTCGTCTTGTGCATACAAGGCTTTGGCACGCAACGTTTTCAAATCGGTGAAGCTGCGCACAGAAGCGGGTTGAATGGGTTGACCGCCGCCGTTGACACAACCGCCGGGGCAACACATGATCTCAACAAAATCCCAAGGAGCGTTGCCGCTGCGAATGGTATCCATGATATAGTTTGCACTGGCAATACCGCTGGCAACAGCCACGCGAACTGTCATACCGGCAATGTTGTAGGTAGCTTCTTTAAGACCGTCGGTGCCACGCACTTCGTGGAATTCCACTTCTTTGTTGTCTTTACCGGTCAACCAGTCGTTAGCGGTACGCAATGCCGCTTCCATAACACCACCGGTTGCACCGAAGATAACGGCAGCACCGGTATCTTCGCCAAGAGGCATATCAAATTCTTCATCCGGCAAAGCGGTGAATTTGATACCGGCTCTTTCGATCATGCGAGCCAACTCACGAGTGGTGATGGCAATGTCGATATCGGGCACACCGGCAGCGTTTTGATCGTCACGAGCAGCCTCGAATTTCTTTGCGGTACAAGGCATAACCGAAACGTTCACGATATCTTTGGCATCAATACCCATTTTTTGAGCGTAGTAGGTTTTGATGACAGCGCCGGTCATTTGTTGGGGAGATTTGCAAGAAGACAAGTGGCCGAGCAAATCGGGGTAGTAGTATTCTGCAAATTTTACCCAACCGGGTGAACAAGAAGTAATCATGGGCAACGTGCCGCCGTTTTTCACACGGCCGACAAATTCGTTGGCTTCTTCGACGATGGTAAGGTCGGCACCAAAGTTGGTGTCAAACACTTTTTCAAAGCCTAAACGACGTAACGCGGCAACCATTTTTCCTTCGACGTTGGTGCCGATCGGCATACCAAACGCTTCGCCCAACGTAGCACGAATGGAAGGGGCAGTGCTGACGATAACATGTTTGGAAGAATCTGCCAAAGCTTCCCAAACGGCTTCGGTGTTGTCTTTGTCGGTTAAAGCACCGGTGGGACAAGCCACGACACATTGACCGCAGGAAACGCAAGGAACATCGGAAAGCGGTTTTTCGAACGCGCAAGCAATGTGAGTGTCAATACCACGGTCGTTTGCACCGATAACCGAAACAAACTGTTGTTGGCAAGCAGCAACACAACGACGGCACAACACACATTTGTTATTGTCGCGCACCAAATGAGCGGTGGAGGTGTCCAATTCGTATTGCGGACGGGCACCGTCGAATTTACCGCTGTCTTCCACACCGTAGTCCTTGCAAAGTTTTTGCAATTCGCAATCGGTGGAACGAGAACAAGATAAGCAGCGTTTGTCGTGCGTGGAAAGAATCAATTCCAACGTGGTTTTACGCGCTTTTTGAACGCGGGCAGTGTTGGTTTGTACTTCCATGCCTTCGGCAACGGGATACACACAAGCCGTTACCAATCCGCGAGCACCGGTAGCTTCTACCATACACATACGGCAAGCACCGATTTCGTTCAAATCTTTCAAATAGCACAGGGTGGGAATTTCCACACCGGCTTCACGGGCGGCCTCCAGAATGGTGGAACCCTTGGGAACACTCACGGCAATGCCGTTAATTTTTACATTTACCATATCCATGACAGGCACACTCCTTTCTTAACCTTTGCTGATAGCTTTGAACTTACAATTACCCATACACACACCGCATTTCACGCATTTTTCAGCGTCGATGGTGTAAGAGGGGAGTTTGTGGTTCGGAGCAATATAATCGGTCTTGGTGATAGCATTAACCGGGCAGTTTTTAGCGCACAAGCCGCAACCGATACACTTATCTTTATCAATGCTGAACGAGAGCAAATCTTTGCAAACGCCGGCGGGACATTTTTTATCCACCACGTGAGCAATATACTCTTCGCGGAAGAAACGGAGTGTGGAAAGAACAGGGTTGGGAGCTGTTTGACCCAAGCCGCACAAAGAGTTTTCTTTGATGTAGTAGCACAATGCTTCCAAATCGTCGATGTCTTCCAACGTACCTTTACCGCTGGTGATTTTTTCGAGTTTTTCTAACAAACGTTTGGTACCGACACGGCACGGGGTACATTTACCGCAAGATTCGTCAACCGTGAATTCCAAGAAGAATTTTGCCATGTCTACCATACAGGTGTCTTCGTCCATGACAATCAAACCACCGGAACCCATCATACAACCGATAGCGGTTAAGTTGTCATAATCCACAGGCGTGTCGATGAGCGAAGCGGGGATACAACCGCCGGAAGGACCGCCGGTTTGCGCGGCTTTAAAACTTTTGCCGTTCGGAATGCCGCCGCCGATTTCTTCCACGATTTCACGCAAGGTGGTACCCATGGGAATTTCCACCAAACCGGTGTGCTTGATTTTACCGCCCAAAGCAAACACTTTGGTACCCTTGGATTTTTCCGTACCCATCGAGGCAAACCATTCGGGACCGTTTAAGATGATTTGCGGAATGTTGGCAAAGGTTTCCACGTTGTTTTCCACGGTGGGGCAACCGTAAAGACCTTTGACTGCCGGATAGGGAGGACGCGGACGCGGCTCACCGCGGTTACCTTCAATCGAGGTCATCAAAGCCGTTTCTTCACCGCACACGAAAGCGCCGGCACCTAAACGAATTTCCAAATCAAAGTCAAAACCGCTGCCGAAGATGTCTTTACCCAACAATCCTTGTTCGCGAGCGGCATCAATAGCTAACTGCAAGCGGTTAACGGCAATCGGATATTCCGCACGGACATACACGTAACCTTGGGTAGCACCAATAGCGTAACCGGCAATCGCCATGGCTTCAATCAAGCAGTGGGGGTCGCCTTCCAACACGGAACGGTCCATAAAGGCGCCCGGGTCGCCCTCGTCGGCGTTACAAACCACGTATTTTTGCGGAGCTTTATTGGGAGCGGTCAACGCCCATTTGCGACCGGTGGGGAAACCACCGCCGCCACGGCCACGCAAGCCGGAATCGGTTACAATTTGGATAACTTGTTCGGGAGTATATTCCGTCAAACATTTAGCCAAGGCTTGATAACCGTCGTTGGCAATGTATTCATCCAACGATTCAGGGTCGATAACACCGCAGTTGCGCAAAGCAACGCGCACTTGTTTTTTGTAGAAATCGGTTTCGTTTAACGCTTTGATGCTGTCGCCTTCTACCGTTTCATCGTACAACAAACGCGTGACGATACGACCTTTGAGCAAATGTTCCGAAACGATTTCCGGAATATCTTCCACCTGCACGCGGGAATAGAAACAACCTTCCGGATACACAATCATAATCGGGCCGAGTGCGCACAAGCCAAAACAACCGGTGCGTACCACTTGGACTTCCTTTTCCAATCCGTTGGCGGCAATTTCTTTTTCCAACGTTTCAATAATTTGTTGACTGTTCGAGGAGGTACAACCGGTACCGCCGCAAACCAACACATGAGAACGATACATTCCTTTTCCTCCTGCCTTACTTCATTAAATTGGCAACGGTATACTCCGCAACAGGGTTACCATTGACCAAATGATCGGTTACGATTTTAGCAACCATTTCCGGTGTTACTTTACCGTAGGTTACCTTTTCTTTGCCGGGAGCCAACACTTCTACAATCGGCTCAAATTGGCACATGCCGATACAACCGGTTTGTACCACTGCCACGTGCTCTAAATGACGTTTGGCGATTTCGTCCACAAAAGCATTCAACACCGGACGAGCACCGGCGGCAATACCGCAAGTTGCCATGCCGACAACCACGCGCGTTCCGTCGTGAGAACCTTCGCGAACGGCAATTTTTTCACGGGCTTTATCCCGAATGGCTTGCAATTCTGCAATCGATTTCATATAAAAACCTCCCAAAATAATATCTTAGACACTTATGCTTGACTGTTGAGTGCGGCTACACCTTCCGTCAAATTCGCCACAATCCATTCCATGACATCCGCTTCCGCCAACGAAACTTCACCCAATATCGGGCGCAAGGAAGCGGTGTCAAACGCAAATTGTTCGGCATCCACCGTATGACGGTAAACAAAATCCATTTGCGGGTTTAAGCGAATCAGTGTTGCAAGGGTATCGACCATGTTGCCAAGCGGCATTCTGTCAATATTTCGCAATTCAAACACGGCAGTCACCGTTGTACCCACACCTTGCTCGGACTGAATATCAAAAGAGCCGCCCGCAGATTCCGCCGCCATACGAAACAGCGGAATCCCCATTCCCACTTTACGAGTGGTGCGCGTTGTAAAAAACGGGTCACGCACGCGGGTGAGTTGTTCCGGTGACAGTCCGCAACCGTTGTCACGAATGGTTAGTGTCAGACGGTTGGCAGAAATATCTTCATTTACCGTAATTTCCACCACTGTGGCACCGGCAACTACCGAATTTTGCACAATGTCCAACACGTTCAATGACAGCTCTAACATAATCAGCCTTTGTATTTTTCCAAAATACCGGGGATATCGTCAGCCGTTAAACGACCGTAAACGTCGCTGTTAACCGTGATGACGGGAGCCAAGCCGCAAGCACCGATGCAACGGCAAGCCGATAACGAGAATTTGCCGTCGGGTGTGCATTCGTCGGCACCGATACCGAGCAATTCTTGCAATTTGTCAAACACGTCGCCGGCACCCTTTACATAGCAGGCAGTGCCAAGGCAGACGGAAATATCGTACTCGCCTTTGGGGGAGAGTGCGAATTGTGCATAGAACGTCGCCACACCGTAAACCTTTTCCAGCGGAACGTTCATACCGTCGGCAATCATTTGTTGTACCTCTACGGGCAGGTATCCGTAAATACCTTGCGCCTCTTGCATTACGCCCATCAAGCGGCTCGGGTCGTGCTTGTTAGCATCGATAACCTTTTGTAAAGCCTCGGCTTGTTCCGGCGTACCTTTAAAAGGAAGTGTGCTGATTTTCTTTTGCATTTGCCTTTTCCTCCTTGAAAGTATTCATACCTTTCTCAATTATACACGAACAAAACGGATTTTGCAATGGGTATCTCGCAAGTTTGTCAACTTTTTGTCAAACTTTTTTTAAAAAGGAAAAAATTCACGATTTTTTGTTGCAAAAGTTGACTTTTCCCTTAAAATACAGTATGATACCACGAGAAAAATCGGGAACAATTTTGGGAGGAAGGACGCATGGAACCAAACTATCAAAAAACGTGGCGTTGCTGTTATTGGGGTGCCGCTTTGCAAGCGTTAGCCATCAACTTGGCGCCGTTGTTTTTTGTTACTTTGCAAAAGCATTATGCCATTTCCTTTGAACAAATCGGACGTTTGGTGCTGATTACTTTTTTGGTACAACTGACTGTGGATTTTTTGTCGGTATATACCGTGAATCGATGGGGGTATCGGCTGTCGCTGGTATTGGCACATGCTTTTACGTCGGCGGGGTTGCTTTTGTTCGGTATTTTGCCGCGTTGTATGACGGATGCGTACGTTGGTATGGTTATCGCCGTGTTTATCTATTCCATCGGTGCGGGTTTGCTCGAAGTACTTATCAGCCCCATGGCAAATTCATTGCCCAGTGACCGCAAAGCCGAGGCACTGACGTTTGTTCATTCGTTTTACCCTATAGGGCAAGTGTTGACCATTGTGTTTACAACAGTGGCGCTTCGTCTGCTGGGCGAGCAATATTGGTGGCTGATTTTTATGGTGTGGGCAGTATTTCCTCTACTTAACTTGTTGCGCGGTTTGCGTGTGCCGTTACCAAAAACGTTGACAGAAAACAAAAAAGGCGGAACGTTACGTGAATTATTAAAAAATCCGCTGTATTGGCTGATGTTGGTACTGATGATGGCGGCAGGCGCTTCTGAAATGGCAATGGCGCAATGGGCATCCACCTTTGCGGAAAAGGGGTTGAACATTGATAAGGTATGGGGTGACTTGCTCGGTCCGTTACTGTTTGCGGTGTTTATGGGCTTGGGACGGTTTTGCTATGGGCGAAGCCGCGGCGGCATTTCGTTGCAAAAATTGCTTTGCACGTGTGCCGCATTGGCGTTGCTTTGCTATGGCACAGCGGCTTTTGTGCCGATGCCGCAAATCGCCTTATTGGGTTGCGCGGTGTGCGGTTTGGCAGTCAGCTTGATGTGGCCGGTTACGCTCAGTTTTTGTGCACAGCATTTCCCGCAAGGGGATGTTTCTATGTTTTCTATCATGGCGTTGGCGGGCGATTTGGGTTGTGCTTTGGGACCTTGGGTTACCGGTGCGGTGTCGGATGCGGTACAATATCGGTTTATGGTGGATGCCGCCACTGGTTTGCGAAGCGGTTTGGCAGTTACCATGGTGTTCCCGCTCATTTTGTTTGTGGCATTGCTGTTTTTCAAAACACCGAAAACAGAAAACCAAACGTAATGTTTACATAAAAAACACGTTTCGTTGCAAAAAAAGGCAACGAAACGTGTTTTTTTATCGTTTTTTTATTTTAATGCGGCTTTCTTCAATAAGCATAGACAGTTGTTCATCGGTAAGAAGCTGATTCTCTTTTTCGTTAACATTACGCAAATTTTGATAACAAGAGATGCACAACTGCCCGCACCCTGCTTCGTAACACTCGCGGAGGTCAATGGGTTTGGTTGCCGGTATTTCAGTTTGTTTGCCGCAGATGACACAGCGTTCAAAACCATCGGCAACAAAATTATCTGCTTTTGTTTTTTTGAAACGATAAAAAAATCGAAGAAATTTAATTATCCTTTTATATTTCATGGCTTATTCACCTTTACGCGGTGGACGCGCCTGTGTCAACAGCGGTAGTTTCGCTGACAGGCTGAGTTTGCTCGGTGGTTACAACGTTTTCGGTAGTTGTCTCGTCAGAAACGGTTGTTGTGACAGAAACCGCAGTGTGGGAAACCGTTGTCGTTTCGGTTATGTTTGTCGTTTGCGGGAAGGTTGTTGTCTGAACCGACGTCGTTTCGGTGGGAATTGTCGATTCTGTCGTTTTGGTCACACTCGTTTCGGAAACGGTCGTTGTTGTTTCGGTGGACAAAGTGGTTGTATGTTCCGTTGTTGATGCAGTGGACTGCTCGATAGTTGTTGTGCTTGTCGTTTCGGCCGTTTTTGACACGCTTATTTCGGTTTTAGTCGTAGTCGTGGTCGTTACTTCATCCGTATCGGTGACAGTATTGGTAGCCGTTCCCACAACAATTACTTTTAACGGCCGACTGTCCACGATATAACATTCGTTTTCGGTATAATCATAATGGGAGGAAGTCCCCCAATGCGATTCAATTTTAACCGTTTCCGGACCCTTTACCTGCAACGTAAACGAAACATACTCTCGGTTTTGGTTGTTTGCCCCAATATCCACGCCGATTTGTTGTGTGTGATAGGTGTCTTCTCCGATATATAGCACGCAGAACCCCGTTTGTGCCGAACTGGTCCCTTTCCCAAGAGTAACCGTATACGTTCCGGGAACGGTGAAAATAAAGGTGCTGATTTTACCCTCTTTGGCTGACGGCTCCACAAGGGTCTTGTTTTCGTCGGTGATGGCGATTTGCGCATCAAAATTTGCCGCTTGAATAACGTTCAAAACAGAGGAGACATCACACGAAAAATACGCGTAGGCGGTAAGGCTCATGGCGATCAAGCAACCAACTATCGTCGCAATGGTGGTGGCAACACGCACGAGCATGGCTTTTTCACCGATTTTTTCGTGTTTTGGTATGTGGAAAAACCGAGTATATAGTTTTTTCACACCCATCATCCTCCTTTCAAAAGAATAGGTCAGTTGACAATTTGTTCAGCTTTAACGGTAACACCCAGTTCCACTTTGGGAACGGTAGTACCGCGGTAGTTGGCGATATTGCCGACTTCTTCGGGCATGCGGACAATCAGTGCAATATACGCCTCGCCTTTGGACGGTAAAAAAGCGGGGGTGGTAGCATAATTATGTAAGGGCATATCGGCAATTTCTTTTACGGTGATAGTTGCGTTGTTTTTGGCAACTTCGCGGTCGAGTGTGCCGCTTAAAATGTCTTGTTCTTTTATATTGGTGATAACACCGAATTTAAGATAATCTTGCAACATAAACGGTTGACCGAAAGCGTTGGTGGCTTCAATACAGCCGTTAACGTTGACCGCCGTTAAAAAATTAAACGGTACGGTGCCTTCGTTTTCCACTTTCAGATAAACTATCTGTACGTACCCCGGCTCGTATAAAGCATGGTTATCAAAAATTGTTGTGTCAGCCTCTATTTCGGTCCATTCTTTGTTTTCGTCAAAGTAAGAGACGGTAAGGTCAAAATCGGCAAAATGGAAAATGTTGTTGATTTCGGGTGACGTATCCGTAAACCACGCCAGTGATGCACCGGTACCCAGAACACCCCAAAGTATGAGCAAGCACAAACTGAAAACTAAGGCTATTTTTTTGTACGTTTTTTTGGTTGCATAGGGTTTCACGCCTTGTTCCTCCTTGTCAGCGCTTGACAGTGTTTACTTCCTGTTCGTTATCTTTTTTTCGACATACCAAAAGAATGATCATGATTACCAGCACACACCCCATAACCCATAACCATCTTTCGGTAGGGGAGTTATCACCGGTCGGGGGCGGCTTGGGGTCGTCGGATTCCACGGGAAATTCTTCAATCATAAATTCCCAATCCAAAAACCCCACTTGGTTTTGAAATTCGTTGGACAATTCCACGGGAACGTTCAACGTAACGTCCAAATTCACCTCGCCGCCCGAATACAGCGTGCCAAGACACACCCAATCGGTCAGCTGCGCGGTTTCATTGGCGGTGGCATCGAACATATAGGCCATTTCGTTATCTTCGCTCTTGGTGACTTTCAAACCAAGTTGCGAAAGAAACTCCGCAGAATTCTCATGCGCGCCCAACGAACGAAGATAAATCTTGACTTTTACTTCGTTTGACGCCTCGTTTTTTACGTTGATTTTTTGTGTTATGGTATCACCGGGCATAACGTCTTTAAAATTTGGGAACAGGTCGGTCAAAGAATGTTCGCTGCCGGGTTCAAACACAAAATTGCCTGCATTTTTGTTGTACGTCACTTTTCCGCCTTCCGCATATACCGTAAAAGCGGGGGAGAGGATAAGCAACAAAACAAATAATAAAGTAATTATCTTTTTCATTCCGTTGCCTCCTTTGGCCAGCCGGAGGCGGTATAGGTGTTGCCGTCACGGATAGGATTGTTTTCGCTTTGAACGGCTTGTGCCTTTACGGTTAACGTAAGGGTTTTGCCGATATAATCGGTGTTGATTTTAGAACCCACCATTTCCACGTGTGAGAACACGTTGGGAGTTGTTTCACGGGGGTTTACAATGCCCGTGTAGTAATACCAGCCATCGTGCAGTTCCCAATATTTTTCATCGATATTGAGTTTAAAACAATCCTCTGCAGATAACTCCTGTGAATTTACGCCGTATACCATTTTTACACGAAGATAAAAAGGATGTTCGCAATCGCTCTCGATACTGACCTTTTTGGAAACAATATCACCGGGAACGATATACACGCCCTCTTTGGGGAATTCTTTCCCTTGGTCGGTGGTTTCGTGAATAAGAAATTGAATGTTACCGGAGGTTACGACGTTGGTGGCTTTTCCAATGGTGGAGTAATAGGCAAGGGTAGAGGTGCTGATAAACGCCATCAATGCCGCCACAAGCGAGGTGACGAATATTTTTATTTTAATTTTACCCAACATGATGTCCTCCTTTTTGTCAAATTCGGATAGTATACTCGGCAATCAAAAGACACAAACGCTTGCGCGAGTTAAAAGAGAAGAGAGAATAGAGAAAAGAATCGGTGTTTTGCTGTGCAAAACATTTTTTAATCCGTGCCGAAGGCACACCGAAACTCTTCACTTTTCATTTTTCATTCTTCACTGCCGTCGAAGACGGCTTTTGTGTCCTTTGATTGCCGCCCACTCCCCATAAGGAGGAGTGGGTGGACTTATAAAACTTGATTAATAAACGTCTACGCCGTCTACAACAACATTGAGCTTATCCTGACCCATAGAGTTCTTGTTTGCCCACAGGGTAGAACCGGTATTGATACCCTTGTCATTGATCTCGTAACCGTTAACTGTGGTGTCGTTAACGATGAGCTCATAAGACTTGCCATAATCGTTACCGATTTCGATAGCAGCTTTAAGGTCGGTAAGACCACCGTTATCGTTGAAGGTACATCCGTTTACGGTGAGCTTGGTGTTAGCCGTACCGTAAAGGAGCACTGCCTTACCGTCGGAGTTGAAGGTGCAGTTATTGAAAGTAGCAGCAGGTGCGCCCCAAGTCCAGATGTTGTAAACATCACCGGAAACATTGAAAGTGCAGTTGTTGAACAGACTGTTTCCATAAAGCGTATAGGTACCATTGATGGTGCAATTATTGTATGTGCCATTACAACGAGCATAGCCGATGTAGGTGGAACTGTTGGTTGTAATGGTAACATTCTCGAACACAACTGTGGAACCATCAAGACCAAAGTCGCAGTTTTCACCGCCGTTGCCAACCTTGGTTACAGCTACGCTAGTGTCACCAGTGCCTACGATAGTCAGTGTCTTTCCCTTTGCCGCAGCGGGAATGATGTAATCACCAGATCCGAGATACACTGTGTCTGCACCATTCTGAATGGCAGTGCTGAAGGTTGCATTGTCAGTTGCCAATTCAGCAGTCTCAGGAATTACAATCCAAGAAGATCCGTTTGATGCTGCCTTGTAGCCAGATGCTACCCAAGTGGTAGGATTGAAGCCAAAGGTACCGCCTTTAATAACAACATTACCGGTGCCAAGGATACCTGCAGTATATCCGCTACGAGTAGAAGCCTTACCAAAGGTACCACCATTTACGTATACGGTTGTGCCTTCGCCTGCATAGATGTAAGCACGCTTCTGGTTCTGAGAAGTCTTGGTAAAATCAGCAAAATTACCGCCGTTGATGGTAATCACAGTTCCTTCGCCTTCTGCGTAGAACAGATAACGTCCAGAAGTGCTTTTAGTATTTACTTCCACGCTACCACTATTAAAGATTACCTCTGCACCATCGACAGCACCAACACCGCCGCCTGCGGAATTTAAGGTAACATCATTATAGGTGGTCTTTGCGTCCTCGCCACGAGTGATATTCGAATAGTTAGATGCGCTACCTGCGTTCATAACAACGTCGTTTACAGTTGCATTACCTTCGTTGATTAGACCTGCGTCACCGGTGGTGTTGAGTGTATTCCCTTCACCGTTGATTACAACAGTTGCACCGGAGGAAATAACGATTCCTTCATCTCTGTCATTCTCCATCACATATGTGCCACCGTTGGCAAAAATTACATCATCAAAGGAAGCGTCTGCATCATACTTCTCATCAAAGCTATCCTTTTCTACGGTAGCCTGAGTAGCAAGCAGATTTACACCGAGCGTAGCATAGAGCTGCTCACCTGCAATGTTGTAATCATTATCATCAGCAGTAGGTGCCCAGTAAATTGCTACATAGAATGTATCTACACCAGTCTTAGCATCAAGAACGCCTTCACCCTTCAAAGCAAAGGTCTCGAGATCCTGAGTAGTAGCAGTCTTGATGTTATCGCGAGTGGGCTGCTCAGTCATAACAGCAACCTTGAGAACATCAGCAAGGCTCTTTCCATTAACAACGCTAACGTCAGAAACATTAACGGAAAGAGTGTACTTGAGAGCAAGGCTACCAAGATTCCTAACGGTCAGTTTCTCCCAAACCATTGCACCAGGCTCCCAAAGAGCAACTTCGTCAAACAGTTTGGTGGTGTCGGTAACTTCTTCATCTGTATCTGTTCCGTTTGTGTGGTAGAGTGCCACGTCAAGATTACCGGCAACGATCTTGTTATTACCGGAAATAACGGAATCAGTAAACCAAGCGAACGTACTACCGATCAGCATCGATACGCACATCAGCAAGGAAAGAGCACTCAAAAGCAGAGCGCGCTTTGTGCTTTTTGTTTTTGTCATTTCTAATGACCTCCTATGATTTTTTATGTAAATTGTGTTTCAGTTGTAATTCACAGGTAATATGACAAGTTCGGGCGAATGACGGGTTCGTCGTCCCTTTTCCGCAGGGCTCACGCCCTCGGCAAGCAAAAGATACAAAGCAGAGTTTATACCCTCTGCTTGCCGCCTAACTCCCCAAAAGGAGAGTTAGGACGGACTTTGTTGTAAATCAGATATACCTTATGCGCCGAATCCAGCTACAAAGGTATTCCATGTATCGATCGTGTAAGTATTACCTGCATAAACGATCTCATTAATGGTTGTGCCATCTTCGATTACAAGCTTTTCAAGTCTTGCTTTCGTAACGTTACCTGCAGAAGTACCGTAATCAACAACAAGCTTATCAATTACAGTGCCTGCTTTGATAGTTACGTTGCCTGCAATGGTAGCAGCATAAAGAGTTCCGATCTTCGCATCATCAAAGGTAACCTTTGCATGCTCATAGCAGTAAACCACACCGTATTCACCACGGTTAACGAGGGTGGTGGTGCTGTTTACAAAGGCGGCATCAATCGGCAGAGCACCGGCGACCATATTAGTTGTACCGGTCATAATGCAGTCATTCAGAACTGCATTTCCGTAGTGGCAGAAGGCGGGAGCAAGGACAAAACCCTTATTATTAACAGCAAGTGTAGCAGCAAGATCCTTCACCACAAGATTGTTAATGGTGTAATCACCTTTGCCGGTATTTTTGCCGTACGAATAATCTCCAACCTCAACAAAGCCTTCGCCGGTAACGGTGACATTCTCAATTTTTGCAGCTGCGCCTGCGGGAGGAAGGAATGACACATAGTTGTGGTTGCCCTCGGCAGGATTGGATCCGGAAACGGAGATGGTATTACCGATACCGTTAAAATTGATTGCGCCTTCGGTCTCGATAAACATCTGCTTATCTGCATCGGTGTTAACGATCTCAACATCAGTTGCCAGAAATACGTTATCACCCTTGGTGGTAGCCTTCAAAGCTTCCGCGGTAGCAACTACCTGTCCATCTGCAACAACGGTGTTATTGCTCAAAGTGGGAACATAGTTGTCAGTTTCGTAGATATAATTACCCTGATCGCCTGCCTGGCAGTCGATGAAGTAGCTATCTTTAATCACAATGTTAAAGCTGCTTTCTTCTCTGTCATCGATAGCAAGACCGGGCTTCTCAGAGAGAGGTCCAAATACGCAATCATCAACCACAACGTTCGAGACTTCGCCTGCATACTGGTCACAAACCTTCAAGCCGCGAGTACCGTTGAAGTAACAACCGGTAAAGGTAGCCTTGCCGTTGTAAACCCATGCGCCATACATAGTGGTATTGCCATAAGTAGAAGAATCGTTATTGTGGCCGGAGAAGGTACAGTCTACAAAGGTAGACAGGGGACCATCGGTCATAATACCGTCATCAAATGCAACGTTAACAAAGGTGTTATTGCCACCAAGCTCAAGATAGGTGAACTCCCAAGCATTCTCACCGTTTTCATAGGTGTAGAAGGTAGAGTCTACAACCTTCATGTTCTTCATGTTGATATTATCAAGACCGCCGCCGTGACCGGTAACGGTGATGGTAGCATCATCGGACGCACCAACCAGAGTGACACCGTTCATGTCTCTGTTTTTGCCTGCACGATCTGCAGCCAATTCAATGGCAGTGCCTTTGATGCCAATGATCTTTGCGCCACTTGCAAGAGCATTTTCCAACTCCTCTGTTGTGGTAGCAAGAACATCATAATATGTGGCATCCTTATCGTACTGGTTGTTAAAGCTATCGTTTTCGTGTGTTAACTGAGTAGCATAAACAGCAACCGAAATACCCTCAACCTTGAGACCCTGATACTCGTTGCCCGCTTCTTCCTTCATGTGGCCGCTAAGAACGATCGCACCAGATTTTTCATTGGGAAGCAATTTACCTTCGTAGGTGTACATATCAGTCTCAGCACCATCGACGGTAATAGTCCATTCAATTGCTTCAAGAAGTTTTGCATCACCAATAATGCCGTTAATGATAAAGTTGTATTTCAGGGCTAGGGTGCCTTCATTTACAACATAGATAGGCTCCATTTTATAAGTGCATCCGGGTTCCCAAAGAATCTGATCTTGAGCACGATTATCAGCAGTAACGAACTCAATAACCTTACCCTCTAATGAGTTACCATCAGCATCAACCAAATCGACCTTCAAAGTACCGGACTGAATAATGTTCCCAGCACTCGTTACAGAATCAGTAAACCAAGCGAATGTGCTACCAATGAGCATAGATACACACATCAACAGAGACAGTGCGCTCATCAGTAAAGCACGCTTGGAGCTTTTTGTTTTAGTCATAATAACTAATATCTCCTTTTGTACTTTTCGGCGCCAAAAGGGAACTGTCACTCGTCAGCGCCGAAAAGCGAGTGCAGTTGTGGTTTGTCACTTTTGGTATGTTAGGAATTAGCTAAAAAACGCCACATACTCAAAGGCCGCTTTGGCATTTGCCGCGTTAGCAGTGGGGAGATCCTCCAACTTGGTGTCAACGTTTTCGGTTTGTACGGCTTCGGCATAGATGTCGATTGAAAAACCATCTTTCAGGCTGGAGTTAGCAACATCGGCTTGTTCTAATTGATAAGGAATCAACACTTTGTCAAACAAGCGCACAGACTCACCGGGGGAAACAATTTCATCTACATAGAAAACGAAAACTAACTCGTCGTTTGCTTTATCCTCGGTGTGAGAATCAAGCACCAACTGAGCACCTTGGTAACCCCAGTTCAGACCGCCGAACAGACTGGCTATCGGATATTCCTCGCCGAGTGCTGCATTGAAAGCTTTGTAGTCGGAAATGGTAACGGTCACGCGGATGAATTGGTCATAGGAGCCTTTGTTGGTAACAAAGGGCTGCTTTACCAGTTTGTCGCCGGGCAAAATGTCTTTGAAATCGTAACCATTAACCGGTTTAGGATCTTCACCGGGATCAGCAACGTTTTCAGTCACGTCTACCGAGAAGATTGCATCAGCACCATCCTTGGAGTTGGTGACAAAAAAGTTGTTGGTCGCGATATCAGAAGCATTGAACCAAGCCAAAGTACCCATAGAGATAATAGCAACAAGGGACACTGCGAGAGCTGCAACAAATACCTTTTTCTTTGTCATTTTCATGTCAAATTTCCTCCTTTCTTCAAAATTCTTATTTCAAACTCATGCCTATTGGAATTCCAAAAAACAGGCACGAATCGGAAATCGGTATTATTCCGCATTGTTTTCGGTTATTTCTGCGTGAAGTTTTTTTAGTTCAGCTTTAAGCCGTTCATTTTCGTCGTTCACCGCATCCATTTCCGCTTGCGTGGCATCTTGCTTCTTTTTGCGGAGCATATCAGGCAGAAAAACCAGCAAAATCAGTACCAACCCCACACCGATGGTGATGTAGGTGCCGGGAGGATTTTGCACAAAGTTGGAAATGTACCCAAGTTTCGGAATAGAAAACTGCGGAACACCAATCACGTTGTTAAAGTGAACGGGGTCGTTGTCCTCAATTTCATTGGCAAGACCTTTGGTGTAAAACCGCTGGTTTTCCTTGTCGATTCTCACGACTTGGTGCGTGGCAACGACTAAATCTTCGTTTAAAATAAAGGTGATATCATCGCCGGCTTTGATGGTGTGGGGGCTTGCTTTTTTGACGTAAAGCAAATCACCGACCATATATTTCGGTTCCATACTTCCCGAAATGACGGTATAGCACTGAAACCCTAACAGGCGCGAACCCATTAAGAAAACAGCGCACAACACCATCAGCACCACCAGTGTTGTGGATACGATATTTCCTATTTTTTTCAGGGTAGTCATAAGGGTAAAACCACTCCTTTCCGATCTTTCGGCAATCAAAAAGCACAAACGCTTGCGCAAGATAAAAGTGAAGAAAGAAAAGATAACAGAATCGGTGTTTTGCAAAGCGAAACATTTTTATAATTTGTGCCGCAGGCACACCGAAACTCTTCACTTTTCACTTCTCGTTCTTCACTGCCGTCGAAGACGGCTTTTATGCTCTTTGATTGCCGCCCACCCGAGGGGTGGAACGGCACGAGGTAAAAAATGTTGGATGGTTATTAGTACCTAATAAAAGGGAAAAGCGAAAGCCATAATTTTCGCCTTTGGCGTTGCCAATGTTTGCGGTCTTCGCCGCGTGTGCGCCGAATTTCATTGTTGAGATATTTCAGTTCCATAGAAAATTCATTCAAAAAAACTACCAATCCATAAAACAGTAAAACAACAAAAAAAGCGGCGATAACAACAATAAGTAAAATGGATACGTTATCAGACATTAAGGGATATCTCCTTGCATAATAGACAAAAGGGTTTACAACGTTTCATCGGACGTGTCCGCTGTTTCGGACACAGGTTGTGCGGTGGCAACCGCGGGTTGAGTGTTTTCCAATTGTGCTTTTAATGCTTTGAGTTCTTCCAGCATTTTGGCGTTTTCTTCCCGTTCGGCTTCAATTTTATCTCTTTCTGCTTGCATCTCTTGCATCTGTTCTCGCTTATATCGACGGAACAAATTAAAGAACTTTACTCCTTCGTAAAGGATGATCAGCATAAACGGGGTGAAGATGCATAAAAAATAGCCGGGTGTGGTTTTTAGAAAATTAAAAAACGTTCCCAAACCGGGAATTTGCCGTTGGTATTTACCTAATACATAGGGGTAGGTGACAACAGTATCGTCGTTAACGTCGGTCGTTGTACCGTAGGTGATAAATCCGGGGTTTCCTTCGGCATCGGTTGTCAGTGTTCGGATTTTATGGGTGATGGTTTCACCAAAACTATCGGTATCTTGTGACATAAAAGTGATAATGTCACCTTCTTTTAAAGTAGAAGGGTCTACTTCTTTTACTAAAATTAACGAACCGGCTTTAAAGTCGGTGGCAGCCATAGAATCGGAGTTGACAATGTACATTTTTACTCCAAAAAGACTGCGATCATTTCGGTTAAATGTTGTGACGGAGATAACCGTAAAAACCATCATGGATACTGCTAAAAGAATGACTAACCAGATCAAAACAGTGCGAATAATGCCTAGTGCTTTTTTCATATTAACTGTCACCTTCTTTTGCTTGTTTGAAATATTGCTTAACCGAAACGTAAATCACGCGAAAAACATGTTCGGCATAATTGTCTTCTCGGGACATTTGACCGTTATGCACCTTCACGGCAAAGTCCAACATAACGTTTAATATGTGATTTAAAATCATCCATATATCAGCTTCTTCTTTAAACGCCGGCTTCATTTTTTCAAGAAACGGTTTAAAACGGCGTGCGTGAGTGGTATAGGAATATTTTGCAAAATAAGGGGAGTAATAATATCGTGTATAAGTGAGACACTTATCACGGCTGCCTAAAAGATAACTCCAAATCGCAAAAAAGAAAAAGCGGCATCGCAACTCAAATTCCATGTCTTGCATATACATGACAGAAAGATGTTGCATAACTTGGGCCAAAAGTTCTTCGTCCAGAAAATCAAAAGTTTTGGTAAGCAAGTCTTCCTTATCGGCAAAATGCCGATAAATGTATACTTCGTTTATTGATGCTGTTAATCCAATTTGTTTTGTAGTAGCTTTGTCTAGTCCATCGTTAGCAATGACATGGATAGTCCCGTCGATCAGCTTACGACGGAGTTCTTCCTGTTTCATATTGCTTCTCCTTTCGTAGTGTAAATGTTTACTACATTTTTTTCTAAAATTTTGCAAACGCCAAGCGTTTGCGCAGAAAAACAAGTTTTACGGATAAAGCATTTTCTGTGCGATGGGGATGTGCTTAAAAATCAGAGACAGGGGGGATGTTTATGATGCTTTCTTTTCCGCATCGTTTACATTTGATAGGCAGGTTCTTAATCTCTGTGGTAGGGAGCAACCATAAAACCGTATGTTTACCGCATGACGGGCAAAGAAAGCGTTGAAGTTCCGCTTTTTCTTCTTTATCCGGTGGGGCGATCGGTGCTGTGCTTTGCAAGTAGTTTCACCTCATTTTCCAACCCTTTCCTAGCGCACGAGGCAAACAAAAAAGCCTGTGCCACAATCGCATACAACGATTAAATGGCACAGGCTCTCAGGCTCAGGCGCAAATTTAATTAGCAATCAATTTGTCAATCAGACGTTACGGATCATACGCAAAACAAGATTGATTTACCTTATTATATACATTATTTCCCTTTGTGTCAATTATTTAAAAGAAAAAAAGCACTGTAAAAATCGTACTTTCTTTGTGCATTAGTACAAATTTTAAATGAAAGCGATAAATTTTAAAGTGTTACAAAAGGATATCATCAAAAATTGATAATGTTGTGTATCTTGTGTAGGCGGGCTATTTACTTATCAATATATACATAAATCAAGTCATATGCTTACAAATAAAATCAATTTGTAGGAGTGATTATATCATTGCTGACCGATACAGTCAAGTGCTTATATCGAAATACTGAAAGAATTTTTTAAAAAAAATATAATGGAAAGCAGATGGATTTTTGCGTGTGAGAGAGGTTTTAACAATGGGTAAAGAAGTAGACTACAAAAACCGTGACCGTTTTATACAATTGGGTATTGCTATTTCTACGCTTAGGAGAATACGTGGCTTATCGCAAGAAAAGTTAGCGGAAAGGGCCAACATCAGCCGTTCACTGCTGAGTAATATTGAGGCACCGAATATGGCGTATGGGTTTTCTTTGAACGTGTTTTATAACCTGGCTGATGCGTTGGATATTACCCCCGAAAACCTAATAAAAGCAGCTCTTTTCCCCGATGAAATAATCGGGAACAAATAACAAACGCGGGCAGTGCTTTTTAGCATTGCCCGCGTTTGTTGTAGATAAATAAAGAATCCGAGAACATATTGTTCTCGGATTCTTGGTGCGGGCAACAGGACTTGAACCTGCACGCTTGCGCATTGGCTCCTAAGACCAACGTGTCTGCCATTCCACCACGCCCGCATATTGTTGACAGTGTATCATAATTTGCCCAAAAAAGCAACCGTTATTTTTCTTGTCGTTGCCAACGGTAAAAACAGGAAACGGTTATTTTGGTGGAAAAGGTTGAAAAGATTTATTTTTTTTGGTATGATGAAGCATATACTGTTTTAACCAAAAGGAGGTTGTACCGTGAAGAAGTGGATTGCGGGGCTGTTGAGTCTATCTTTATTGTTGATGTCGACTGCTTGTGGAGTAAATACGCCGCCGACAGTGTCGACCGGTACGGTTACGGTACAACGTCCTACGGTTTTGTCCACGGAGAGTACCTTTACAACAGAAAATACGGTTATTGATATAACCGCTTCTTCGGTCGATTCGTTGACTTCTACTACGAAATCCGACAACCCAACGGTTGAAAGTATAGTTACCATTCAGTCAACAACCGCAAAGGAAAGCACCACAACTGCCACAACCACTACTAAAACCACCACAACAACCGGCATGACTATTATAGTGTCCACTTCTTTTTCGACAACAGAAAGTACTGCTGTGGGGACAACGACAACCTCTCAGGTAACCGCATTGGCATCCACGACTACATCACCGCCAGAAACTACTGCGGGAAGTGAGGATTTTTCAAAAACGACTACAAGTTTCCCAATAACTACAACTTCTACCATAACGGGTTCCACTACCGTGTTGCCAAATTTGCCGTCAACACAAGAAATGCGTGCTGCTTGGGTATCGTACATAGAAATAAACGAAATGCTTCAGTCGTGTAGCACTGTTCAAGAGATCAAGCAGGCAATCGATGAGCTTATGAAACGGTTGGCCAAATGTAATCTTAACACCGTTTTCTTCCATATTCGTGCAAATAGTGATGCGTATTATCCGTCGGAATATTTTCGCCCGGCATACGCGATACATTCCTTTTTGCAAGAGGATTTTGACTTTTTGGCCTATGCCGTGGAAGCCGCACATAAACAGAAACTAAAAATCCACGCTTGGATAAACCCCTACCGTATCGGTACGGATAAAGAATACGCGGTAGAAGGGGTGCCGACGTTCAGCAAAACACTCAACGGCGTTACGCGGTATTATTACGTTCCCACCTCATCGGCAACGCAAAAATTGGTGTTAGACGGTGTACGTGAAGTGCTGAGCCGCTATGCGGTTGACGGTATTCAATACGACGATTATTTTTATCCCGAAAACACGATGCAGACGTCTACGGCACACGACTTTGAGAGTGCTGATTACACGGCTTATCTCCAATCCGGCGGATCGCTTTCGGTAGCAAACTGGCGACGTGCGGCGGTGGATTCACTGGTATCTTCGACGTATATTGCCGTCAAAAATACAGGGCGGATATTTGGCATTTCTCCCGCAGCTAATGCCGAACAAACGTATTCGGACCTTTATGCCGACTGCTTAAAATGGCTATCCCAAAGCGGGTACGTGGATTATTTATGCCCGCAGCTGTATACAGGTTTTGAGCATCAAAGCAGTCCTTTTAATGAAATAGTAGACAAATGGCTTGCGTATCCTCGTCATCCGTCTGTAAAACTTTACGTTGGCATCGCCACTTACAAAGCGGGTCTTAAAAAAGATGCTTATGCCGGCACGGGAAAAACCGAATGGGCAAACAACACCGACATCTTAAAACGGCAAGTACTGTATTTACGTTCCAAAAACATTTCGGGAATTGCTCTTTACAGTTACAGTTATTTGTTTCCTGCCGAAAAGGCGGGCTTGACCGCGGATAATATTCTTTCCGTTGCCGAAAAAGAAGTGGAAAATCTATTGTCTGTTTTATAATTTGAATTTCAGGTTAATTGTGTGCGAGGTGTGCTATGGCTAAGCATGGTAAAAAAAGTGAGAAACGTTTCCCTTTAAAACCTATCATTGCGGTATTAAGCGCCGTGATGGTGCTGATATCCTTATGCGCTGTTTTTACGTATTCGGGTGCCTTGGATGCTGTAGCTACCTTGTTTTCCTCTTCTTCTACGACGACTGTTCTTTTGCCCAATAGCACCACACAAAGCACTGCTACAACGACCAAACCCGTGCCGCTCCCGCCTGCACAACATGCCGTGCCGGAAGAAATGAAAGGTGTGTGGCTTACACCGGGTGTGGATTATCTTACCACAAAAACTCCTATGGTAAAAACACTTAAAAAACAAATTGATACTGCTTTTTCCGGTATAGAGGAATGGGGCTTCAATACGGTGTTGTTACCGCTTTTTAAGGAAAACACGGCGGTTTATCCTTCTGAACTTGCCGAATCATTTGCCTTTACACAAACCGACGGTACGGTTTTTGACCCAATCACTTATATTCTCGAAAAAGCAAAAGAAAAGAAGTTGTTTGTTTACGGTGTGTTGGATTTGCAGGTGCGTATGGGCGAAGAGTGGGACCCGCGTACTGAAAACGGTAAAAACCGTGTTGTGCAATTAGCAGAGGAAGCCGCTACGAAGTATTCCTTGGATGGGTTTTTCTTAACCGGCTTTACTTTCTCCGGCAAACAAACCGAAGGAAACGAAGCGGCAGCAAAAGAATCTCTCAATCAACTGATGCCGCTGGTGACCAAAGCCATTACAACCGCTAACCGAAATGCGTATCTTGGTTTGTTATCAAACGGTGTGTGGGCGCATCGTTCGGTGGATGAGCGTGGTTCCGACACAGCAGAGTATTACGAAGAATTTACCGATGGCTGTGCCGACACGTTGTCCTGGGTACAACAAGGATTATTCCATTGCGTTATGGCAGAAATCAGCACCTCGACCAGTCATCCCACAGCGGCTTTTCAAAAAATATTGTCATGGTGGTCCTCGGTTGCGGGGGAAAAACAAATCCCGCTCTTCGTTTCTCATGCGGCGGATGAGGCAGGCTCTTATCGTACAGGTTGGAAATCGACTGACCAATTAGCGCAGCAATATTTATATTGCCAAGACAGTGCCGTCTGGAAAGGTAGCGCTTATCGTTCTCTTTATGATTTAACGAGCGATAAAACCGGTATTTCCAATGCTCTGAAACGCGCCTATGACGGTACGTTGGACGAAGAATATATTTACAAACAACTTACTCTTTCTTTCCCCACCAAGTTGAACTATACCACCAAAGAATCGTCGCTCATTTTTCAAGGCGGCGGTGATAAGAACTTTCCCATTACCGTCAACGGAAAAACCGTAACCATGAGCGAACATGGCTTTTTCTCGCTGAATTGTCCGCTGTCTGTCGGAAAAAACACCTTTGTTTTTTCGCACAAAGGAATGACAAAAACCTACACCATTGTTTATGACCAAACACTCATTAGTGCGGTTTCGCCAAGCGACACCATGCAGGTGGAGGGTGGTAATGTCTTTATTATCCGTGCGGTAGCGCATAAACATGCAGCGGTAACGGCGACTATTGGGAATAATAAATTGACATTAACACCAATAGGTGTCAAAGAGGACGAAAGCGGCAACACACCCACGGATTTCCAAACGTTTGAGGCAAAATACACCTTGCCTAAAGGCAAAATCGGTTCTTCAATAGATTTAGGACAAATTACGGTAACCGCTAAATTAAATGGTTTGACGCAAACCAAAAAAGGCGGTGCGGTACGTATCAATGCTTTACCGCAACCTACAACGACGACCACAACCACTACGACAACCTCTACTACAACTGCTGTCACAATTATTACCACAGAAGGTGTTTCTACTTCTACAACAATAACGGGCTCTTTTGCAAACACCGATACAACCACAGCGATACCCACCGTTACCACGACCGGCGATAATACCACCGGTATTGACAATGCGCAAACCACCCTATCTTCCGGTACTACCGCAAACACAATCCCCACTTTACCGGCAGGCGACCAAAAAGTGGCGCAAATTACTGCCGATTATGCCGAAACATTTTCCGGTAACGGTTTGTTGGATGATTATTCCCGCCCCTATAATTCCTACTTAGCCAAGGGAACTTGCGATTATGTAGCAGGAATCGTTTATAACGGCGGTTTTTCCTACTATTTGCTAGCTTCCGGTAAACGGGTGTATATTAAGGATGCTGAGATTTTGTATGCCACTTTACCAAACACAACGTTTCGTAATCCGCGAACAGAAATAACCGCTACACATACCGTCTTTTCTTTTGATGCCGATTGGCAGATTCCGGTATATATTTCGGTAAAAAAGCAAGAATACTATCTGGATAGTGTGGATAAAACACCAAACTACGGTTTGGAAAAATATTCGCAAACCGGCACGTATGTCGATATCGAGTGTCATTACTTATCATCGGTACCGCCACTGCCGGATATTGCAAACAGTCCGTTGTTTTCCAAAGCGACGTGGATAGCCGGCGCAAAATCGGGTGTCTACATTTTGCGACTGGAACTCAAAAAGCAAGGCGGATTTTATGGGTTTTCACCACGTTGGGACGGGAAAACCTTTACGTTGTCCTTTTTGAATCCCGCTAATATTTCACAAAACGAAACGGCACAGCGTTTAAAAGGTGTGCGTATTTTGTTAGACCCCGGCCACGGAACACCCGATGACAAACCGTGGGAAGCACCTTTCAATTTAGCGTATGCTAACGTGCTGCGCGAAAAATTAGAAGCACTGGGTGCCACCGTAGATATGACGCGTACCGCACCTTTGACAAGTGAACTCACACTGCAAGAACGTGTGAAAACGGCACAACAAAAAGACTATCATATGGTCATTAGTGTTCATATGAATGGATTTAACGGTCTGGCAACCGGCGCAACCGTTCATTATTACACGGAACATGCGTATACGCCGTCCGCCTTTATTTACAACAAAATGCACGCGGTGGAAATTGAGGAACCGTACAAAGTAGGTGTCGGGCAATATGCACGTGCCAGCGGAACGGTATGGGGAACGTTGTATATGACGCGTTCTATTTTCCATTGCCCTTCAGTGTTGTTGGAGTGTGCTTTCTTGGATAACCCCAATGATAAAGAAGCACTGGTTGACCCGGTCTACCGTGACAAACTGATGCAAGCGGTAACGGACGGTATTGTCGAATATTTCAATGCTATGCAATAAAAAAGGGGCTGAAAACATGTCAAACCCCCGGTTTAATCAAACTGTTTTTTACGCCGCCTTGAGCGAACAGTGTCAGCACTGTTCGCTCAAGGTTTATTCCTTGTTGGATTCGACAAATACTCAGGTGCGTCGCTTGGCCGTACAAGAGGCACCTGAAGGAACGGTGGTAATAGCCGAAGAACAAAGGCAGGGAAGAGGACGGCAAGGTCGCCGCTTTTTTTCACCCCCTGCCACGGGGCTGTATATGAGTGTGTTGTTACGCCCGTGTGAAGAAGCACCACCGTTGCTTATAACCACCGCCGCTGCGGTAGCTGTGGCACAAGCAATAGAAGAAATTACCGATCTGTCAGCGCAAATCAAATGGGTAAACGATATTTATTGTCGCGAAAAAAAGGTGTGCGGCATTTTGACGGAGGGGAGTTTTTTTCCGAACAGCGCGCGGCTTCAATATGCTGTGCTGGGAATTGGTGTCAATTTGTTATCCCCGCATACGGGATTCCCGCAAGAAATCCAGAACCGAGCGGGCAGTTTGTACCAAAATGAAAAACCGCCCGTTTTCTTAAAAGAAAAACTGGCGGCGGCCATTCTTAGCCATTTTTGGAAATGGTATGAAGATTTAAATGCCAAGTCTCATTTGGACGAATACCGTCGGCGGTCGTTGCTGATGGGAAAAACAGTAGAAGTGTTAACAACAACGGGATCTGTTGCCGACATTGCGGTGGTAACGGGAATCAGCGATACGTTTTCCCTGCAAGTCACCACAACAGACGGTGTAAAAAAAGAATTGTCATCAGGCGAAGTGAGTATTCGATTATAATTTTTGGAGCAACTTTGGTAATTGCGATAACCGCTGTATTTCGTAATCAATCGATACATCGGTGGAAGTCACTTGGCGGTGCGGATTAAACCAGCACGTGCGAATTCCCACAGCATTACCGCCCCGCATATCCGAAGAAAGGCTGTCTCCGATAATGATGGCATGTTCTTTTTCAAAGCCGTCAACAGCGGCAAAACAATGCTCAAAATATTGCGGTTGCGGTTTGTTGTATCCTATTTTTTGTGAAATAAAAATCTTTTGAAAAAACGGTGCAATTTTAGCACTTTCCAATCGACTGGTTTGGACAGTAGCCAAACCATTGGTAACCAGGTACAACTGATAGTCTTTGGATAGCCGTTTTAACAAACGTTTTGCCCCTGCTATAAAATAGTGCCCCGTCCCCAGCTCTTTTTCGTAAATTCGCTGTGCTGTATCCGGGTCGCACGCGATCCCGTATTCGGCAAACAACAGCGCAAAACGACGGTGCAACACTTGTTCACGCGTGATTTCTCCGCGTTCCAACAGTTTCCATTGTGCGGCATTGATATGGTGATATCGTTCGACCACTGCTTTGGTCGGTCTAATCCCTAATTTAGCCAAAGTGGCGCGAATGGCGCGGCGCTCGGATTTTACAAAATCCAACAACGTATCGTCCAAATCCAAAAACACGTATTTTATCATACGAAACTTCCCTTTAAGTAAGCCCCCCGATGTTTCGGGGGGCTTACTTGTTTTATTTTTTGTTTTTCTTTTTTGCTTTTGCTTTCGGGGCGGCTTTTGCTTTCTTCACTTGTAATGCTTTGCGGCGTTCAGTGTGTTTTACCCACAACACCCAAAGCGGAGAGCAAAGGAAGGTAGAAGAGAAGAAACCGGCAACCACACCAACCGTCATCGGTAAGGCAAAGCTGATGATAGAACTCAGCGAGTTAATTAAAGCAATCACAGCAACCGTACCGATAGCAATAAAGGTGCAAATACTGGTGTTCAAAGAACGAGTGAAGGATTGATTCAAACTAACGTTAACCACTTCTTCAATGCTTGCTTGTTTATCCATAATCGTGCGATTTTCGCGAATACGGTCATAAACAACAATGGTACCGTTGAGCGAATACCCCAAAATGGTCAGTACCACTGCCACAAAGTTGTCGTTGAGCGGAATACGGAAAATGACAAACACAAAGTAAGCAATGAGAATATCATGCAATAAAGCGAGCAAAGCCATCACGCCGGCGGATAAGCCGCCAATCTTGCGGAACCGCAAACCAACGTAAATCATCAGGAAAACAGATGCCAAGGCAATGGCATACAAACATTTGATAAAGAACATACGGCCGCTGGACGGCTGCAACGAGTTGGTGGAAATTTCTTCAATAGAATTGTTGGGATATTCCTTTGCCAACACGGATTTAAAGTTCGTTTGCGTTTTGGAATCCAAATCGGTGGTCATGGTGATGGTGATGGTGTTCAGCCCGCTTTCACCGTTTTCCACCAATTCAACAGTGGCGTCAGGCAACTTCGTTTTAACAAAATCCGAAACTTCCGTGTCAACCAAGGCACCTTCGTAACTGTATTTCAGAAGCGTACCACCCTTGAAGTTGATATCGAGTTCCACGCCCATAAAGATGTTGCACAACAAACCGACGAGTATTACGGCAGCCGAAATGCAGGCGAACAATTTGCGGTGTTTAATAAAATCAAAGTTTCTCATGCTTTTGTACCTCCCAACAACCAAGGTTTACGGAGGAACTTGAAGCGGGAAACCGATTTGAGCATCAACCGCGAGCAAGTCACACCCATAATGAAGTTAAAGATAATACCGGCAAGCAACGTGTAACCAAACGAATAAACGGCGCCGCTGGCAGAAACAGGGAACATGAAGAGCAGCGGTTTTAAGAGTTTGGCAAAGAAACTGTCGGCAGGTCCGAACACACCCATCAACACAATAGCAACAATAATAACGGTGATGTTACCGTCGAAGATGGCCGAAAACGATTCGCTGCAACCGTTGCTGATAGCACTGTCAATGGTACGACCGCGACGAATTTGCTCTTTGATGCGTTCCGAGGTGATAATGTTAGCATCCACACCCATACCAATGGAAAGAATGATACCGGCAATACCGGGTAATGTCAGTGTGAAGCTGTCAAGGAACGGGAAGAAACCGGAAACGACGGCAATTGAGCCGGCAATTTGACCCAACAAAGCAATCACGGCAACCACGCCGGATAAGCGGTAATACAAAATCATGAAAACGGCGATAATTGCAAACGCAATAATACCGGAAAGCACCATAATGCTAAGTGAACGTTCACCTAACGTTGCCGTAATGGTGTTGGTGTTTTTTGCCTCAATGCTGAACGGCAGAGCACCGGAGTTGATAAGATTGGCCAAGTCAGCGGCCTCTGCATAGGTAGCAAACCCACCGGAAATCACAGCCTCACCGTTGGAAATGTGAGCGTTCACCGAAGGATTGGAAATACATTCGTTGTCCAACCAAATCGAAATGGTATACGTGCTACCGCTGGCCCCGTTCGAATCTTTTTGTTTTTTAGTAGCGGTGGAAAAAGCGGTTTTACCGGAGTTGTCTAATTTGAGCGATACCACCGGCGAAGTACCGTTTTCATCCCAACCGGCGGTGGCGGAATCCACCGCACTGCCGTTTAACACAAAGTCTTCTTTGCCGGGCTTGGTAGTCGGTAACGCACCGCTGGATTCCGATTGGTCCAGATAAAATTCCAACAAAGCGGTTTTGCCCAGTTCCTCAATCGCAGCAGCGGCATCAAACTTTGTTTCGTTGCGCTTCCACGGGAAACGGATGATAACTTGGTCGTTATCCGTATCGCTGTACGCTTCGTGGTCAGTGATGTTGTTGGCAATCATACGACGGATGATAACTTGCTTCATTGCTTCAATTTGTTCATCGGTCGCATTGATATTTTTATCAGTCGGGGCAAAAGTAACTTCAATACCACCGCTGATATCAATGCCGGTACGAATTTCGTTCGCACCGCGGATTACCGTATCCAAGCGGTCGCCATACGTTTTATGTACGCCAAAAAACGAACAATACGTCAACGCGACGATAAGCAAGGACACAATGAAAAATACAGGTTTTGGTGTTCGCTTCATCGGTCAATCCTCCATTGTTAACTCATATACTGTCTATTATAGGTTATTTTGTAAAAAAAGTCAATCACTTCTGCAAAAGAAAAACGCCGCGATGGCGGCGTTTTAAGCATTGTATAATTTTTGGGCATAAGCCAGTTCAGCGCAAATGCAAAACAGTTCCATTGCAAGGCTCAGTTCCGAAAGCGGGGGATAAGACGGCGCAATACGAAGCACAGAATCTTTGGGATCGTTGCCGTAAGGGTAAGTAGCACCTGCGGGGGTGATAACCACACCGACCTCTTTGAGCAATCGTACCGTTTCTTTGGCGCAACCATCCGGCAATTCCACGCTGATAAAATATCCGCCGTTGGGACGGTGCCACGTGGCAACATCGGTATCACCTAAACGCCTTTCCAATGTGGAAAGCACGGTATCAAATTTCGGACGCAAAACCGCGGCATGCAATTTCATGTGGTTCAGCACACCCTCGGCATTGCCGAAAAAGCGGGTATGGCGCAACATGTTCACTTTGTCGTGACCAATGGTTTGCATGGATAAACGGCGTTTAATATCCTTAATATTGGCATTGCTCGCGCCTACCACGGCAACACCGGCACCGGGGAATGTCACTTTGGAAGTCGAGGCAAAGCAAACCACCATATCTTCGTGTCCTAAGGCATGTGTTTCTTCAAAAATATTCAACAACGTATCAGGCGTGTCGGTCAGGTGATGAATACAATAGGCATTATCCCACATAATACGAAAATCGGGTGCCGCGGGTGTCAAACGTGCCAAACGGCGCACCGTTTCGTCGGAATAGGTAATCCCCTGCGGGTTGGAATACATCGGCACGCACCACATACCTTTAACGGCAGGGTCTTTTACCAGTTCTTCCACCATGTCCATATTGGGTCCTGCCTCTGTCATGGGTACCGAAATCATGGTAATGCCAAAATGTTCCGTAATGGAAAAATGACGGTCATAACCCGGTACGGGACACAAGAATTTCACTTCCGGCAACTTGCACCACGGTGTGTTACCGCATAACCCCGTGGCGAAAGCTTGTGCAATATAATCGAACATCAAATTCAAACTGGAATTCCCGCAAACGATTATATTGTCAGCAGGAATTTCCAACAAATCGGCAAACAAAGCCTTCGCTTCGGGAATACCGTCCACCAACCCGTAGTTGCGGGTGTCAAACCCCGCCTCGGTGCAAAAGCCATCGCGAGCATTGACACAATCAAGCAAACCAACGGTAAGGTCCAGTTGGTCGGCACCGGGCTTTCCGCGGGACATATCCAGCGAAAGATTCTTTGCTTTGTACGCTTCATATTCTTTTTGTAACACGGCAATACGCTGTGCTAATTCTTGTTTTGTCATCGCCTGTAAAGCGGGCACGATAACCACTCCTTCTCTGCTTAGGCTTTCGAGAGTCGAACCCTTTGCGGTTTTGCTCGCCAGCCTACGATACAGTCTACTACAACTTCATCCGTTTTGCAAGTCCAAAATGAAAAACTTGCAAAAATTAATTTTAGCAAAAAATAAAGTCCCTTGCCCGCAAAACGGACAAGGGACTTTGCTGTATTTAAAAATCAGCCGAACCGGTGGTGCGGGGGAAGGGGAGAACGTCGCGAATGTTTGCCATACCGGTAACATACAAAATCAGTCGTTCAAATCCTAACCCGAAACCGGAGTGAACCGCGCCGCCGTAACGACGCAAATCCAAGTACCACCAATAATCTTCGCGGTTTAAGCCGAGTTCGTCCATGCGGGCTTCCAACAATTCTAACCGTTCTTCACGCTGGCTGCCGCCGATGATTTCACCCACACCGGGCACCAACAAATCCATTGCCGCCACGGTTTTTCCGTCGTCGTTCAGGCGCATATAAAACGCTTTGATCTCTTTGGGATAATCGGTGACAAACACCGGCATTTTGTAAACTTGTTCGGTCAAATAGCGTTCGTGCTCGGTTTGTAAATCGCAACCCCAGAACACCGGATATTCAAACTCGTCTTTGTGTTGTTCCAAAATTTCAATGGCTTTGGTATACGTGATATGTGTAAAATCGGAAGTTACTAACGCGTTCAAACGTTCAAGCAAGCCTTTGTCGTAAAAATCGTTAAAGAACTTCATTTCATCGGGGCAATGCTCCAACAAATAGGCAACAACGTAAGTGATCATATCTTGAGCTAAGTCCATGTTATCATTCAAATCGGCAAACGCAAATTCGGGCTCAATCATCCAAAATTCAGCGGCGTGACGAGCGGTGTAAGAACGCTCAGCGCGGAATGTCGGACCAAAAGTATAAATTTTACCAAATGCCATGGCCATACACTCGCCCGCTAATTGACCCGAAACCGTGAGCGAAGTGTGCTTACCGAAAAAGTCTTTGGTATAATCCACTTTACCATCTTCCGTCAGCGGCGGATTGTTCATATCAAGTGACGTTACGTGGAACATTTCACCCGCGCCTTCGCAGTCGCTGGAAGTAATAAGCGGCGTGTGAGCATACACAAAGCCGCGTTCTTGGAAAAAGCGGTGAATGGCGTAAGCGGCTACCGAACGCACACGAAACACCGCACTAAATGTATTGGTACGCGGGCGTAAATGTGCAATGGTACGCAAAAATTCCATAGAATGGCGTTTTTTCTGCAACGGATAATCCGCAGTGGACGGGCCTTCCAGGGTGATGGTGGCGGCATGCAACTCGCAGGGTTGTTTGGCTTCGGGAGTCAACACCAATTTTCCGCAAATGCACAATGCTGCGCCGACGTTTTGCTTGCAAACCTCTTCAAAATTCGCTACTTTGGACTCTTCGACAATGATTTGCAAGTTTTTCAGGCAACTGCCGTCATTGAGTTCAACAAACGCGAGCGATTTGGATTGACGCAATGTGCGCACCCAACCGCAAACGGTGAGTTCTTGTTCGGTTAATTGTTCGGCATCGGCAAACAACGATGCAATTTCTTTACGTTTCATTTTTATCGCCCTTTTCTGCTAAAAACATTACAACTAATTATTATAACAAATCCTGACAAAAATACAAGCACTATTTTCGCTTTATCAGTGTTACCAACGCGCAAAGCAGTTCTGTCAACGAGTATGCGGCGGAAACGTAAGCGCGTACCGATAAATTGTACCAAATCCACAGCGAACAGCAAATAATACCGATAACACGCAACAACCGCTCATTCTTTTGCCATGCGGCAAAAGTGAACAATAACGAAGTGATAAGCGGTACCACCGTGTGCCATCCGTTTAAGAAAAACAACCCGATTCCTAAACTAAGACCCAAAAAAATCAACAAAGTACTTTTCTTGTTTTCTCGCTTTTTCTTTTCGTTTTGCCAAAAAACAACGTACTTCACAACCGAAACCGCGTTGCTTGCCACACCGGAAAAAGCGCCCAATAACGCGTATTGGGCGCCGTACAGCACGTTATTCAGTAATTGCCAAGCCAAAAACGAAGACCGCTTTTTTGCCAAATAACTTGCGCACGAAACCGCGCAAGTAATCAGTGCTACCGCTTGGGCAATCCAAAAATAAATATCCATCAATTAATTGTTACGTCCTTTTCTTGCAAACTCTTTTCTTTTTCGGGCCCTCTTTTATCAGTTGTTCTGTCACTGTCAACAGTTTTTGTATTAGGGCATCGGCTTCATCTACGGTGTTGCCTGTGGCGGTAACGTAGCCTTTCACCTTCGGTTCTGTACCTGACGGTCGAATAATGACTTCGGCATGTTGTTCCAATTCAAACGTCAACACGTTGGATTTCGGCAACTGCAGAATTTCACGTTCACCGTTATCTGTTTTACGTTCCGATAACAGGTAATCGGCAACTGCTACCACTTTCAGTCCTGCTAATTCAGCGGGCGGTGCGGTGCGCAGACACGTCATCAACGCATCCATGGCTTCCATCCCTTTGGCACCCTCGAATTGTACGTTTACCAAACGGTGACGGTATACACCAAATTCTTTGTACAAAGCATCTAACACGTCACAAAGGGTTAACCCTTGCGCCGCATAATACGCTGCCATTTCACAAATGAGCATCGAGGCAACCACCGCATCTTTATCTCGCGCATGGGTGCCCACCAAACAACCGTAACTTTCCTCAAACCCAAACACAAAGCGTTCGGGAGCATCTTCTTTTTCCAAATCCACAATCTGTTCACCGATGTACTTAAAACCGGTCAACACGTTGCGCAGTTCACAACCGTATTTTTCGGCAATACGCTCGGCAAGATTGGAAGTGACAATCGTTTTAATCACCACCGGATTTTCGGGCAACGTACCTTGTTCAGCACGGCAAGAGAGAATGTAGTTCAGTAGCAAACATCCCGTTTCATTACCGGTAAGCAACGTGTATTCACCGTTATGAAGCACCGCAATTCCCACACGGTCGCAGTCGGGGTCGGTGGCCAATAATAAAGCGGGTTTATTTTCCTTTGCTATATCCAGTGCCAGGTTGAACGTTTCGCGCAGTTCGGGGTTGGGGAACGGCGCAGTGGGGAAGTTGCCATCGGGCAATTCTTGCTCAGGTACAACGGTAACGTTGGATAATCCAATGCGCTCCAATGCGGCGCGTACCGGCTTGTTACCTGCACCGTTAAGAGGCGTGTAAATCACGTGAATATCACTTTGGCGGCAGACACCGGCATTGATTTGTTGCGCGGTCACACAACTTAAATACGTTTCCATCACGTCGTCACCCACCATGGTGATACGCCCGTCCGCAATCGCCGTCTCAAAATCCGCCAAACGGATATCGGTAAACATATCCAAAGTGCGGATACATTCCGTTACCGCAGCGGCATCGTCGTCGGTCATTTGGAAACCATCGGGACCGTAGCACTTGTACCCGTTGTAAATTGCGGGATTGTGACTTGCCGTCACCATAATTCCCGCTTGACATGCTAAATGTTTAACCGCAAAGGATAACACCGGTACGGGTGCTAATTCGGCAAACAACCGAACGTCAATACCATTACCCGCCAAAACGCGCGCGGCCTCTTTGGCAAACACGTCCGATTTAATACGTGAATCGTAGCAAATCACCACGCACGGTGCAGGGTATCGCGCGTTCAGGTAATTTGCCAATCCTTGCGTAGCTTTGCGCACGGTGTAAATGTTCATGCGGTTTTCACCCGCGCCGATGACACCGCGCAAACCTGCTGTGCCAAATTCCAACTCACGGTAAAACCGTTCGTAAATCTCATTATCGTTGCCTGCAATAGCGGTTAATTCCGCGGCAATATCAGTGTCTTCGGTGGCATTTTCCAGCCAACGTTGGTAATTTTCCCAAACTGTCATAGGAACACTCCTTATTGTTTTGATAAACCCCATTATACAAACTTTTTTCAAAAAAAGCAAGTACAGCCGCGCGACGTAAAACGACAGCACCGAATTTCGGTGCTGTCGTCATGCAATTATTTTTCTTTTTCATCAAGACTTTCAAGATGTTGGATAAACCATGTAGGCGGCTGTTCACAAGGATAATACGCATCATAAGTCACATAATCGGTATACGTGTAACCGGTAGCATCTGAGGTTTTCTTCTCTGCGACAGACACGCACAAATAAATGAACGGTTTTGTGGCATCGGTCACTTCTTCTTTCGGCATACCTTTTGCCCATTCCTTGATTTGGTCAGTATAAAGTTGTAACTCACTGTCGTATAAACTCAACGAATAATTGCCGTATTCTTCATCTAACCCAAAGTAGGAAGCGGAAAGGTAATCCATTTTCTTTGCCTCTTTTTCACCCGATAAAAAGGCTAAGGGTTTGTTGAAATCATTAGTATGCTGCCGCATTTCAGTGTGCAACTCGATATATTTGGCACACGTCACCGGTAGTACTTCGGGAGAAAGTGTGAAAGCAAGTTGATACCAACGACTTCCCTCATACGCTTGGGCAAGAAAGGTACAAACGCCGTCAACAGGGACAGCTTCGTATTTTCCACTGACTTGAACAAGTTTGTCCCCGTGTAACAACGCATACCATTTTTCAAACCCGATTTGTGCTACTTCGTTACACAACGTTTGGTAAAACTCGTTTTTTTGTTTGGTATCGTTAAGATGGAAACCTTGTTCGGAGGAAAAATAAATGAAACCTAAATTTGAAGCAGGGGGGAGTGTGGTATAAATTTTTTCAAGTCCTTCCACTTCGGAAAGTGCGGCGGATAAAATGTGTCCCTCGTCTTTGGTGATCAAAATGCGTCGCTTGCGGGTAATGCCGTTTTGTTTAATCGCAACGGGGATATAGTCCATTTCACGTTGTGCATCCCAAAATTTAGAATGGGAATTTTTTACCAATTCCGCCGAATACTGCAAACGGGATGCCACTAATTCGCGCACTTTTTGGTCGGTCAGTTCCACTTTGGCAAGTTTGGAATCAAAATAATCGGGGGTGTCATTAATCGAAACAGGTTCGCCCGCCCCCAACAACCGCACCGAGGTGATTTCTTCCGTTTGGGGAAGATAAGAGGAAACCGCGTGATACGTTCCATAAGTGATACCGAATAACCCTACGTTGACAACTACCAAAAGCAAAACGCTTGTCAAACTGCGGCGGAACAATCCTTTAACGCGGCGGGTGGTGATAATATCAAACACCGGCATCAGCAACACGGAAACGAGGTACATCACGAAGAAAAATTCCCAAGAATAAGAAGAGTATTCCTCCATAAAGGTAGAACACAAACCAATGGTGGCAACCGACGAGAGCACAGCACCGACCAACAAGCGGTATAATCCGTGCCAATAACGGTTGGGGGCTGCTTTGTCGGCACTTTCACTGGCACGGCGGGTGAACAAGAACAATGCCAGGAAAAAGTATATCACTGCCAACACCAAGGTGTAAATCCCGCAAGAAAACGTGGAAAGCGATTCGAAATTGCCGCCGACAAATACTTGGAACACCATTCCCACCGGAACGTTAAACTTAAAATCCAACAACGGCGAAATCGTTAAATCTTTTGTTAACGGAAAACCTTCGGCAACTGCGTTGGTTACAAGGTGCAGTACCAATCGCGGCAAAAAGATAATCAACAAAGAAACCAAAACGTTGGCAAATACCGTACCGGTCACCGACATGGCAATGGCAACGGCCGCGGCAATCGACAACCCACCGGCAAAAACGTTAAAAGCCGTCAGCAACACGTTGGCATAGTTAATGCTGTATAGCATGGGGAAGAGGGCGTGTGCCGCGGTGGTGAGTAAAACAGAAGCAGCGGTAACGATTACCAACCACGTGGCAATCGCGGCAAAAAAACTGACGAACAAACAAGGCCGCGTTGCGGGAATAGCGTGATACAAGTCCGAAGCATCCCGCTTGTTCAAAAACGAGAAAAGCGATAACGTCATCAACGGTGCCACACCGCAAAACACCAACACAATCAGCGGATTCATCTCCAAAAAGTTGACCGGTTGAACGGTATAGTAGTTTACGCCGTCCAGCCACCGCAAAATCGGTTGCAATATACCAAGCAAATTGATGGCAATCATGCTCAAAATCCCAATGAGGCGCAGTTGCCGTAAACCGTCAACGTATAAACGGGCACTGAAAAACGATTTTTTCATCTCTTACACCTCCAATATACCGCCGGCAGTATAGCCAAGCGCTTCCATTTCATACGTAAACACTTCTTCTAACGACAACGGCAGCACGTCAAGCAAAATCGGCGAAAGTTCCGAAAGCTTTGCCACCGTTTCGTCACGGTTGCCGCGCACAATCAAATTGGCAACCGAACCGCGTTTGACAAAGTTGAGGATTTCCAACATACCGAAATCCGCTTCGCTAAACTCATGCGAAAAAGCAATCTGCACTTTGAATAGCGAGGTTTTCAAGTTCTGAATATCGCTTTCCAACACCAAACCGCCTTTATGCAATAAGGCAAGTTGGTCGCACGTGTCTTCCAGTTCCCGCAGGGAATGGGAGGTGATAATGGCGGTAGCGTTGCGTTCCAGCACTTCTTCGCAAATCAAGTTTTTTACGGTATGGCGCATAACAGGGTCCAACCCATCAAACGTTTCGTCAAAAAAGATGTATTGCGGATGCGCCGAAAGCGCCAAAATGGTGGCGGCTTGCCGTTTCATACCCTTGGAAAAGGTGTTCAAGCCCTTTTGCGGGTTAAGCCCGAAAAGCTTGGTCAACTGCTCAAAGCGGGCATTGTCAAAATCGGGATGAATTGCAGCGTAGAGTTTTGCCATGCGGTTCATGTTAGCGCCGCCAAGGAAGAATAACCCATCGGGAACAAAAGCAATTTCTGACTTTTTTTGCGGGTTTTCGTAAATCGGCTCGTCATCAAAGGTAACACTGCCGCTGTCAGCGCGGTAAATGCCCGAAAGCACGCGCAAAAACGTGGATTTTCCCGCACCGTTGGAGCCAACCATACCATAAATGCACCCTTGCGGTATGGTACAGGAAATGTTGTCTAAGGCTACAAAATCGTCAAATCGTTTGGTAAGACCATGTGTTTGAATCATAAACTGACACCTCTTTCTTTGTAAGCATTGCGCACACACTCTATCACTTCTTCGGGCGGAACAGCCGCAAGGGCTAATTCGCTTACCAGTGCATGCAACTGAGTTAATTTGCGGCGGCTATGTTCCAGTAACAGTTCTTTGGCATTTTTGGCAACAAAACAACCAATCCCCGGCACGGAATAAATAATACCGCGCACGTCCAATTCGGAATACGCTTTTTGAATCGTGTTGGGGTTAATGGATAGTTCGAGTGACAAACTGCGTACCGACGGCAATTGTGTTTCTGCGGGGAGTAAATCAGTCAGCACAAACTTTTCCAACTGCTCAATCAACTGTTCATATACCGGCTTTCGCGACAGCGGGTCAATATGAAACATAGGGAGCCTCCTTCCTTTTGGTTTGGTGAATTAGGTGTACTATTCACCGTAGTACACCTAGAATATACCATGCCAAATTCTACTTGTCAATACCTTTTGCAAAAAAATATTCCCTGCCGAGAAGCAGGGAATAAAAGTTTACAGTTTATAAAGCGCACGCGCGTTTTGTTCGCCCCATTGCAGTACCGTTTCGGTGTTCACGCCGCGCAAAGCGGCAATGGCGGCGGCAGTGTAAATAATTTTTGAAGAATCGCACCGTTTCCCGCGGTACGGTTCGGGCGAAAGGTAAGGGGCATCGGTTTCCAATAACAAACGGTCAGCGGGAATGGCTTTGGCAACTTCGGTGAGTTTGCGTGCGTTTTTAAATGTCACTACACCGCCAATACCGATATACATTCCCAATTTGACAATCTCGTTTGCCATTTCCACACTGCCGGAAAAGCAGTGTACCACACCGCGCGGCTGATAGTGTTTGAGATACGATAACGTGTCTTCGTGCGCCTCACGGTCGTGGATAACCACAGGCAATCCGCATTCTTTTGCCAACTCCAATTGATGGCAAAACCACTTTTTTTGTTTTTCGCGCGGACAAGCATCTTCATAGTGGTAATCCAAACCGATTTCGCCCACTGCCACCACTTTTTCGTCAGCGGCAAGACGGCGCAGTGTTTCCAAATCTTTGTCGACGGCGCGCTCGGCTTCTTCGGGGTGGATACCCACCGTGGCAAAGAACTGCGGGTAACGGTGCGCAAGTTCCACCGCCTTGGCGGCGCTGTCGGCAGAGGTGGAACCTTCTACAATACCGCACACTCCGTCTTGGAATAACTCAGCCAGTAAGGTGTCGCGGTCGTGGTCAAACGATTCGTCCAAATAATGAGCGTGAGTATCAAAAATCGGCATAGCGCATCACACTCAATGAATTTGACTGCCGGGTTTCATGCCGTCCACAAAGATAACTTTGGCGGCATCGCCGTCGTCGGCTGCCAAAATCATGCCGCGGCTTTCCACACCGCACAATACGGCGGGTTTCAAGTTGGCAACCACAACCACGTTGCGGCCTTTCAACTCTTCGGGTTTGTACCATTGTGAAATACCCGAAGCGACCACACGGGGCGTACCGCTGCCGTCGTTTAAGGTAAGACGCAACAGTTTTTTCGACTTTTTCACAGGTTCGCAGTCCACCACTTGGGCAACGCGCAGATCCACTTTGGCAAAGTCGTCAATACCGATTTCCGAAAGGAAAGCTACTGCTTTTTCTTCTTCGGGTTCTTCCTCGTCTGCACTTTCAGCTTGTAACTCTGCCAACACCTTTTCCACGTCAACGCGGGCAAACAACGGTTCGGGTGTGCCCACGGTGTAGGAAGCGACGGTGCCAAACGCCAAATCACACAACGCGTTATCGGGTTGCGCCACTTGTAATTGTGCAAAAATCTTTTGTGCCGTTTCGGGCAAGAAAGGTGCCAAGCACGTTGCCAACACGCGAATACATTCAAGCAAGTTGTATAAAACCGTTTCCAACTGCGGTAAGTTTTCTTCATTTTTTGCGAGAACCCATGGCGTGGTTTCGTCAATGTATTTGTTGCACCGCTTGGCAAGTGCCATTACCGTGTGAGCGGCATCGGCGTTGCGATAAGCATCCATCAGTTCTCCAAAGTGGGTGATGGTCTCCTCGGCAGTTTTCAGTAAATCAGCATCAAATTCACTGCCGATGGTGGCTGTTTTACGCACCGTACCGCCAAAATATTTGTTGGTCATGGCGATACTGCGATTGACCAAGTTACCAAGCGTGTTGGCAAGGTCAGCGTTGTAAAGGTTTAAGAAACTTTCATACGTAATCGTGCCGTCTTGTGCAAACGGAATTTCCGAAAGCAGATAATACCGCACCGCATCCGTACTGAACTTTTTGGCTAAATCATCAGCATACAGCACGTTTCCTTTGGATTTGCTCATCTTATCTTCGCCCGAAAGCAACCACGGATGCCCCAATACTTGTTTGGGTAACGGCTCACCGAGCGCCATCAGAATAATCGGCCAATAAATGGTGTGGAAACGCACAATGTCTTTGCCAATCACGTGCAAATCTGCCGGCCAGTAATGTTTGTATAAATCACTGCTGCCGTCGGGATGATATCCCAAACCGGTGATGTAGTTGGACAACGCATCCAACCATACGTAAGTAACGTGTTTTGGGTCAAATTCCACGGGGATACCCCATGTGAACGAAGTGCGCGATACACACAAATCCGAAAGTCCCGGTTTTAAGAAGTTGTTAATCATTTCGTTGCGACGGGATTCCGGTTGGAAAAACGCGGGATTTTCCTCGTAATACTGCATCAAACGGTCTTGATATTTGGAAAGGCGTAAGAAATACGCTTCTTCCTTAGCGTCTACTACGGGGCGACCGCAATCGGGACATTTGCCGTCAACAATCTGCGAGGCGGTAAAGAACGATTCGCACGGCACACAATATTTACCCTCATATTCGCCTTTGTAAATATCGCCTTGCTCGTACAATTTTTTAAAAATAGCTTGTACGGAGGCTTCGTGGTCGGCGTCGGTAGTGCGGATAAAGCGGTCATACGAAGTGTTCAGTGTATCCCACACGTCTTTGATTTGCGCGGCAATGCCGTCAACGTATTCTTTGGGAGAAATGCCTTGTTCTTCGGCGTATTGCTGAATTTTTTGACCGTGTTCATCGGACCCTGTCAAAAAATGCACGTCGTATCCCTGCATTCGTTTGTACCGAGCAATCGTGTCGGCTAACACAATATCATAAGCATTGCCGATATGCGGCTTGCGCGAAGTATAGGCAATGGCAGTGGTAATATAAAACTTTTCCTTTTCCATGGAAATGCCTCCTTTTTGGTATACGTATTTTATTTTAGCAGATTTCGGTAAAAAAACAAGTCTTTCCTTTGCAAACTTGCAATTTTCTTTATAAAACTTTATAATAAGCGCAGAGGTGGCCTATGAAACAACTTGCATTTACCGTGCCGTCAACCTATGACGGCGAGACAATACAAACCTTTTTGCGGCAAGGATGCGGTCTTTCGTGGCGCATGGTCGTACGCTTAAAGCATACCGAAAATGGTATTACCGTCGCTGGCGAACTTCGCCGTACTATCGACCGTGTTGCCGAGGGTGACGTCGTTTGTTTGTCGTTGCCGGAAGACGAAGTACGCATTGAAGGCGCCGATTTACCGCTTTCGGTGGTGTACGAGGACGATTCGTTGTTGGTTGTGAACAAGCCGCCGTATTTGGCGGTACATCCGTCGGCGGGAAAACCCGAACCGACCTTGGCAAACGCCGTGGTGGGTTACTATGAACGAAAAGGGGAGACCTGCTCGTTTCGCCCCACCAACCGATTGGATCGTAACACCAGCGGTTTGTTGTTAATAGCCAAAAACTCGCATTTAGCGTATGCTATGGTGGGTAAAGTGGAAAAAACGTATCTTGCCATTGTGTTGGGGCGCTTGACAGGCAGCGGCACCATCAACCAGCCGATACGTGTTAAAGAAGGATGTTGTATCACTCGCGAAGTGGGGCAAGGCGGCAAGGAAAGTCTAACTCATTATGAAGCATTAGCAAGTGACGGCGAAGTCACCTTGGTACGACTGCGCTTAGAGACCGGCAGGACACACCAAATTCGAGTACATATGTCTTGGTTGGGTTTTCCGTTGGCGGGGGATACCATGTACGGAACCGATACTATGGTGATGCCGCGCCATGCCCTACACTGTGAAATTATGAGGTTTTGTCATCCGCTGACGGGTGAAAATATAGTCCTCGATGCACCGCTTCCAAACGATATGCAACACTGCTTGGAGCAACATGGATTATCGTTTCAAAACCGGTAAAAACTACCACGACTTGCAATTTTGGCAGTTTTCTGTTATAATGACTTGAAATTTGCAAAAGTGAGGTGAGACATCGTGCGACCTATCGATTGGCAAAAAGTAAAACAAGATTTGGGAAAAAGGTGGGATATTGCCTATCGTTTTGCCTACATTGTCGGTGTTCGTTCCGTGCGATGTCTCAAAACGGCGAAACGGTTTACCCGTATGTTGTGGACACCGCTTTGGCGAGGATTTTGCCATGCAGCGGATGTTGTGCTGTTGCGCTATTTACGTGAAGGAGTCAAAGAACTTCGCCATCTTTGGCAGGAAATTCGCTTGGCGAAGGAAGCGGGTAAATTATCAATCCTTCGTCAACGCTTGTTTCAGTTGATGCGTTTGCCGATTGTGGCGGTAAAACGGTACCGAAAATTATTCCGTACACTGTTCAATATTGCCGCACCGGCATTGGCGCTTTTGTTGCTTATCAGTAACGTTCATTTTTGGAACACCGCAGAATATGCGTTGGCATTGGAATACGAGGGGAATGAAATCGGCTATATTGCCAACGAAAACACCTATACCGATGCCGTCGCGTTGGTGCGGGATACCGTGATTAATGCAGATGATTCTTTCGAAATTGAACAATCCCCGCAACTTACGGTATCTCTTGTGGGAAATACTTCGCTGATTGAAGAACAGGAAGTCAGCAACCGTATTTTGGAATCCATGGGCGACCGTGTGCAGCACGGTGCGGGTTTGTATGTGGATGGTGTTTTCCGCGGTGCTTTACCTTTGGCGGATACCGTTAACAAATTGTTAGCTGAACGATTGGAAAGTTATCCCGCAGAAGAAGGCGTAACCGCCGACTTTTTACCCAAAGTATCGGTGGTCAGCGGTTTGTATCCATCCTCCGCTTTTGTTACTGCTGAGGTCATGCGTTCCTACACTTCTACCTTGACGGTAAAAACCATTCGTACGATTACTTATGTTGAAAAAGCACCATACAAAACTATCATCCAAGAAACCGAAACCTTACCGCTTGGCTACCGCGTAGTGAAGGTGCAAGGGAAAAGCGGCAGACAACGGGTGCACGCGCAAGTCATTTCAGTAAACGGGAAAGAGCAGTACCGTGTGGTTGTCGGTACCGAATATATCAAAGCACCGGTACATCAAGTGGAATTGGTGGGTGCTCAAAAATACAATGGTGATACCGAATTAGGCGATGGTAAAGCTACCGGTACATTCATATGGCCGTTGCCGTACACCAAACAAATTTCGTCCTATTTTGCTTCGCGGTGGGGCAAATTTCACGGAGCCATTGATATCTCCAACGGCAGTACCGACAAAAAACCGATTATCGCCTCTGATGGTGGTGTGGTAGAAGAAGCCGGCTCCCATTCAAGTTATGGTTTGTTTGTGCTGATAGACCACGGCAACGGTTTTAAAACACGGTATGCCCATTGCAGTAAACTGTATGTTAAAGCGGGCGACCGCGTGGCACAAGGGCAGTATATTGCCAAGGTGGGGAACACCGGTTATTCCACGGGACCGCACTTGCATTTTGAAGTGATTAAAAACGGCGAGTTGGTTGACCCGCTGTTATATGTAAAACGCTAAACTGCTGCCGCCGATACCATCGGCGGCAGTTTTTATGCGATAATTATGAATATAAATGAATATTTATGCAAATTGTCACTGCAAAAAGATGAAAAAAATCTCGAAAAAAGTGTAGAATTGTTGGCTTTACACAAATAATTATAAATGAAACACCGTAAATTCGGCAAAACGACATTGAATATTTTTTCAAAAGCTATTGCATAAACCTATACTCCGTGTTATAATGACAAACATGAAAAATGAAACTCGCCAAAGCGAGAAACTATAGGAGGCAATTCAAATGAGCAAACAACAAGTCAAAAAAGTAGTGTTAGCGTATTCCGGAGGTTTGGATACTTCCATCATCATTCCGTGGCTTAAAGAAAATTACGGCAATCCCGAAATCATTGCCGTGTCGGGTAATGTCGGTCAAGCCGATGAGTTGGAAGGCTTGGAAGAAAAGGCGATCAAAACCGGCGCTTCCAAACTGTATGTGGAAGATTTAACCGATGAATTTGTCAACGATATGATTATCCCCACCATGCAAGCCGGTGCCAAGTATGAGGAATATTTGCTCGGCACGTCGCTTGCTCGTCCCATCATCGGCAAACGTTTGGCAGAAATTGCACTTGCGGAGGGTGCCGATGCTATCTGCCATGGTTGCACGGGTAAGGGTAACGACCAAGTCCGTTTTGAACTGGCTATCAAAGCTTTTGCACCGGGCATGAAAATTATTGCTCCGTGGCGTGAATGGGATATCAAATCCAGAGAAGAAGAAATCGAATACGCCGAAGCGCATAACGTTCCGCTCAAAATTAATCGTGAAACCAACTATTCCAAGGATAAAAACTTGTGGCACTTGTCGCACGAAGGTTTGGATTTGGAAGATACCGGCAACGAACCGCTTTATGAAAAAGAAGGCTTTTTGGAAATGGGTGTTTCTCCCATGCAAGCACCCGATGTTCCCACCTATATTACTTTGGAATTTGAGCAAGGTGTTCCGGTAGCACTCAACGATACCAAAATGTCTGCCAAAGAAATCATTCTCAAACTCAATGAACTTGGCGGAGCCAACGGTATTGGCTTGTTGGATATTGTGGAAAATCGTTTGGTCGGTATGAAATGCCGCGGCGTATACGAAACTCCCGGTGGCGATATTTTGTATTTTGCTCATAACTATCTGGAAACCTTGTGCTTGGACAAAATGACCATGCACAAAAAACAAGAACTCGCTATCACGTTTGCCGATTTGCTGTATAACGGTCAATGGTACACACCGCTTCGTGAAGCGCTTTCCGCTTTTGTCACCAAAACGCAAGAACACGTTACCGGTAAAGTCAGAATCAAACTTTACAAAGGAAACATGATTAAAGCGGGTGCTTGGAGCGACTGGTCGCTGTACAGCGAAGAGATTGCTACCTTTGGCGAAGACAACGTGTACGACCAAAAAGACAGTGCCGGATTCATCAACCTGTTTGGTTTGCCGATTTCGGTACAAGCGCAAGTTAACGCAAAAAATAACAAGAAGTAAGGAATTATCACCTATGGATAAAATGTGGGCAGGGCGCTTTTCCAAAGCCTTGGATAAACAAGCGGATGATTTTAATTCATCCATACATATTGACAGCCGCATGTACAAGCAAGACATTCAAGGCTCAATAGCGCACGCCGGTATGCTGGCGCGGCAAGGTATTATCAGCACGGCAGATGCCGAGTGTATTATTGCCGAACTGGGTAATATCCTCAGTGATTTGCAAAGCGGCGCTTTGATGATTGATGAGAATGCAGAAGATATTCATATGTTCGTCGAAGCGGAACTCACCAAACGCATTGGCGACGTGGGCAAAAAATTGCATACCGCGCGTAGCCGTAACGACCAAGTCGCGGTGGATATCCGCTTGTATTTGCGGGACGAAGCGGCTGAAATTGTGGAACAAATCAAGGATTTGCTCAGTGCCATTGTCGAACAAGCCGTTTTGCACAAAACCACCATCATGCCCGGATATACCCACTTGCAACGCGCGCAACCAATCACGTTTGCGCATCACCTGCTTGCATATGCCATGATGTTTACGCGTGATATCACGCGTATTAAGGATGCCGTCAAACGTATGAATGTTTCCCCGCTTGGCAGTTGTGCTCTGGCGGGTACCACATACAACACTGACCGCTTGTCGGTTGCCAAAGCGTTGCAGTTTGACGGTATCACGCTTAATAGCATTGATGGTGTATCCGATCGCGATTTTTGCGTGGAACTGCTGTCGGCATTTGCCACGGTGATGATGCATCTTTCTCGTTTTTCCGAAGAAGTGATTCTTTGGTCGAGTTGGGAATTCAAATTTGTGGAATTGGATGATTCTTACACCACCGGTTCGAGCATTATGCCGCAAAAGAAAAACCCCGATATTGCGGAATTGGTCCGCGGCAAAACGGGCAGAGTGTACGGCGATTTAATGGCCATGCTCACGGTGCTCAAAGGATTACCTCTTGCCTATAACAAAGACATGCAAGAGGATAAAGAAGCCATTTTTGACGCGGTGGATACCGTCAAAAAATGTTTAACGGTTTTTACACCTATGATAAGCACCATGAAAGCGTTACCGGAAAACATGTTACAGGCGGCACAAAAAGGCTTTATCAATGCTACCGATTTGGCAGATTATCTTACCAAAAAAGGGTTGCCGTTCCGTACCGCCTACAAAATAGTCGGTCAAATTGTCGGTCACTGTGTCCAACACGGCACGGTGCTGGAATCCCTTTCGTTAGAAGAATACAAAACATTTCACGAAATTTTTGAAGAGGATTTGTATGCGGCCATCAATTTACACACTTGTGTAGAAAGCCGCATTTCTGCCGGCGGCACAGGTCTTGCTTCGGTAGAACAACAAATCGAGTATATTACGGAGTTTACAGCAAAATGAAAAAAGTATTTATCGACGGCAAAGCCGGTACTACGGGTTTGCGCATTTATGAACGTTTAGCCGGCAGAGCAGATATTGAATTATTGACTCTTTCCGACGAAGAGCGTAAAAATCCCGAAAGTCGAAAGAAAATGCTCAACACGGCAGATATCGCTTTTTTGTGTTTGCCCGATGATGCGGCAAGAGAATCTGTTTTGATGACAGAAAACCCCAACACGGTTATTATTGATACTTCTACCGCCCACCGCACAAACGCGCAGTGGGCGTATGGCTTTCCCGAATTATCCAAAGCACATGAAGCCGCTTTGCGTGCTTCCAAACGTATTGCCGTACCGGGTTGTCATGCCAGCGGGTTTATAGCCTTGGTTTATCCGCTTATCGAAAGCGGGTATTTGCCCAAAACAGCAAAGCTGACTTGCCATTCCATAACGGGATATAGCGGTGGCGGCAAAAAAATGATTGCGCAGTACGAAGAAGGTGCCGACACATTGCTGACAGCACCTCGGCAATATGGCTTGTCACAAACACACAAACATTTGCCCGAAATGAAAGCTCTTTGCTCTCTCGAAACCACACCTATCTTTTGCCCGATTGTTTCCAACTTTTACAGCGGTATGGAAGTTACTGTTCCGCTTTTCTCTTCGGATTTGGCAGAGGGTGTTACCATTGAAAAAATAAAAGCAGTCTACCGCGAAAAATATAACGGCAGCATTGTTCGTTATACCGACGAAGCCGATGCCGATGGTTTGTTGTCTGCCGTGGCTTTTGGCGGAAAAGATTCCATGCAAATAGCGGTGTTCGGCAACGAAGAACGCATTTTGCTTACGGCGCGGTACGATAATTTAGGAAAAGGTGCTTCGGGTGCTGCAATCGAAGCGATGAATATGGTCCTTGGCACACAGCCGACTATGGGATTGGAGATATAAAACTATGACTATCATAAAAGGCGGCGTGTGTGCCGCAAAAGGCTTTACCGCAAACGGTATCCACTGCGGTATTCGTAAAAATAAAACAAAACGTGACTTATCGCTCATTGTCAGCGAAGTTTCGGCTTCGGCAGCAGCGGTTTATACTACCAATTTGGTCAAAGGCGCACCGCTGACTGTTACCAAAACACACTTGGCAGACGGCAAAGCCAGAGCGATCCTTTGCAATAGCGGCAATGCCAATACTTGTAACGCTAACGGTATTGAAGTTGCAGAAAAAATGTCCCAACTCACTGCTGACGCTTTGCAAATTTCTGCCAACGACGTGGTGGTGGCTTCTACCGGTGTTATCGGTCAACCGCTGGATATTACGCCCATTGCTACGGGTATGCCTGAATTGGTAGCGGGTTTGGGGGATAACAGCGAGGCGGCAGCCGAAGGTATCATGACAACCGATACCGTCAAAAAAGAAATTGCTGTTTCTTTCCAAATTGATGGCGTGGAATGTAAAATTGGTGGTATTGCCAAAGGTTCGGGTATGATTCATCCGAACATGGCAACCATGCTTGTGTTTATCACCACCGACTGTGCTATCAGCAGTCAATTGTTGCAAAAAGCACTTTCTACCGACATTCAAAACACCTTTAATATGGTCAGTGTGGATGGTGATACTTCCACCAATGACATGGTGACGATTTTGGCTAACGGTATGGCGGGAAACACCAAAATCACCACCGAAAACGAGGCGTTTGCTACTTTTATGAAAGCACTCAACACCGTTACGGTGTATTTGTGCAAAGGCATCGCCGGTGATGGCGAAGGCGCTACCAAACTGATTGAATGTGCCGTTTGCGGTGCATCGAACGAAAACGTTGCCAAAACTGTGGCCAAATCGGTGATTTGTTCTTCGCTTACCAAAGCGGCAATGTTTGGTGCCGATGCAAACTGGGGGCGCGTGCTGTGCGCTATCGGATATAGCGGTGCGGCAGTGGATGTCAATGCCGTGGACGTTTCGTTTGTTTCCGCAGCAGGCCAAATCGAGGTTTGCAAAAACGGTGCCGGTGTTGATTTTTCGGAAGACCTTGCCAAAAAAATATTGCTTGAAAAAGAAATCACCATCGCCCTCAATTTAAACAGCGGCAACGCCACTGCTACGGCGTGGGGCTGTGATCTGACATACGATTACGTAAAAATCAACGGCGATTATCGGACCTAATAACGGTACAGACGGAGGAACTAATATGACAATCACCAATGCCGAACGGGCAAGAATTCTAGTACACGCATTACCGTATATCAGACAATATAACGGTAAAATCGTGGTGATCAAATACGGCGGTAACGCCATGGTTAACGAAGATCTAAAAAATTCCGTCGTGCGCGATATTGTGTTGTTGCACCTTATCGGCGTTAAAGTGGTGCTGGTCCACGGTGGCGGCCCCGAAATCACCGAATTGCTTGCCAAAATCGGCAAAGAAACACAATTTGTTGATGGGTTGCGCGTTACCGACAAAGAAACGGTCGAAGTAGCTCAAATGGTATTGGCGGGTAAAATCAACAAAAGCCTCGTCAATCTTATCGAATGTTGCGGCGGTAAATCCATTGGTTTGTCCGGCATGGACGGTCACATGATTGAAGCTAAAGTAAAAGACGAACGTTTGGGTTTTGTGGGTAAGATTACAAACATCGATCCGCAACCCATCTTGGATGTGTTGGAAAAAGGATACATTCCCGTCATCTCCACCCTTGGTTGTGATAACGAAGGCGCGGTATATAACATCAATGCCGATACTGCGGCGGCGAAGATTGCTGGTGCCTTACAAGCAGAAAGTTTAATTTCTCTCACCGATACCGAAGGTATTTTGCGCGACAAAAACGATCCTACCACACTTATTCCGCATATCACGGTCGAAGAAACCAAAGAACTGATCGAAAGCGGCATCATTTCCGACGGCATGATTCCCAAAGTGGAATGTTGCACCAACGCCATTTTGGAAGGTGTCAAAAAAGTCTTTATCATCGATGGCAGAATCCCTCACTCGTTGTTGATTGAAACATTGACGGATGAAGGTATCGGCACCATGTTTGAGGGGGAATAACACCGTGACGGTCTTTGAAAACGATGCTGCTTATGTGGCGCCTACGTATGCGCGTTTTCCGTTGAACATTGTCAAAGGAAAGGGCGCCCTTGCGTGGGACGAACAAGGCAAAGAATATATTGATATGGGGAGCGGTATCGCTGTTAATAGCTTTGGTTATTGCGATGACGAATGGGTAAAAGCTGTAACCGAACAACTAAATACCGTTCAGCATACCTCCAATTTGTATTATACCTCTCCGTGCGCCACACTGGCAAAGATGCTGTGTGAACGCACTGGCATGAAAAAAGTCTTTTTCTCCAATTCGGGTGCCGAGGCTAACGAGTGCGCCATCAAAACCGCGCGTAAGTACGCGGCAGATACCAAAGGCGCGGAGTATTATACCATCATTACACTCAATAACAGCTTCCATGGCAGAACCATTACGACGCTTGCGGCAACGGGGCAAGAGTCGTTCCACCAACACTTTTTACCGCTGACCGAAGGTTTTGTACATTGCGACCCCACCACCGAATCGTTAAAAACAGCACTGCAACAACACAAGGTGGCCGCCATTATGTTTGAGGTAGTTCGCGGTGAAGGCGGCGTACTGCCCTTGGATGCCGAATTTGTATCGGATATGGTGGCATTGGCGGCAGAACATAACGTCCTGTTGATTGCTGACGAAGTGCAAACCGGTAACGGCAGAACAGGCAAATTGTATGGGTATATGCATTACGGTTTCACACCGGATATTGTTACCACTGCCAAAGGTTTGGGTGGCGGATTGCCGATTGGTGCTACTTTGTTTAGCGAAAAAACGCAAAACGTCTTAACTGCGGGCTTGCATGGCTCTACTTTTGGCGGCAATCCGGTGGTTTGCGCAGGCGCTGTGAACTTGTTGCAACGCATTGACGATGCTTTTTTTGCAGAGGTACAACAAAAATCGGAATATATCATCAGCGAATTGCAAGGCGCCAAAGGTATTAAAGCCGTTACCGGTATGGGTCTTATGCTCGGTATCCAAACCGAAAAACCCGCCAAAGAGATTGTTGCTTCTTGCCGTGAACAAGGTGTTTTGGTGTTGACAGCCAAAGATAAAGTACGTTTACTGCCGCCGCTGAACATTCCGCAAGATCTTCTTGTGCGTGCGGTGGCAATT
>JAZNKF010000064.1:0-7484 GCA_045578425.1 Acutalibacteraceae bacterium
TATACCGATACGCACCGGTTTTGTCAATATCTTTTTTGAAATTCCGATACTTTTTTTAAAATTAGAAAAAGCAGACAAACGGAGTGCCGTGTACGGCACTCCGTTATCGAGGATTCGTTAAATTGCTTGTGCCAATTCCAAGATTTTCGCCGAAATTTCATCTGCCGATGCGGAAACCGACATCACGATTCGAATTTCCGATTTTTTGCACAGTTCGTTCAGTTTTTCAACAAACGTCAACAAGCCTTCTTTGTCACAACCGATTTTCAAAGTGGAATCCACGAAAATATCGGTGATATCGTAGTTGCCGGCGCACATACCGGCAACAAAGCCGTAAAAACTATCAAACCCGCTGACAGCATATTCGTCCGCAGCAACCAAGCGAACCTTATGGTTTAAGTTGTAGGTCAAGGTGTTATCCTTTTCAATAAAGACAATGTTGCCTTTGGACTGCGCAACCGCTTCGTTGCACATATCCATCAATCGTTTGGTTTTGCCGGAGCCTTTGTGTCCGAGGATTAAAGTAATCATTAAAATTCCTCCCAGTATATATTAACCGTCTGCAAGACGGTCACTGCCGTTGTTTTGTTTGCCCGTTAGTTTCCCAGTCGTTTTTCCAAAACAGCTTTTTGGTCCTCGTAGCCGGGTTTGCCAAGCAAGGCAAACATGTTCTTTTTATATTCCTCCACACCGGGTTGGTTGAAAGGATTAACGCCTAACAAATACCCCGATATAGCACAAGCCTTTTCAAAGAAGTACAGCAAATAACCCAGTTCGTGTTCCGAAACCGTGGGAACATGCAATACCATGTTGGGTGTTCCGCCGTCGGTATGTGCAAGCACAGTACCCTCAAAAGCTTTTTGATTGATTTGTGCCATGGTGGAACCCGCAAGAAAATTCAACCCATCAATGTTTTGGGCATCCTCCCCTATTACCATGTTCACCGGTGACTCATCAATTAACACCACGGTTTCTGCTAAAATATTGCTGCCGTCTTGCACAAACTGACCAAGCGAATGCAAATCGGTCGAGAAGATAACCGAAGCGGGAAACAGCCCCTTACCGTCTTTTCCTTCGCTTTCGCCGTACAATTGTTTCCACCATTCGGACATTAAGGCGTAACGCGGTTCGTAACTGACCATCAATTCTACCGCACGACCTTTTCGATGCAAAATATTTCGCAACGCGGCATAACGATAGCAATCGTTTTGCATAACATCGGGATTGAAAAGCGCGTTTTGCGCCTCGGCAGCACCTGCCATAAGTGTGTCAATATCGCAGCCCGCCACCGCAATCGGCAGCAAGCCAACCGCTGTTAATACGGAAAAACGACCGCCCACATCATCCGGTACCACAAACGTTTCATACCCTTCGCAATCCGCAAAGTTTTTGAGAGTGCCTTTTGCTTTATCCGTGGTCACGTAAATGCGACGACGCGCTTCTTCCCTGCCTACGGTTTTTTCCAAATACTCACGGAATACGCGAAAAGCAATCGCCGGTTCGGTCGTTGTGCCGGATTTGGAAATCACGTTGATAGATACGCGGCGTCCTTTACAAAGTTGCAATAATTCCGAAAGAGCCGCCGAACTGATGCTGTTGCCCGCAAAATATACGTCCGGTGTGTTCTTGGGAAGATTATTGTATAACGGGGATTTCAAGAACTCAATCACCGCACGGGCGCCCAAATAGGAACCGCCAATGCCAATGGCAATAAACACATCGGTATCTTGTTGAATACGTTTTGCCGCTTGCTTGATACGGGCAAATTCTTCTTTATCGTAATCTGTCGGTAAAGTAAGCCAGCCGAGATAATCATTTCCCAAGCCGGTGCCGGTGTGAAGCAGTTCGTGCGCTACCGTAACCTGCGGTTGCAACCCTTGCAATTCATGTTCACTTACAAAATCTTTTAAATACCGTGTATCTAATGAAACAGCCATGCTAAGCCTCCGTACTTCTCTGTTGTCTTTATTTTACAATATTTCCGTACCGATTGCAACCGCTACCGTGGATTTTTTTGTGATTTTTTAAAATTTTTCTCAACTTTTTTCGCGTGGTCGTGTCATACTTTGTCGTTTTATCGACACGCCGAACGAAGCAAGCGTACAAAGGCAACACCAAAACGTAATTTTTTCACTTCGTTTTTGGCCCGCACGGGATATACCGCTGCGGTTTCACCGTCTTTTTTTACCGTCACCGTTCCTACAATTTGACCTTTTGCTACCGGTGCCTCTACATCAGCAGCCAGTTCAACCGTACATATCATTTTCTTTTCTTCGCCTTTTTTGAGCAATAACGGTGAAGGAGAATCCACCTCTGTTCCCACCGCTTCTTCCTCACCATGCAACACAGGAACTGCGGTCAGTGTCGACGGGTCTATTTGCGGTGTATATAAAGTATAGTTAGCAAACCCGTAATCCAACAGTTTCCGTGCGCCACCAAAGCGCTCATCGGTAGTGGAGCACCCCAAAATCACGGCACCTAAGGACAATCCGTTTCGTTCTGCAGTTGCCGACAAATTGTGTCCCGCCGTCGACGTCGTACCGGTTTTAAGTCCGGTAATTCCTTCATAAAAACGCACCAATTTGTTGGTATTGACCAGTTGTGACTTGCCATCGCGTAACGTGTCCATCCAAATGGTTGTATATTGTTTGATGGTCGGATGTTTCATGAGTTCACATGACATCAACGCGACATCGTATGCGGTGGAATAGGCTTCGTCATTCAAACCGCTGCAATCCAAAAAATGCGTGTTATTCATGCCCAGTTCCGCGGCACGCGCATTCATGCGCTGCACAAATTCTTCCACAGACCCGCAAATGTGTTCCGCCAAAGCAGCACAAGCATCGTTTGCCGAAACGACTGCCGCCGCTTTCACCAAATCGTGAACGCTCATTACCTCGCCCGGTTCCAACCAAATTTGCGAGCCGCCCATGGATGCCGCCTGTGGCGAACACGTCACCGAATCCGTCAGCGAAATCAAGCCGTTATCCAGTGCTTCCATTACGAGTAACAAGGTCATCACTTTCGTCACCGAGGCAATAGGGAGTTTTTCGTGTTCGTTTTTCTTAAACAGTACCGTACCCGATGCAAAATCCATTAACACAGCGGATTTACCGCCTACCGTCAAGGTTGTTCCCGCAACAGTCGGCACGGTATCTTTGTCATCAACACCATTCCACGCCATCAATTCCGAAGCCGTTTCACCCGATTCTTCTTCAAAAAATACAACCTTTGCCTGTGCGGGTATCGAAAGCAGCCATACCGCGCACAACATAACAGCGATTATGCGTTTAAAACTTTTCATAAAAAGCACCCTCCTTATCGATAAATGTTTATGCGCTCATAAGAGAGGGTTATGCGTAAAAAATAACGGTACACCTTTTGGATGTACCGTTATCATCATAACTTATTTGCGGCTTTCGAGAAGCTTTTTAATTTTTTCGTGCGAATCCACAATTTTGCTGACCGAAACGTCGTGGTTGAGCGAAGCAATAAAGTAAGCAATATATTTGGAAACGTCCACTTCGCAGAACCATTCGCGTTTTTTGAGTTCGTCTGAGCGATAAGTCAAGTTGGTACCCAAAACGCCAGTGATGACACCATCGGCAAACGCTTGATCGAATTTTTCCAAACCGTTGGTGAAAATCGCGTATGTAGCATAAGCAAAAATGCGGTTAGCCTTACGCTTTTTGAGTTCATACGCAATGTCCAACATAGATTCACCGGAGGAAATGATATCGTCGGCAATAAACACGTCTTTGCCCTCTACCGAGTCACCCAAATATTCATGGGCAATAATCGGGTTACGGCCATTAACTACGTGTGCATAGTCGCGGCGTTTGTAGAACATGCCAAGGTCCACACCCAAGGTAGAAGCGTAGTACATGTTGCGGTTCATAGCGCCTTCGTCGGGGCTGACAATCATTAAATGGTCGCGATCGGGATGTAAATCGGGATAGCGACGGAACAACGCTTTAAGAGTTTGATAAGCGGGAATCACGTTATCAAAGCCCATCAACGGCACAGCGTTTTGCACGCGGGCATCGTGCGCATCAAAGGTGATGATGTTAGAAACACCCATGCGTTCGAGTTCTTGCAATGCAACAGCACAGTCAAGCGATTCGCGGTAATTGCGGCGATGTTGACGACCGCCGAACAAAATCGGCATAATCACGTTGATGCGGTGTGCTTTACCGCCTGCTGCTTGAATCAAGCGTTTTAAATCTTGGAAATGGTCATCGGGCGACATGCAGTTTTGTTGACCAAAGATGTTATACTTCACATTATAGTTACCTACGTCCACCAAAATGAATAAGTCATCGCCGCGGATACTGGATTTGATCAGACCTTTACCATCACCCGAGGAGAATCGAGGACATTCTGCAGGAATTAAAAACGTATCAGTCGGCACGCCGCCTTTTGCCGCCCAATCCGTTAAGTAATAATCGATTTTTGCCGCCAACTCTTCGGTACCCGGTTGTGCAATAATGCTCAACGGCGCCACTTGATTCGGCATGGTGAAAATGGTTTCACTTTTAAATTCTTCTGCCATAATTGTTGCCATCCCTTCACTAACTTTTTACATTAGTTATACTATAACACATATTTCGACAAATGGGAATAAAAACTTTGACTTTCTTGAAATTTTTCTCTTTTTTTCGCATACACTATGGACTTTTTGCAGAAAAATAGTATACAATGTGAGAAAGAAACCGTTGGAGGTTATTATGAAAGCGTTATTCCAAACCAATTTTTCCGAAGAAGAATACCGCGAACGCGCATGGCTGGTATCGGTGGATACCGGCGAATTTGACGTGGAAGTATCGTTGGATGAACTGGAAGAATTGGCAGATACCGCCGGTGCTGACTGCATCGGTCGATTGGTACAAAAGCGCGAAGCACCCGACAAAGCCACCTGCCTTGGGCAAGGACGGTTGGAAGAACTTGCCTTGCTTTGCGAAAATACGGAAGCGGATTTGGTGATTTTTGATTGCGAACTCACCGCTACACAGCAACGCAATTTAGAAGACGTTCTCCCCTGCCGTGTGGTTGACCGCACCATGCTCATTTTGGATATTTTTGCCGGCCGTGCCCGCTCGTCAGAGGGAAGGTTGCAGGTGGAACTGGCACAGTTACAATACCTACTGCCCCGTTTAGCGGGGCAAGGTACCGCACTTTCCCGATTGGGCGGCGGTATAGGCACACGCGGCCCCGGTGAAACGAAGTTGGAAAGCGACAAACGTCATATTCGCCGCCGTATTCAATCGTTGCGCGAACAATTAAAAAGCGTGGAAGAACAACGCGAACGCCGCCGAGAGCGCCGCCGCAAAGATAATGTGCAAACGGTTGCCATTGTTGGGTACACCAACGCCGGAAAATCTACCTTGATGAACCGCTTGACCACCGCAGGGGTATTGGCAGAAGATAAATTGTTTGCCACGCTGGATACCACTTCCCGTGCCTTGAAACTTCCCGATGGGCGCAACGTTTTACTCATTGACACGGTTGGCTTTGTGCGACGATTGCCGCACCATTTGGTAGATGCTTTCCGTTCCACGTTGGAAGAAGCGGTAGAAGCCGATGTAATTTTGAATTTGTGCGACAGTTCTTCTCCCGATGCTGCGGAACATTTGACAGTCACTCGCCAGCTGCTTTCTCAACTCGGTTGTACGGACACGCCGATTATCACCGTGTTTAACAAATGCGACTTGCCACCCGCGCTATCATTATCCGACCCCGACGGTGCGGTGTGTATCAGTGCTGTCAGCGGAAAAGGGATTGACGACTTGTTGCAACGCATTGCCGAAGCGTTACCACCCGATCGAAAACGCGTTACCATTCTTTTCCCGTTCCGTTTGGGTGCCTTGGCAGAGGAATGTCGCAAAGAGGGTGCCGTAGAAAGCGAAGAATACGTGGAAAACGGATTGCTCATGACCGTCACGCTTGGTGCACGGCTCCTGGAAATCACCAAGCCCTATCAAATAGAAGCGTAAAAAAGCGGTGTACCCTGTTGGGTACACCGCTTTTTGTCATTCGTGTCCGAAAAAGAACTGGGTGAAAACCGAGGATTTTATAGCTATAATAACTTCTTATCGGTTGGATGTTCTTGCAACCAATTCTCTAACCAAATTTTATTACCATACCCATCAACAGAATTCTTCTTGCTTGCTTTATAAATAATATTCAAAGCCTCTTTCCGAATATCATCTTCAAATTGCATAACCTCTAAAATATGATGAGCAACCCAAATTCTAACATCATCATTGTCGTGCGTTAAAAGTTTTGAAAATTCAAATTTTAGTTCGGGAGATTTTTCATGAATTTGTAAAGCGATACTTCTCATTCTGGTTGCATATCTATTATGTTTTGCAACTGACTTTTTGTCACCATAGGTTTCTTTTGTTTCGTTAGCAATCCACAATGTTTTTTCCAAATATTCTTCAATTAAACTCATAAACTCACCTCTTGGGTTAAGTATATGCTTGTGTTAAATTGGGAACAAAATTAGCCTCCCTTGCCCTAAAGGGAGGGGGACCGCAAAGGCGCCCTTGCCTAAAAGGAGCTGGCAAAACCGTAGGTTTTGACTGAGGGATACTTAGCGGTGGAGGGATTCCTTAACAAACAAATCAATATATTCGCATACACCTCTAAAATTTTTATTAACCTCATTGTTTGGTATACGAATTACTGTTAAGTTTCTGTTTTCTATTTTCGCTGTTCGGATTTTATCTTTTAGCAATCCTTTTTCCTCATAATGTTGTGAACCGTCAAGCTCAATTATAAGCCGTGCTTCGTGACAATAAAAATCAACAATATAATTATCTATAACTTTTTGCCGCAAAAATCTTATTGGATATGTACGCAAGAAATCGTACCACAAATGTCGTTCTTCTTTGGTCATATTTTTTCGTAGTGTTTTTGCGTTATCCGTTAGTTTAGGATTGTGTTTTCGTTCCGTATTATATCCCTCCGTCTTTTTATCCCCTCGCCACGCTTACGCGTGGCCCTCTCCCCTTTAGGCAAGGGGCGCTTTGGCAAATCCACCTCCCTTTAAGCAAGGGAGGCTCCTATTTTTAACTTGTGGAAATCATTTCCACAAGTTGAAAATTCCGCATAACAACAAGCTTTTTCTTGTATTTAATATAACATTTTTTATCAAGATTTTCAAGTTATATATGCAAATAGAGTTATCCCGATATTACGAGATAACCCTATTTTTGATGGTATGACAAAAATCATACCGACACATCGAAAATCATACCAAAGAAAATGCTGTTAAAAACTTTGTTTTTAAGCAGTAAAACCGCCGAAAGTATGACAGTTATTCCTGCCTTGGCTTTATTGGAATCATTTCAACCTAGTTTCAATATAATGATTTTTTGGTAAACCTATCTTACGAGCATTGATGTAAATCTCTTTAGCTGCTTGTAACTCGCCGCTATAGATAAAAGCATTTATTGCAGAATTTATACCAACAACTGATT
>JAZNKF010000065.1:0-74812 GCA_045578425.1 Acutalibacteraceae bacterium
AACAGCGGCATACGGCATATACTCACTCCTTACTACTTGACAGTGTAACATACCATCGTTGTTTTGTCCATAGTATAAAAAAACTCACCATACACATTGCGGCACGGCGAGTTTTTTCACTATTCATTCAATTGTATCAATGATATTTCGGCAACCAGTCGCCGTGGACTTCAATGAGTTCGTCCACCATTTTCACAATGGTATCAGGGTCAAGTTCGCTACCGGTGTGCGGGTCTAACATAGCCGCTTGATAGATATGTTCTTTCTTGCGAGTTTTTGCCGCTTCAATGGTCAACAACTGTACATTGATGTTGGTTTGGTTCATAGCTGCCAGTTGCACCGGCAAAGCACCGACGCGAGTGGGAACAATGCCCGTACCGCTGGCAATACACGGAACTTCGACACAAGCCTCTTCCGGTAAGTTGGAAATTACGTGGCCGGTATTGAGAACGTTACCGCCAAATTGATACGGTTTATTGGCAACAATAGCTTCCATAATGTGTGAGCCATATTCCTTAGAGCGGGTGTGTTCAATAACTTCTTCGGTAGCGAGTTTTTGGTATTGGTCTTTCCACGCTTCGATTTGGCTGACGCAACGACGCGGATATTCATCCAACGGAATATTATATTTTTCAATCAATTCCGGATATTTGGATTTGATGTAAAACATGTTGTATTCTGCATTATGTTCGCTGGATTCGGTGCAGTAATAACCAAAACGACGAATATAATCCAAACGCACTTTATCACCACATTTCGGGTCATCCAAGCGGGCTTGGATACGTTCTTTGATAAGCGGATACAAGTCGTTGCCGTCTTTGTCGCGGATTTCCAACAGCCAACCCATGTGGTTGATACCGGCAATCAATTCCTTGTGACCGGGAAGTTTGTCAGACAAACCTACTTGACCGAGAAGTGCCGAAGCGCACACCTGAACACTGTGGCACAAACCAATAGTATTAATCGGCACATAACGTTGCATATACCCCGTCAACATACCCATGGGATTGGTGTAGTTGAGCAACCAAGCATCGGGGCAAACCTCTGCCATTTCGTAACCAAACTCTTCCATAACGGGAATGGTACGCAAAGCGCGCATAATGCCGCCGATACCCAGGGTATCACCAATGGTTTGGCGCAAACCGTATTTTTTGGGAATTTCAAAGTCAGTCACAGTACACGGCTCGTACAAACCAACTTGAATAGCGTTCACCACAAACGTAGCGCCGCGCAACGCTTCTTTACGGTTTTCCACACCGCAGTAGCAGGTGATACGGCAGTCGTCACATTGCAAGCCTTTGGCAATCGCGGTAATGATGGTTTCGCTTTCTTTCAAGCGTTGTGCATCGATGTCATACAAAGCAAATTCTGCGCTTTTAAGTTCATCACACATTAAGCAGTCGCCGATAATATTGCGAACAAAGACGGTGCTTCCGGCACCCATAAAGGTAATTTTGACCATTTACAAACATCCTTTCCGCTTTTTGTGATTTCAGTATAGCAAAAAATATTGTTAAAAACCATTGCATGATGTCACTGAAATTTGTTATAATGTTGTTATCCTAATGAAAGGATTGTCCCTATGAAGAAGTATCTGTTAGTCAATAAAGACTTTCCGCACATCAATCCTATCGAATGTGGTGAAGAGGAATGCAAACCCCATCATCGATACGCCGGTGTTCGCTCCTATTGGCTGTTACATTACATTTTGTCAGGCAAGGGAACTTTCACCGCAAACGGTGTCACGCACCACCTGCACGCCGGTCAATGTTTTGTGATCCGTCCGCAGGAATCAACCGTGTATGAATCCGACAGCAAAGAACCGTGGCATTACATTTGGATTGGATTTTCCGCCGGTATCACCATGCCGGAAATTTTGAAAGCCCAACCCTTTTTCGAGGGGGAAGTTTACGGAAAAATATTTAGCAAAATGTTGGGTGTTGCTACCCAAAAAGAGGATAGGGAATGTTTTTTGTGCGGTTGCATTGCAGAATTGTTGGCGCATTTGTTTGAAGAAAATCGTTCTCCCCTATCCACCACCGCACAAGCAATGGAGCAAGCAAAAAATTGCATAGAATCCGAATATATGTCCCCTGAACTAACCATCAACGCTTTAGCAAAGCGGTTGCACCTTAACCGCAGCTATTTCAGCACAACGTTTCGAAATCACACAGGTGTTTCACCGCAAGAGTATTTAAACACCTTTCGTTTGGAAAAAGCGGCACAACTTTTACAAAGCAGCGATATGTCGGTAGCGCAAATTGCCGCAGCAACAGGTTACACCGATTTTTGCAACTTTTCACGCATGTTCAAACGACGTTTTGGTATCCCCCCGTCACGGTATGCCAAAAAACCTCTTTCACATAAAAGCACTCCGTCTTTGCTCTGAGAACAAAGACGGAGTGTTACTTTTTATTCCAAAGTTCCGTATAGGCGATACATATCGGCATCTTCTTTGCCGTAGTAAACCCAAACGTTTTGATATTTCGGTACGGTTATCCGTACCAAATACCGCACCGAGCCGGTACCGGTATTGCTGGAAGCATCCAGCGTGAGTGTCAAATCATTCGGAGTGATTTTAGCAAGGGCGGCTTGCGGACCGCATAGAACAATGTTGGAAAGTACTTGATTGTTCAAAGTGATGGTTTTCCCTGCCGGAATATTTTCCACCTTAACATCTTCCAGTCCTTTCACCTGACGAGAAATTGTTTTGGTAGTATATTTTTTCAAATTCAACGCCAGTGTCACCGTATTACCTTCCAGTACCCGAATGCCGGTCGGAATATTGAGCGAAAAAGTAATTTCGGAATCTTCCGGTTTTAAGCGGTCAAAATTAACCGTACCAAGGTTTCCGATAGTAGAAGCTGCCGTAGAAAGTGCTTCTGCCTCCCCTACCAAAGTGATTTCGGGAGGAGTAAGTGTTACCAAACCGGCTTCCGGCACGGCTGCCGGTCGGTTCGCCAACGTATAGGTCAGCGGAACTTTTTGTTGCACCCAAACAGGGACCGTAACTTCCACCGTGTTGTCCTCGCTATTTGATTGCAAAACATGACACTTTTCCAGAGAAACCTCGTTACCATCGGAATCTAACGCCTGCAAGGTTGCCGGGAAGCGTGTTGTTTTTTCGATAACCCCGCCGTCGGCTACCTTTGCGGTGACTGTGGCAATACGCGTAATCACTGCTTGAGGGCCTTCAATTTTAACTGTCCCGTCTTGAATCGCGGGAGAGTCAATGCTCAAATCGCCGATTTGCTGTATTTTTTCGTCTTTAAGTTTCACCGAACTTACATCAGCTGTAACCATAAACGAAGACATGGTCCAGTAATCACATTCCAGTGTGATTTTGCTGGGCGAAATGGAATTAATGGTAAAGCCACTCGTTTTACCGGATTTTGTTGCCGTAAGAGAAACCTCTGATTTTCCGACGCCTTGAATATCTGCCAAGGAAGGACGAATATCAAAATCCTCTTCGGTAAGTTTAAAAACCGTCGAGCGAGCGCCTTCTACCGAAACCTCAATCGTAAACTCATCTTCACCTACCACACGTAATCCGTTTTGACCAACAATGGTTCCGGCAAGGTCTACTTTCAGCGGAACCAAAACCTTGCTTTGTTGTATATTCCCCGGTCCAAAAGTAACCAGTGCCCAAACAAGAACAGCGATGATAGCAGAACAGATAATCATTAGTCTGTCGTTGTGCAGAAGAGCGTTCAAAGAAAATTTCCCTTTCATTTCGGCCCTCCTTTACGCCAGAAAGCAAAACGACTGATGGTCGTTTCGTCATCGGTCCGTATATTCTTCCAAATAATTTCATTTTCCAATTCTTGGCGCAACGTTTCGGTGGTAAAATCCCGTTGTAATTCTCCGGCTTTGGCAACCGAAATCGTTCCCGTTTCTTCTGAAACAATAACAACAACGGCATCGGAATTTTCGCTCATACCAACACCGGCACGATGACGGGTACCCAAACTGCGGCTGATGGAAATGTTTTCGGTCAAAGGTAAAATACAACCCGCGGCATGTACCTTACCTTCTCTGAAAATAGTGGCGCCATCATGAAGTGGAGCCTTGTTAAAGAAAATATTCGCCACCAATTCGCCCGTTGGTTGTGCATCGATGAGCGTACCGGTTCTGGCAATTTCCCCCAAACGAGTGTGTCGTTCAAACACAATCAAAGCGCCCATTTTTTCACGTTGTAATTGCTGAACGGCCGAACAAGTAGCAGAAATGGCGGTTTTCCACTGTCCGATATATTCCGCGGCATTTTCTTCGTTAAATTTAAAGCGCGACAAACCGGAGTGCCCAAACTGTTCCAACGCGCGACGAATCTCCGGCTGGAAAATAACGGCTAACAAAATCAGCGCGTTATCAAACAACAGTTGCAACAAATATTTTAATGTGGTCAGGCCAATCAAATGTGCCAAAGCATACGCCGCGCCCAACAGGAAAAACCCTTTGAGTAATTGTTCAGCACGAGAATCACGCACCAACTTGATGAGACTGAAAACCGCAACGGCGACCAATAAAATATCCAAAGTATCCGTGATTAAATGGTAGCTTTTAATAAAAGTGAGTATATTTATCCAGATTTCATGAAAAAAAGCTCCCACTATTCATCACCACCTTACATCCATATAATTTTATTGTACCAATAGTCTGTTGTTATTTCAAGAGTTTCTTACAAATTCCATTAAATTTTTATAAAGATAATCCAAATCTTTGTTAGTTGTATACACAGACGGACAAAGTCGTACCGCCCCGCCCTCAATTGTTTTCATACGCCGATGGGCGGATGGTGCACAATGTAATCCCGCTCGAACAGCAATGCCTTTACTGCTTAGAAATTCTGCTACTTCTTCGCTTTGATGGTTTTTAACATTAAATGTCAACAAAGGAACACATATCGACAAATTGGGATATGGCGTATATAATTGGATTTCCCTTATTTGCGATAAGCGAAGATAAAGTTGTTGCATAATTCGCATTTCGCGGTTGGAAACGGCTTCTATCGTATGCCGGTTAACAAATTTTATTCCTTCACATAAACCGCAAATGCCTAAAACGTTGATTGTACCGCTTTCCAAATGTTCCGGCAGTTCTTCCGGTTGAGTTTTGAGTAAAGATTGACTGCCGCTACCACCCTCCATGATGGTTGATAATTGTCGTTCACTGCGACACAAAAGCAAACCGGTCCCCATGGGTCCGTATAAACCCTTGTGCCCCGGCAAGCACAAATAATCTATCTTGTTTTTTGCCATATCTATCGGCAAAATCCCGCCGCTTTGCGCAGCATCAACCGCAAACCGTATTCCTTTTTCGGCGGCTAATGCTGCCAACTGTTCTATCGGTGCACGATACCCCAACACGTTTGATGCATGACTGCAAACTATCAATTTTGTGTTGGGACGAATGGCACAGCGAAACGACTCCACCGTTAGCGAAGGATAATTAGGATAAACCGTAGCCTCTGTATAAGTGATGTTTTTATCTCTAAGTGTTTCTAAGGGGCGGATTACCGAATTATGCTCCAAATCTGAGATAACCGCGTGGTCACCGGGACACAAAGTTCCTTTAATCACCATGTTGAGTGACATAGTACAATTAGCGGTAAATACGACATCAGCAGGATTGTCCACCCCGAACAAAGAAGCCGCTGCTTCACGGCAAGCGTAAACTTGTTCGGCCGTTCGCAGCGACAAAGTATGACCGCCTCTGCCCGGGTTGGCACCGTATAACACCATCGCATCCGATACAGCGCGCCGCACTTCGGGCGGTTTGGGATAGGTAGTAGCGGCGTTATCCAAATAAATCAAAGCTTACACCACCGTTTTCCATACGCAAAATGCGAATACCGGCACTCGTCAACTGTTGTTTTACCAGCGAAGCATTCCCGCGTACTTGTAACACATATCCACAGCCGTCACTTTCTTTTTGACTTGACGAGCGTTTCATATATACCGTAAAGCCTTGATGTTCCAGTAACTTTCGCCCACGCATGGCGTTGGTTACAGAACTGACATAAAATGTTGTCCATTCCATAAAAAATTCACCTCTCAACATTACTATATGTTTTGAGAGGTGAGATGGTGTCTATTGCCGACTGCGCAAATAATCTTCCAAAATGATAACCGCCGCCACAGCATCGACCACATTTTTTCGTTTTTTCCCGCGGACATTCGTCTCGTTCAAAATGCCAATGGCCGATTTTGTAGTCAACCGTTCGTCCCATAAATGCACGGGTAAGTTGGTTTTTTTGCGTAAATCCGCCGCAAATTGTTGAGCACGCTGAGCACTTTCGCCGCAAGTGCCGTCCATGTTGCGCGGTAACCCAACCACAATTTCTGCGGCACGTTCTTGTACTGCTATGGTTGTTATTTCGTCCAGTAAAAGAGCAAGGTCGTTTTGTGCAATGGTCATCAGCGGTGACGCCAATAACTCCAGCTCATCCGAAATTGCCAAGCCGGTACGAGCAAGACCTAAATCCACCGATAAAATTCTCACTGTTTTTCCCTGCCTTACTAAAAAGAACAGCGGAAAGCCTTGCTTTCCGCTGTTTTAGTGCTTTTATTCTTCGTCTTCGGAACAGCAATCACAATCGTCGTCTTCGCCGCAACAATCGCAATCAATATCAAATTCCAAATGTTCGCCGCACGCCGGGCAATCCACGCCGCCGTCCAGCAACGTTTCTTCGTCGACGTCAAAACATTCGTCACAAGCGGGACAAGTTACTTCGTAAAACTCGTCGTCGTCACAGCAATCGCAATCACAGTCGCAATCACAATCATCGTAATATTCGGTTTCTAAAGCATCCAAATCTTCATCAATGGTATCAACTTGTTCGCCCATTTCTTGCACGGTGGCTTCCAAATCTTCCACACTCAATGCCACATCGGCCAAAACATCCATAACGGCTTTCCAAATCTTGCCTTCCTTGGAGTCGGCATCAACGCCCAAACCTTCCAAAAGACCTTTAAGATAAGCCACTTTCTCCGTAATCGTCATAAAACTATTCCTCCTAGTATAATGATAAGTTTATGCACGTTCCATGTATTCACCGACACGCGTGTCCACACGAATCATTTCGCCTTCATCGATGAACAGCGGCACACGAATTTCGGCACCCGTTTCCAGCGTAGCGGGTTTGGTGGCATTGGTAGCCGTATCGCCCTTGAAACCGGGGTCGGTTTGGGTGACTTGCAACTCTACAAAGTTGGGGGGTTCTACGCCAAACACGTTGCCTTTGTAAGACATGACTTTGCAAACCATGTTTTCTTTCACAAACTTAAAGTTATCGGACAAAACTTCGCGATTGATGGGCAACAACTCATACGATTCGGGATCCATGAAATAGAAAAGGTCCCCATCGCTGTAGGAAAATTCCATTTCTTTTCTTTCCACAAAAGCGGTCGGGTATTTATCGTTGGGGTTGAAGGTGCGTTCTACCACCGTTCCGGCAATAACATTGCGGATCTTTGCACGCACAAACGCCGCACCTTTACCGGGTTTAACGTGTTGAAATTCCACGATTTGATAGACGTTACCATCCATTTCAAAGGTAACACCGTTACGAAAATCACCTGCAGATACCATTTTTAAAATCCTCCATATAACATACTATACGTATTCTACCCTATTTCTTTGAATTTTGCAAGGGTATTTTGAAAGAAAAAAGAAAGACAGCGGTAAATTCTTACAATTTACCGCTGTATGTATATTAATCTTCCTCTGCCCGATTATCTTCCATGATTTTCTTAGCAATATTCATGGGAGCTTCCTCATAGCGTGCAAAGTCAAGCGTAAAATATCCCCGTCCCTGTGTGGAAGAACGCAACATACTGGGATAATCCGCCATTTCCGCCATCGGAACTTCTGCCGAAACACAAGTCATATCCGGCTCATCCGACGGATTCATGCCGATAATGCGTCCACGGCGCTTGTTGATATCGCCCATGATATCACCGGTATTATCGTTGGGAACGTATGCATACAATGTTCCAATCGGTTCCAACAAGACCGGCGAGGCCTTGGCAATACCTTCTTTGTACGCCAAAGAAGCGGCTGTCTTAAATGCCATTTCCGAAGAATCGACCGGATGATAAGAACCATCCACCAAAGTGGCTTTAACCCCCACCAACGGGTACCCCGCCAAAACGCCATGTTTGGCGCTGTCACGCAACCCCTTTTCCACCGCAGGGAAGTAGTTTTTGGGGACAGAACCGCCAAAAACGGTTTCTTCGAACACCAATTCTTCGCTGTCACAAGGTTCAAACTCGATCCAAACGTCACCGAATTGACCATGACCGCCGGATTGCTTTTTGTGGCGACCTTGTACTTTCACTTTACCGCGAATCGTTTCGCGATACGGTACTTTGGGATTACGCAGTTCCACATCTACACCGAATTTGCTTTTCAGCTTGGAAACGGTCACATCCAAATGCTGTTCGCCCAAACCGGAAAGCACTTGTTCTTTGGTTTCGGTATTGGCAACCAAGGAAATGGTGGGGTCTTCCTCTTTTAAGCGATTTAAGCCGGAAACAATTTTTTCTTCATCGCCTTTGTTTTTGGCATATACCGCCATGGACAAAGACGGTGCTTCAAATGCTACACCCGGCAAGATTACCGGACGGACGGGAGCACACAACGTATCTCCGGTGTTGGTGGCAACCAGCTTGGCAACTGCCCCAATATCCCCCGCCGTTACAAAGGGAACTTCCTCCTGCCGTTTGCCGCGCACCATAAACAGTTTGCCCAGTTTTTCCATGGTGCCGGTACGCATGTTGAGCAGCGAAGAATCCGGTGTAATTTTACCGCTGATAACTTTGAAATACAGCAATTTCCCCACAAAGGGGTCCACCACGGTTTTGAAAACAATGGCAACGGGTTGCGCTTGTTCATTAACTTTTAAGTCAACCGATTCACCCTCGGGCGAAAGACCGGTTTCACCGGCGACGGTTTCCGCCCACGGTGCCAACCACATTAATCCGTTAAGCAATTGGTCAACACCTTGCAATTCTTGTGCCGAACCACAATATACCGGGCAAATTTCGCCACGGCGAACACCGGTAGCCAAACCAAGAATCAATTCGTCGGGGGTAAAATCGACACCGGAAAAATATTTTTCCATCAATTCTTCGCTGGTTTCTGCCACCGCTTCATGAATAGCCGTGCGCAAGCCTTCCAAACGATGTCCCATATCCGGCAACGGGCATTCCACCGCTTTGCCGTCTACATACTTGTACGCTTTATATTCCAAGATGTTAACATAGCAAACCACTTTGTGGTCCTCAACATACGGTACAACCAAAGGGCACACCGAAGGACCGACTTTAATCTTTAGCTCTTCGAACACCTTATAAAAATCTGCATGTTCGCTATCCATCTTGTTCACAAAAAGAATTTGGGCAATTCCTTTTTTGCGAGCCGCTTTGAGCGCCTTTTGGGCACCGACGGTCACGCCGCTTTTGCCCGAAATCACTACCACGGCACTTCCCGCCGCACGAATGCCCTCACTCATGCCACCGGCAAAATCAAAAGAACCGGGAGTGTCCAGCAAATTAATTTTTGTATCTTTCCATTCTACCGGCAGCAACGACAAGGAAACCGAAACCTTACGTTTAATTTCTTCTGCATCAAAATCACAAATCGTATTACCGTCTGCCACTTTCCCCAAACGGTCGGTTAAACCGGTCGTAAAAGCAATAGCCTCTGCCAAGGAAGTTTTGCCTGAGCCGGCATGACCGACCAAGGCAACATTGCGAATATGCTTTGCCGCGTACTGTTTCAAAAAAATTTCCCCTTTCCGGATGTTTTTCGACCAAAATCAACTTTTTGAGCAAATTTCAACAAAAACTTTATACAAGTGATATTGTTCTTTGATAATTATAACCTATACTTTTGGGATTTTCAACCATAAATTGATAAAAAGAAATAAAAAAATTATCCTCAACAACAAAGCGGGCTCTCAAACGAGAGTCCGCTTTGAAAATCAGTATAAATTTTTTAGCGACGCGACACGAAGAGGGAGATACCACCGGTAACAAATAAAGCAATAATCAACAGTTCCAGCGCATACAAAGGCGATAACATCACACCGCCAAAAAGTGCCAAACCGCCAACGGCAACCAGTGCCGCCAAACCGACAATCGCTTGTAAAACTGTGAAAAGACGAACACCTTTTCGCACACAACAACAATGCGATATGGCTTTGAGAATCCCGTTTACACCGCCAAAAGAAACGATACTCGCCGCTTCCCGTTCGCTAACACCGCTTGTTAGCGATTCATACGAACGACCTGCCGGTGCTCCCAACAATTCCACATAAAAACCATCCAAATCAAAAACAGAAGCAACCAGTTGTTCGGTAACATTGGGGTCACACGTACGTATCAGCAAAGTAACGTGATTTTTAGTAACATCCGTCAGCACACGTTTAACCGCTTCGTCTGCTATATAGCTCACCACAAACATAGCGGACAGTTCGCCGGCAATGGATAAATACACCAGTTGTCTGCCGTTCTTGGCATAACGTTCCTCATAGTCTTTTGAAGGAATATAAATACCGTGATTGTCCAACAAGCGGCGGTTTCCAATCAAAACACGCCGTCCGCTCACCCAACCGGACAAGCCCATATCTTGCTCATAAACCAACGTATCTACTTCATGCAGCATATCCACTTTGTTCAAAATCATGCGGCGGAAAACGTGTGACAGCGGACCTCCGGCGCGAATTGACACAGAAGCGGCATCCAAAATTGCTTCGTCAATTCTCGTTCCGGAAAAGGTTTTAATACCATGCAACAACACACTGTTTTCCGGGAATAAATCTACGGCATCCACAGCCACTGCATGAACAGAGCCGTAATTACGCACAACATCATGCCCCATGACTGCCACTCCTTGTTTTTGCAATTTGAGCGACACAGCAGAAATGGCAGTTTGCAGGAAGAAAAGCATAAGAACCGGCATAGAAACGCAAACCATCAAGCAAAACAAAGTAATGGCAAAAATCCAAGACGGCAATCCGTTAACCAGTAAATAGATGACAGAAATGGTTGCTGCCAACGATAAAGAAAGCGGTAAATACCATTTCATCCACCCGCTGTTGGAAATAGAATCTTGCATATTCTTAAAAAAATCAGACACAAAATCAGTTTTTCGAGAATACGCAACATGCGGTACCCCCAGCGCTACCGCTGGGCGACCGATTTCTTCCGCCAACAAAGCATCATCGATACATTTTGCCACCAACTTTTCGCCGCGGACGGTTGCTGCGGAAAAGTTACGACACGTTCTGTCATACGCCAAGCAACGGCAAAGTTGCAACAACACCAAAGAAAAACCGGAAAGTGCGGTCAGCAACGGTGACGTTTTATCGGCAACGCCGGAAGTGTTAAAGAACTGCAACGCCGTATGCAACAAGGTTATCGAAGAAGCCAGTGCAATGCCGCTTTCCACTGAAACCTTTCGTGAAAACAATTTAACAAAACCACTTTTTAACAAAGGAAAATTGATAGCGCACAACGCTATGAACAAAATCGATTGAATCAGCAAATACGAAATCGGTTCCACCGTAACACCCGGCAAAGCCGATGAAACAACCGCCGAAACAAACAAAACAATTTCCGTTACAACCGCAAGCAACAACATAGAGAAAGAACGGCGACGTTTGTCTACCAGTTTTTTGCGAAAATCGGCAACTTGTTCATAATCCGTAAACTCGTCGCATTCTGCGACCTCTTCAAAAGACGGTTGCTCTGCTTCCCCACCGGACTCTTCCTCGTCAGGAAACCCTTGACTGTCAGCTTCAGCCGCTTCTTTTTCGTGTTGCTCTCGACGTTGTGAAAAATCTTGAATTTTTTCTTGGCGCAAACGCAAAAGAGCCGCCGCCTCATCCTCGCCGGTCACATCAGCCGTCGACGGAGCGTCAAATCCATCCAACTGTAATTGCGTAATCGGCATAGAGTCTTGTTCGTCGCTCATTTTTGTATCGTCCATTTCAATGACTTTTGTATCGTGCGACACCGAAATTTCGCAAGTATCTTCGAGCGGCTCTTCGCTTGCTACTTTTATAATTTCCAATTCGGTTTTTGTTTCCCCCGAAAAAGGACTTTCAATCAAAAAGCGCGGTTCCTCTTTTGCTTCTTTACGCCGATGGAACAATCCGCCCCTTTTCTTTTTTACCGGTTCCTCTTCCGGTATTTCGAATTCCGGTTCCACCGCCAACACCGAAGGAAATTCCGTCGTTGTTGTCTGCTCTTCGGAATTTTCCAATTCGTTGATATGGGCATCTTTTTTTTCTTTCATGATTTCGCCCCTCCTATCTGCGAAGATCCAGCCGTTGCCGAACCACTTCATACATCATAATACCGCAGGCTACCGAAGCATTCAAAGAATTGATTTTGCCCTGCATCGGTAAAGAAATAATCCCGTCACATTGTTCTTTGACCAAACGACTCATACCGTGTCCTTCGGAGCCGACCACCAAAGCAATCGGACCGGACAGGTCGGTTTGACACCACGAGGTACCATCCATGTCCAAGCCATACACCCAAAGTCCGCGTTTTTTGAGTTGTTTTAAGGTGTCGGTAATGTTCGAGACACGCACTACCGGCATATACTCCACCGCACCTGCCGATGTTTTGTAAACGGTAGAAGTCAGCCCTACTGCACGTCGTTTGGGAATAATGACACCGTGGCACCCCGCGGCCTCCGCGCTGCGGATAACGGCACCCAGGTTATGCGCATCTTCCAATTCATCACATACAATCACAAACGGTGGCTGACCTGACGCGGCTGCTTTTTCAAAAACGTCTTCCAAAGAAGCATATTCTTTACACGCCGCAAACGCTATCACACCTTGGTGATTATTGCCGCCCAAAGAATTAAGCTTGCGAATATCGGTTTCTTTGATAGGAATGCCGTTTTCGCGGCACAATGCGCAAATCACGCCCAAGCTGCCGCCGCGTTCACCCTTGGCGATCCAAACACTATCCAAACTGCGTCCGGAACGAAGAGCTTCCAGCACTGCGTTTCGACCAATGATACAATCTTCTGCCGAACGGCGTTCTACAGAAAGCGGTTGCTCCATCGTTACAAAACCTCACAATTTCCCAATATAGAGTTATTGTAACACATCTTTTTAAAAAAAGAAAGGGTTTGTTTTTATCTTAGTTAATATTTTTTAGAAACTGGACACAACCTTGTTTTTATGATACACTTTGATTGGTTTAAAAATCCGCAAAGGAGAGTTAATCATGAATGTAGCCGTTATCACCGGTGCCTCGTCAGGACTGGGAATGGAATATGCCAAACAAGTAGCTTTATTATCAGATGTAGAAGAAATTTGGCTGATTGCCCGTAGTACGGAAAAACTGGTTCAATTAGCCCATTCTTTACCGAACAAAAAGTGCCGCACGCTTACGTGGGATTTGCAAAGTGAAGAAAGTTTTGCGGAATATCGACGCTTGTTGGAAGAAGAAAAACCAATCGTTCGTTTGCTGATAAACAATGCCGGTTTTGGCAAATTGGGAAACGTGTCCGAACTGAACCCCGTAGACCAAGCCGGTATGGTTGACCTAAATTGCCGTGCCCTTACTCTATTCACTGCACTGACTTTACCGTATATGGCGGCAGGAAGCGGAATTCTTAACGTTTCTTCGATTGCCTCCTTTGCGCCCACCCCGCGCATGACGGTTTATTCCGCCACCAAAGCGTACGTTGCCGCTTTTTCCAAAGGATTACGCGAAGAATTACGCCCCCGCCGTATCAACGTGCTAACCGTGTGTCCGGGACCCATGGCAACACCGTTTTTGGAAACTGCCAAAATTATCGGTGCCGACTCCCCCGCTTTTGAAAACCTTCCGTACTGTCAACCAAAACAAGTTGCTGTTCGTTCTTTGCAGCGCTTGCTTCACAAAAAAGGGTGGTATACCAACCGTTTTATTTACAAGCTGTACCGTGTGTTAGCCAAATTATTGCCGCACAACCTTGTCATGAAATTCAGCAAAACCTAAAAAAAAGAACGCTGCGATTTTTCACAGCGTTCTTTTTTGCCCTTCTGACCGACCGTTATCTAACGGGTTCCGAGGGCAGGTTATTTGTTTTGTGTGGTAACCGTCGGTATCGTCACCGTCTCCCCTTGCAACAATGTCAATGGGTCTAAATACTTTCCGTTTACTAAAATTTCCAAATGCATGTGCGAAGCATCTTTGATTTCCGATGGGACAGCCGATACTTTACCAATAATGTCTCCGACCTTTACCGTATCCCCTACCTTGACTCCTTGTGCGGTCACACCGCAATAGCGTGAAATACGTTTGCTGCCGTGGTCAATTTCAACCACGTCACCCCACAGCGTATCTTTGGTGATGGTTTTTATTATTCCGTCTGCCACGGCTTTTACCGACTGGTTTTCTTTCGCTTCAAAATCCACACCGTTATGGGTGCGCCATTCACCGAGTGTTTCGGAATATTGGTGCGTTTCACTGTAAGAACGCAACACCCGATTTGAAACAGGCAACACAAACAAGTCTTTCGATTGTGTTGTTGTGGGTACCGTTGTCGGTACTGTAGTAACCGTAGTGCGGTCATCGGGAACGTTGGTGGCGGGAATCACCACTTGTTGTACCGCGGAGGTTGTGGTAACCACCGAACTACTTGTGGTACTTTGCGGGGCTTCGGGTATATCCTTTGGCAACGTTCCTACAACCGTGGTTACAATCGCGCCGCAAACAGCTATCATACAGGCAGCTAATACCCAATAAAAAACTTTTGGACTTTTCTTTTCTTCCGTTTCCGGCTCAAAATCTGGATAGTTCATATCAATTCCTCCTTGTTCGCTTATAGTTTTCACGCGAACCGGGAATTTATACAAAAAACAAAAGAAATCTCAAATAAAGACTTTATTTGTTCATATTTTCATGATAGAATTTACGGTGATTTTTAAATTATGAAAGTTATGGAATGGTTACATGAATACTCACGGTTTTTCAAAAATATGTTTTATCATCATACGCGGTCTTGTCAAGTTTTTTTATCCCAAAATAACCGTAGAGGGATTGGAAAACATCACGGAAGGACCGTGCATTTTAGTGGGAAACCACACGCAAATGAACGGCCCCATTTGCGGCGAACTGTATCTGCCCGCCAACAGTGTGACCTGGTGTTCCTGGCAAATGATGCATTTAAAACAAGTCCCTGCTTACGCATACTCGGATTTTTGGAGTAACAAGCCGCGCTATACACGCTGGTTTTACAAGCTTTTATCCTATCTCATTGCCCCGCTCTCCGTTTGCGTTTTCAATAACGCCCGCACCATCCCCGTATATCACGACAGTCGATTACTAACCACTTTTCGGTTGACCGTTAACGCGCTGAAAAACGAAAAAACCGTGTTGATTTTTCCCGAACACTACCAACCTCACAATCATATTATTAACGATTTTCAAGATAAATTCATTGATATTGCCAAAACCTACCACAAACGCAGCGGAAAATCGGTCAAGTTTGTTCCGCTTTATATTGCTCCCACTCTCAAAAAAATGATTATTGGGAAACCGATAACCTTTGACCCTTCCGCTCTCATTCAAGAAGAGCGAAGACGTATTTGCACTTATTTAATGGATGAAATCACCGCCATTGCAGAAAGTCTACCCTTACATACTGTCGTCCCTTATGCCAATCTTCCCAAGCGACTTTACAAAACCAACCGAATCACGGAGGTGTCACGTGAAAAAACCAACCGTTGATTACCGACGTTTACGTCCCAATACCATCACTTCACCCGAATACAACCATTTACTGTGGCTACTTGGCTGGGTGGGATATTTTCTGTTATATTTCCTTACAGAAAATTTGATTCCCGCATCACGTTGTTTTGTCGTACACAGTCCACTTGATGAGCGCATTCCTTTTTGCGAATGGTTTGTTATTCCGTATGTCGGTTGGTATTTGCTGATTGTGGTTTCTCTGCTATATTTTGCACTGTACAACCCGCAAAATTTTAAGAATTTGCAAAAATACATTATCATCACGCAAGCCATTGCCATGGTCTGTTACATTGTTTTTCCCACGCGACAAGACCTACGCCCCGTTGAATTCCCGCGCGTGAATCTACTGACAGATATTTTACAAGTCATCTATACGTTCGATACCAACACCGGCGTTTGTCCCTCCTTACATGTGGCGTACTCGTTAGGCATTGCTTCCACCTGGCTGCGTGAAAAATCTGCTTCCAAAACCGCTAAAACTTTTGTCGTTATTGCTGTTGCTTTGGTTTGTCTTTCGGTTGCGTTTGTCAAACAACATTCTGTAGTAGATATCTATGCCGCCATACCCGTTTGTGCACTGGCTGAGTTTTTTGTATTCATACGCCCAAAACTTATCAAACGGCGCTCTTGCAAATCATAATAAAAAAGAAAAGCAGACCGATGTTTCGGTCTGCTTACTCTTTAGTTCACCAAATTCTAAAAAGAATCAGTTCTCGCCTCTCATGCTTGCAAAGCATTCGCTGCAATACACAGGGCGGTCTTCACGGGGTTTGAAAGGCACTTTTGCTTCTTTACCGCAGTTAGCGCAAATCGCATCGTGCATTTCTCTTTCGGGTTTCGCTGCGTTCTTACGAGCGTCGCGGCAAGCTTTGCAGCGTTGCGGCTCATTCACAAAGCCTTTTTCCGCATAAAATTCTTGTTCACCGGCGGTGAACACAAATTCTGCGCCGCATTCCTTGCAGACCAAAGTCTTGTCTTCGTACATTTGTTTTACCTCGCTTTAAGATATAATGATTATTTTGCCCTGCGACGGATTCGGACCGACACCTTTGAAAAACAACGCTCTGACTTAAGCTACCCGGGCATATCTGTAAACGGCAATGCCGTTTGCAACCTTTATTCAACCACCTTGCGCCGAACACGTTGCAAGGCATTGTCCACCGCTTTTTCGGTAATGGACAATTTGGCGGCAATCTCACGGTAAGAATAGGCACCAATGTGCAACATAAGCACTTGATATTCCCGTTCTGTCAATTGCGCTTGCAACCGTTGCTGCAATAATTGCCACTCTTCGCGGCGAATCAGCACCGTTTCCGGCTCTTCTGCCGCCAGTTCGGGAAAAGAATCCATCCGTCCCTCTTCGTTTGGCAAAACCTCTTGGCGGTTATCACCACCCGACAAGCGGCGTACCACCGAAAGCATACGATTACGTATACACACACCGGCATAGGTACGAAAGGAAGCACCGCCACCGCTATGGTATGTTTGCACCGCCGACAGCAGTCCAAGCAATCCCTCTTGTAGCAAATCTTCCGGTTCGGCGCCGTATTGGCGGTATTTTTGGGATAACTGTTGCAAAACCGGTGAAAAACGCGACACCAATTGCGAAAACGCTTCGTGATTATTTTCACGAGCGGCAAAAACAAGTTCGTCATCGGTCAAAGGGTTTGGACAAGTTTGTGCCGAAACATCATACAACGCCTATCACCTCAACCGTTATAACAGCGCACAACTCGCAACTAGTGTACAGTATAGCGCAACCCTTTTGAAAAGTCAACAGTTTTTTTAAAAAAATTATTCAACTTGCAAAAAAAGCATCAAAAATTGTCAAAAAATTTCTATTTTTTGCATAATTTAGCGACAAAAACAGCGGAGTGACATCCACTCCGCTGATCGTGATTTTTATAAAAACAGTTTTGCGGCAAGGGTCATAATGACAAGGAATATCGTGTTTGCCGCTGTGAAAAGAGCAAGATATTTTTTGGTTTGTTCGGGATGTAGCAGTTTGAATTCATTAAATGTTATCAAGCTCGCCAGCGAAGCAATCAAGGTTCCCGTACCGCCAATGTTCACGCCAAGCAGCAAAGCAGCATAATCATTTGTAAATCGTGAAAGCAAAATCGCCGATGGTACATTACTGATAAATTGACAGGACAGCACCGAAACGAGCAAGGTGTCTTTCTCCAACAAAGAGGAAATCAGATGGTTGACCGCATCCATTCTTGCCAAGTTGCCGGCAAATATGAAGAAAAAGAAAAACGTACCGAGCAAAGCATAGTCCACCATCAACAGAGAGTCACGGTCAACAAAGAAAAGGATGATAGGAATAACGATTAACCCTGCCATAAAGGGTATCATTCTGAAAACAATCAGAATCGAAACCGCAAACAAAATGAGATAAAGGACGGTTTTTTTGGCATCCAGTTTTTCGCCAAATTCCTCGTCAATGGTAAAGCGAATGGGTTTTACGGGGAAACACGCCAGTGCCAACAACGAAATTGCCAACAAAAAGGCGGGTAGCATAATTGCGCAAAACTCGCCTGTAGGAATGTGAAAAAAGGAATACAAATACAAGTTCTGTGGATTGCCAAACGGCGTGAGCATGCCGCCCAAATTGGCCGCTATGTTTTGCAACACAAACAAATATGCCATGTATTTTTCTTGCTTTGTGACCGAGAGAGCAAAATATCCCAGCGGTAAAAAGGTGATGAGCGCCATGTCGTTGGCAATAATCATGGAACCGATAAAGGTAATGGTTATCAGCAATAAAAACAGTGCACGCATATTTCCTGCCATGGTCACCAGTTTGCGCGCCAAAATGGTAAAAAACTTGATGTTTCGCAGTGCGCAAACCACCGCCAATGTCAAGAACAAACACGAAAGGGTTTTCCAATCAAAATATCCCAAATATTCCGCATCGGGAGGTACCAAAAAACACGTAACGACAGCCGCCAGTGCCGCGATGCAAAATACCACGTTTTTCTTTATAAACCGTAACGCTTTCATTGTATCACCGTTCTACATTCCAAAGTTTTTTAAAGACAAATCATTATAGTACAAAAGAAAAAGTGTGTCAACACAAACGCTTGGAATTAAATGTTCCAAAGTAGTAATGCCGTTTGATTTTTCATCTTTACCTTGGAGATTGATTTTTTGGTTTTTTCTTGACTTTTTTCACAAACATGGTAGTATTACTCTAACAAAGAAATAAAGGAGACCGTGTAATGAACTATGCAGCCGATTTTAGGAAATTTGCCCGTGATGCACTACGTAGCAATTGGCGGGTAGCAGTTTTGACAGGTTTTGTTGCTTCGTTAATAGGTGCAAACATTGCTACCAACGGCGGGTGGAATTTTGATAATAGCGCTTCCTCTGACAATGTTCCGAAAAACCTTCAAGTTTCAGAGTTTTGGGAAGCCCTTTCCCCTATTCTTCTTACCGTTTTTGCCACGATGACAATTTGGGCTGTTGTTACTCTTGTTATCGGTGGTGCCGGCAAACTGGGATATGCAAAATTCAATTTGAATGTAATCGACCGGAAACCTCTTTCTCTTTCCGATTTGTTCTCTCAATTTCATCGTTTAGGTACAGGCTTTTGCATGGATTTACTTATGAGTCTTTATACGATTCTTTGGTCGTTACTGTTTGTAATTCCCGGTATTGTTAAGTCATACAGTTATTCTATGACACCTTACATATTAGCCGAGCATCCTGAAATGACGGTAACCGAAGCAATTACTCTGTCAAGACAAATTATGCACGGTAATAAGTGGCGGTTATTTTGTTTACAATTCAGCTTTATCGGTTGGGAACTTCTTTGTATCGTGCCACCATTAGTTTTGTTGCCTCTTTTTTCTATGGAAGGTTATAGCCCCATTGTTTGGCTGGTACTGCTTTTTACAACATTAATTGTTGGAAATTTGTTTTTAACTCCTTACAGAGAAACTGCTCAGGCAGCTTTTTACCGCGATATTACGTACACAAACACTCCGCCTGCCAGCCCTGTAACGCCGAGTGATTACGAGTTTTAATTAGTAATATCCATGAAATCAAAAAAAGGACAGCACGACGGTATGTGGCGAACCGTCGTGCTGTCCTTTTTGAATCACTTGTTGGTTAATTTCAAAGTGCGGCAGGAGTTGTTTTTCAAATTTTCTATGTGTATACCGTTTTCAACGAGTTCTTTTCCGTCTTGCACTATCCCATCTATTTGATATTGTGCTTGTTCGTTTACAACAGGATACAGAATCAAATCGCGGGCGTAGGTGGTGGTGGTAAAAAGATGCAGTACCACGTGTTTCAACTCGACATCGGCATATTGGATTGCCACGATGTCGTTGGTATCCACCAAGATACGTGCGGTAGCGTTCATATAGAAATCTCGCTCTTGTTTGTACTGCGCAATACGGGATTTCCAATACTCTTTATAGTGTTGCGGGAAAGCGGCAATATCGCAAGAAAAACCCAGAGGACCGGTGGTCAAGAAGTTTTCGGTGAAGGTGTCGTCCACTTTGACAATCTCTTCCCACGTGGCATCGTTACAACTAAACATAATCCCGGTTGTCTCGGCTTGCCCGAGTTTTGGAAATCCTTCGGCGTATTTTTGCACGTTCCACCGTTCAATCAAAGCGGGGGGCATACGTTTGAAGGTATCTTTGATGATGCGCAAGCCGCCAAATGGGCCTTGGTTGTCGGAAAACCAAAAACTATCAAACATACTGCCTTGGTTTAAATCCATGCGGAATCCGCCACCGGCACAGTTGGTAAAATACAAATCGGGAAAACGTTTTTGCAAAGTTTCCACAAATTGTCTTTGTCCTTTTAAGTACCGATAAAATGCGTTGCCCGATGGGTCGAGCGTGATAGAATCATTAAAATCAAATTTTACCCAACCTATGTTGTATTTTTCGATTTGTTTGGAAAGAACATCTACCATGTACTGAACGGCTTCGGGGTTGGCGAAATCCAAAAACGCGTTATTAATGTAGTATTCGGGATGAGCCGTTACCGCCTTGCTTTTGGAATAGGCACGTTCCGGTTCAAACCACAGCCCGAACACCATGCCATGTTCACGCACACGGTTGGAAATTTCAATCAATCTGCCTTTGGGTCCGCCGACGGTGTTTTCTTCCCAATCGCCTACGGAACCCCACCAACCGTCACCGTCGCCAAACCAGCCCGCATCAATCATAAACGCTTCAAAACCAAGTTCAGCGGCAGTGTCCACTTGTTTGAGCAATGCGTCGATATCCAAATTATCAAAGCAGTACAACCACGAATTGTAGATTACCGGCATTTTTTTGCGCGGATACAACTTGTGATATACTTCGTGGAGTTTGTAGGCATCCAAGTCGGTTTTGCTTTTTGCGTCAAAGAAAAGGATGGTAGGTAAGTGGATACGCTCCCCCACCGCAGCAGAAAGGCGCATATTTTCGTTGTTAAAACCTGCTTCCACCACCACGATTTCTTTTTCGCTGACGGGGAATTTGCGCGCATTAATTTTCCAGTGCGCATTCGGCATCAAATGAAACACCGTGTTTTTGCCGGTGTAGCAGTTGTGCAGCGCCATCATGGGTGCGGCAGAATCACAACTGCGGATTCCTTGACCAGCGGCAGTAATCTGTGTGACCAGTTTCTGCCAAGCACCTTTGCTTTCGTGTTGCCAGCCGCTGTATTGCGTGTATACTTCGTAATCACTGCCATCCATGCAAAAACGGGAGCACAACCCATTGATTTCGATTGGCTTATCGGAAAGATTTTCCAGATAGTCATGGCGGATAACCACACCGTTCTCGTATTGAGTAAATTCCGCTACCAGCGCCACTTCGTTTTGTTCCAAACGGTAGGTAATTTTATTTTCTTCTTGCGTACGGACATAATCACTTGCCCCGTCAATGATACCAAAGCTACCGTGAGCAAACAAAAATCCCGATATACCGCGAGTTCTTTTGAGGTCAACCAAGTTTTCTATTTTCATAGCGTTTTCCCTCTTGACAGCGCCAAATACTCGGCGCGCCCGCTTTCGTAAAGATTGTTACCGTTGGTATCTATCACCACGATAACGGGAAAATTTTCGACTTCTAATTTATAAATAGCCTCTGCGCCAAGGTCTTCATAGGCGACTACTTCGGCTTTTTTGACACATTGGCTCAGCAGTGCGCCACAACCGCCGATGGCACCAAAATATACGGCGCCATATTGCTTCATTGCCTCGACGACAGCAGGGCTACGCTTGCCCTTGCCTATCATGCCGAGTTGTCCTTTTGCAATCAGTGCGGGGCTGTATGCATCCATACGGTACGAGGTTGTCGGCCCTGCCGAACCAATGGCTTGCCCCGCTTTGGCGGGTGTAGGACCGACAAAATAAAAAATGCTGTCAGTAATATCAATTGGCAACGATTTGCCCGCCGCCAACAAGTCGCAAAGGCGTTTATGCGCGGCATCGCGCGCGGTATAGATAGTACCGGAAAGCAAGCAGCTATCCCCCGCTTTTAAACTACGGGCTTGTTCCCTACTCAAGGGGGTGCGAATGGCAATCGGCATTACAACACCTCCGTTTTGTGCCGTGTGACGTGGCAATTGATGTTCACTGCCACAGGCAAACCGGCAATATGGGTGGGATACTGTTCAATATTCACGGCAAGTGCCGTGGTTTTACCCCCGAAACCTTGCGGTCCGATTCCAAGCGCGTTGATTTCTGCCAACAATTCTTGCTCGAGGTTGGCGTAAAACGGGTTTGCGTTCGGCTTATCAATAGGACGCAACAAGGCTTTTTTGGCAAGGTAGGCGGCTTTATCAAACGTACCACCGATGCCGACACCAACCACAACGGGCGGGCATGGATTGGGACCCGCTTGTTCCACCACGCGCTTGACAAAATTTTTCACACCTTGCAATCCGTCCGATGGACTGAGCATGGCAATTTGGCTCATGTTTTCGCTGCCAAAACCCTTGGGCGCTACGGTGATTTCGATATTCTCGCCGCCAACAAGTTCAACGTACAGCATGGCAGGAGTATTATCCTCGGTATTCACGCGGTCCAGCGGGTCTTTGACGACACTTTTGCGAAGAAAACCTTGCGTATAGCCTTGGCGGACACCTTCGTTGACTGCTTCGGCAATATCGCCGGTTACATGAACGTCTTGTCCCACTTTCAAAAACACACAGGCGACACCTGTGTCTTGACAAATCGGTTGTTCGCACTTGTCGGCAATCTGATAATTTTCGACAAGGCGTTCCAATATTTCTTTTGCGGGCGGCCACGGTTCCGAGGTAGCACACTGCGCAATACGGTTTTTGATATCATCACCCAAATGGCAATTAGCTTCCATGCACAGTCTTTTCACCGTTGCGGTGATGAGTGCAGCATTAATCTCACGCATAGTTTCTCCTTGAATTTTTGATACGTCCATTATAGTACACCCCTTATATAAAAAGCAACCTTTTTTATAGCACAAAAATAAGCCTCCCGCATGGCGGGAGGCTTATTTTTGCGATTATCCGCTTAAAATCATTTTAAGGAGTTGATATACACTTTCAGCAGTTGCAATGCCGTTTCTCGTTCGGAAGCACTGCAATGATTAATTTTTTCAAAAATTTCTTTATCCGTAACAAGGGAATTTTCTTCTTGCAACAACACGTCGTTAGGCGTAACCTGCAATGCTTTACATATTTTCAAAAACGTATTGATTCGCATAGCGGTATCCCCACGTTCAATATCGGCATAGGCACGGTCAGATAAATCCGCCATTTCTGCCACTTGTGCTTGTGTCAACCCTTTTGTTTTCCTGAATGTATAGAGGCGATTCCCAACGACTTTCAAATCAAAAATCAGCACTTCGGTTCCTCCCATCTTGTCTATATCCCCATTATAGCGGTCATATCACTTGACAAAAAGGAACTACGGTTATATAATTTAGGAAGTTTACTTCTTGTTTTATAACTGCTCACACCTTACACAGTAACGGAGGAATCATTTTAATGGTTAACACCGACGAGAGAAAAACGCAAAATATAACCAAAGGCAAAGCGGTAAAACCTAATTATTGGAAACGTTATGGGATATGGTTAACCGCAGTGGAAGTATTGACACTTTTCGCATTGTTATTTATCTTTTTTCGTGCCGATTATGACACAAAACTATTGGTGAAATTGGGGTTAAAAAACCCCGTCACACCACCCTCGGCAAATGCTCAAAAAGAAACCAATTGGACAGCCGTAGGTTGGAACAATTGTCTTGAAAAATTGGACTACGATGCCGATATTGTGTTTTTTGGAGATTCTATCACACGTAACAGCGATTTTCGCTCCTTTTTTCCTCACAAGAAAATTGTCAACCTTGCCACACCGGGTGATTCGATATTGGATATTACCGAAAGAGTTGACGGCGTAGCCGCTGTTTCTCCGGAGCAGGTGTTTGTTTTGGGAGGCATCAACGGTTTGCGAGATTATAATGTTGCAATTCGTGTGCAGGAATACCGAGATTTATTAAAAAAGCTCCGCGATGCTGTACCGAATGCCACCATCTACGTACAAAGTGTTTTGCCCATTTCCACAGAAAAGCAAAAGGAAATATGCCGAAATCAAACCATTATTGCATTTAATGAGGAATTGGAAAAACTCTGTGACGGTCAAGATATCGTTTTTATTGATTTGTTTTCACTGTATCAAAAAGACGGTTCACTCGACCCCAAACACAGCAACGACGGCGTTCATCTTGTAAAAGAGAGTTACGATATTTGGGCCAACACCGTTAAGGCGTATATAAAGTAAAAAAGCAGGCGAGAAATTCGCCTGCTTTTTTACTGCTTTTGTTACAACAACGTCACCTTATCACTAAATTTTGAAAAGCGGTGTGCGCAATTATCTTCGCTGATAAGATAATCTAAGCACCCCAGTTCGCACTGCTTAAAAGTCGCGTGCGTGTCGTACTTGGAACTATCGCACAGCAGTACTTTCTTTTGTGCGGTTTTGAACATGGCGTTGCGCACAAACACCTCTTCTCGCGAACAATCGGTGAGGCAGCCTTCTTTGGAAATGGATTTAACCGAAAAGAACATCCAATCTGCCACGATGTTTTCGAACGTAGTTTGTGCATCGTCCCCCACAAGGCAACTTCGGTTTTCTCCGCTTAAAATACCACCCGAAGAAATCACTTTGATGGTAGAACGGGAAAGCAGCATAACAATTTCGATATTATTGGTCACCACCGTAAGCGAACTGCGGCTAAGCAATTCGTTGGCAAGATAAAACGCACTGGAAGATTGATCCAAGAACACGACGTCACCATCTTGTATCAGCAACGCCGCTTTTTGGGCAATTGCTTTTTTGGCTTCGGCGTTGTTCCGCGTACGTTGATTAAACGTGACGATGTGCGAGTGGTTGACCGTTGACGAAGCACCGCCGTAACTACGTTTGACAAGGCCTCTTTCTTCGAGTGATTTTAAATCTCGGCGAATGCTGGATTCGCTGGCAAACAGCGAAGCACAAAGTTGTTTAACCGTAACAAAACCATTTGACGTTTTTAGTAAATGCATAATTTCCTGTTCGCGTTCTTTACCAAGCATAGTATCCCCTCTTTTTTGATTGTTTTTGACTGTTTTTCACGTTTTCTTGCTTTTCGTTCAACTTTTAGGCAACTTTTTGGTTGATTGTTGATTTTTTCTGACGGATATAGTATAACTCTAACTAGATTGATTCGTAAAGGGGTTTTTAAAGATTGGATATCAATAATTTGTTAAAAGGCGTCGATTGTTCGTGTGGGAAACGGCACGAGTGCCCGATTGATTACGTGTATATTGAGAAAAACGCCACGCTGCGTTTGCGGGAGATTTGTAAAGAGCAAGCGTGTGTTTTGTTGGTGGCTGATGAAAATACCTTTGCTGCAGCAGGCGAACAAACCATGGCAGCTTTGTCTGACAAAACTTTGGAGAAAGTGGTTTTCAGCGGAAAAGAAATTCTTGTTCCCAACGAGAATGCCATTAAAGCGGTGGAAGAAAAGTTAGAAGGTGCCGAAATGATAATCGGCATCGGTTCCGGTGTGATTCAAGATTTGTGCAAATACGTATCGTTTTATCACGCTATCCCCTATGTGATTGTTGCGACGGCACCGTCCATGGACGGGTATGCCTCGAACGGTGCCGCCATGATAACGGCGGGCATGAAAGTTACTTACCCTGCGGGGTTACCCAAAGCTATTTTAGCCGACACCGAAGTGCTTAAAAACGCACCGATGGAAATGATCAAAGCCGGATACGGTGACGTTATCGGTAAGTTTTCAGCGCTTAACGACTGGAAATTAAGTTATCTGGTAAACGACGAGTATTTTTGTCAATATATTTATGACCTGACGTTTGAACAAATAAAAACCACACTGCATCTTGCTGACGGTATTTTGAAACGAAGCGAAGAAAGTGTAAAGGCTTTGATGGAAGCGCTGGTGATTATTGGTATTTTGATGAGTTTTGCGGGTTCTTCGCGTCCTGCTTCCGGCAGCGAACATCATTTGTCGCACTTTTTTGAGATTACAGGGATTTTGACAAACACCCCTTATTTTTCGCACGGAATTGACGTGGCGTATTCCACGGTTATTACCGCCGCTTTGCGTGAAAAATTGTTGGCATGTACTTTCCCCCAAACGGTATATCGCCAAGAAAAACAAGAGTATGAGCAAGAAATAAAACGGGTTTATCTGTCCTCGGCAGAAGGGTGTATGGCATTGCAAAAAAAGATGGGGCGCTACCAAAACAGCACCGCCAGAATGTACCTTGACCGTGAGGAAGAAATCCGCAAAGTCTTGGCAGAAATGCCGACTGCCGACAAAATTAAAGGCATGTTGTCGTTGGTGGAACTGGATACACAAGATTTTTACGACTTGTACGGTAAAGAAAAAATCCGTGATGCCGTTTTGTATGCCAAAGATTTGAAAGACCGTTATACGGTGCTTTGGATGTATTACGATTTGTTGGGAGATAAAACGGATGTATAAAGTAATTGCCATGGATTTGGACGGCACACTTACACAGCACCGAACACCGCTTTGTACCGAAAACCGAACCGCCCTTGAAAAACTTTCGAAAAAGTACAAACTTCTTATGGTGGGTGCCGGACAAGTAATGCGGATTTTTAATCAGTTGGAGGGTTTTCCCCTTGATATTATCGGCAACTACGGTATGCAATACGGCATTTATAATCCTCAAAAGCAAGGTATAGATATTGTTCGTGACACGATTTTACCCTGTGACAAGGACGCCGTCACGCAAATTATTAACCGTTTGCGAGAAAAATACGTTTTTACGAACTTTGTCGGAGAAACGGTGGAATTTCATCCATCCGGTTGCATCACCTTTCCCATTTTGGGAACGAAGGCCAAAATAGAAGACAAATTGGCGTTTGACCCTGACCGTGTGAAGCGACGCAAAATTTACACTGAGGTTGTGAACGCTTTTTCGGATTATCATGTATTTGTTGGGGGGTCTTCGTCGTTTGACCTGGCACCGAAACCGTTTAACAAATACCACGCTTTGGTTTGTTATTGCAAAGAAAACAACCTTTCCCATGATGAGATCGTGTATATCGGCGACGATTACGGTTTAGGCGGTAATGACGAGGCAGTTTTTAAATCGGATTTCCCGTGCATTGCCATTGACAATTATTTGGATTTTCCGAAAAAAATTAAAGAATTATTGTAACAAAAAAACGAGCCAACAATGTTGGCTCGTTTTTTTGTTACTTGAGTCCGTTATAACTGATAGACAAGATATCGCCGACTTTAAAATCCTCATGAACGGAATACGTGACGCGAAGATTACCGTAGTTCTCCAACACCATTCTTACTTTTACCGATTCATCCGATTCCCAAAACGGATTTTTGATAAGAATTTCGGTATCGGTCATTTCCATATAGTGCGGAGTTTGACCGGCACCGCAACGATAATACGTTTTGCCGTTATAAGTAACACCCTTTCTGCCGTTCGGATTAGGAAGTTCAAACATGGCTTGCAGTACTAAGGCATATTTCCCGTCGACCGCATCGTCATAAAAACAAATGCCGCCGGCATAAATACTTTCGGGTCCATACGCTTTGTATTGGTTGGAAACGTATTCTTCACCCCACTTGATATTGGTTTTTGGGTTGAGGAAAACCGGCACAGGGTTAGCGGTTGTTGTCGTGGTGGTTGCTTTCGTAGTAGTGGTAGTTGTTGTAGTGGTTGTGGGGGCTGCCGTTGTTGTGGTTGTCCGCTTGGTACCGCCGCCCTGTTCGGTTGTGGGAATTTTGGTGGTTGTTGCAGTCGTTGTGGCGGTAGTGGTATTTGTCGTGGCAGTGATGTCAGCGGTAGTGGTCGCTTTCTCTGTGATGGTCGTGGTAGTTTGTGCATCTTGCGTTTCGGTTGTGGTTACTTGCGAAGTGGTGGTCTGGCTTTCTCCATTGTTTTGTGCATCCTCTTTGCAACCGCACAAAGAACACAAAAGCAGGGTAGCCAAAAGTAATGCTGACAGTTTTTTCACGGTTTCTTCCTCCTTTAAAATTAATTTTTGCAAAATTCTTTACGCATACGGGGTTTTGCGAAACTCGCGGGGGGACTTACCAAATTTCTTTTTGAAGCTTTTGGAAAAATAGCATTGGTCGGAAAAGCCAAGCTTTTCACTTATTGCCAAAATCGGCAATTTGGTTTTGGTGAGCAACTGCATTGCTTCTGCCATGACCGCTTCTTCGACATATTCTTTTACCGCAAAGGAAAGCTCTTTTTGAAAGTGTTTGGAAAGCGTACTTTTGGAAACGAACACGCTTTGCGCAATCCGCGTCACAGTAAGTTGTATGGATAAATTTTGTTTGATATATTGTAACGCGCGGAAAACACACGGCGAATAGTCGTCGCTGTGAACGTTGATGGAATAGGTGTCAATGAAGCGAAGTAACACTTCGTAAACGTGGTGACGCAACGCCAATCCGCCAACCATATCCTCACCCGAAAGGTGGTTTTTCCAAAGTGAATATTGCTCGTTTTGTGATGGTAAGCAAAGAGGAACTTTTGCGCTGCGCAACAAGTCGGTTTCGTCAAAATCGGACAGCTTGATATGGAAAAACAAGTGTTCCATTTTTTCCACACATGCGTAGTCAAAAGTACAAGTTGCAGGAATCAGATACCAGTTGCCCGAAGTAAGAGAAAGTGTGCCCTCCGACGTGGTGACCGACGCCTGTCCGCTGACAACATAGTAAAGTCGTGTGTAGATAGGTGCATACACCGTGCCGTTCCACTCTTTATCCACCACAGCGTAGCCGCAGTTTAAAAGAGAAAGTTGTATACGATTAACATATTTCGGTAACGCGCTGCTGTATACGTCCATCATACTCATTTCTCCATATTTTTTATTCAAAAACGCCTTGTTTTTATTTGCTCGTTTTATTATGATAATCATGTATGAGTGTATCATACTCCATATTGTCTAAATTTGCAAGTAAGGAGAGAAAAAAATGCGATTACGTGACAAATTTTGGTTGTGGGGTCATCCGGAAGGATGCTACAACAATGCCTATGGCAATGACAGAGCATCCCGCATGACACCGATGGAGGCGTGCTTGTATTTAGGTGTTCGCAACACCTTTATGGTGCCCGATGGTGAACACACCCATTTTCAGGTAAACCGCCGTCAGTATAACAAATCGTTTAAAACGTTGCGCAACGTTGGTTGGGAATTCGGCGGGGCGTGCCGTGATGCCAACGGCAAAGTCAGCGCGGTAGATGAGTTTTTGGAGGATGCCAAAGATTTCCCCAATATCACCTGTGCGGTGTTTGATGATTTTAAATCCACCAACAGTGAACAACTGTCGCTCGAAGATTTCAAAAAAATTCATCATCGTTTCCGCAATAACGAGGTAAGAGGTTTGGAAACCTGGATGGTGCTTTATACCATCAATTTTGGTGATGATGAAGAAGCAGATAAGAATCTGCTTTCGTACATGGAATGCTTTGACGGTATTATTTTGTGGTGTTGGGAAGAAAAAGACGTTCCCCTTATCCCTGAAAAATTTGCTTGGTTAAAAGAAAAACTCCCCAACATGCGTTACATGTTCGGTTGCTATTTATGGAACTTCGGCGAAAAGAAAGAAGCTACCGCAAAGGCTGTGAAATGGCAATTGGATTGGTACCGCGAACGCATTATGAACGGCGAAGCCGAAGGGGTGGTTATGCACACCAACACCATGGCTGACTTGGATTTGGAATCCTACGATGCCGCCGTTGAATGGATGGAAGAACACGGCGACGAAGAGTTTCCGGAAAAATAAATAGTTTTCAGGAGGAAAAATTATGTTACTTCGTGACAATTTCTGGCTGTGGGGACATCCGGAAGGATGCTACAACGATCAATACGGCAACCATCAAGTTTCTCGTATGACACCGATGGAAGCGTGTTTATACTTGGGTGTTCGCAACACCTTTATGGTGCCGATGGGCGAACGCAACCGCCACAAAATCAACCGCCGCCAATACAACAAATCTTTTAAAACCTTACGCCGCGTCGGTTGGGAATTCGGCGGCGCTTGCAAAGATGCCAACGGTGCTATCACCGCTGCCGATGCCTTTTTGGAAGATGCCAAAGATTTCCCGAACATTTCTTGCGTGGTTTTTGACGATTTTAAAGCCACCAACGGTGAAGAGTTGCCGATGGACGATTTTAAAAAGATTCACGACCGTTTCCGCCACAACGACGTTCGCGGTTTGGAAACCTGGATGGTGCTTTATACCATCAATTTTGGTGAAGACGAAGAAGCCGATAAAAAGTTAGTTTCGTACATGGAATGCTTTGACGGTATCATTTTGTGGTGCTGGGAAGAAAAAGACGTTCCCCTTATCCCCGAAAAATTCGCTTGGTTGCAAGAAAAATTGCCCGGCAAACGGTTTATGTTTGGTTGCTATTTGTGGAACTTCGGTGAAGAAAAAGAAGCTACCGGCAAAGCGGTAAAATGGCAGTTGGATTGGTACCGCGAACGCATGTATAACGGTGAAGCTGAAGGTGTTGTGTTGCACACGAACACCATGGCCGACTTAGATTTGGAAGCTTACGATGCCGCCATCGAATGGATGGATGAACACGGCGACGAAGAGTTTCCCCCATTGAGGTGAGCATTATGAGTGGAAAAAAACAATGGTACATTGTTGACGGTTATCGCCCATCACCGCAACCCGACCCAAACGCGGTTTACGAAGGTCACGAAAGCATTATGATTCTTAACACCAATGCCAAAGATGCTCACGTGATGCTCAGCGTGTATTTTGAAGACCGTGAACCGGTGGAAAACATCCCTTACACCGTGCCGGCAAAACGCATTCGGTGTTTTAAATCCGACGACAAAGAAGTGCTTGGAGGTTTGGAATTGGGTGTCGGTGTTCAGTATTCCCTTTCTATCAAAAGTGATGTTGGTGTTGTGGTGCAATACGGACGTTTAGATGTGCAACAACCGAACATGGCTTATATGGCCTTGATGGCACAAAGTGAATAAGGAGGAAATCTGTATGAAGGTTCAAGGTGTTTGCGGCGAATTGAGCCGTGAAGATTTGGGGGTTGTTACCACCCACGAGCACGTGTTGTTGGACTTGACCGCGTTTTATCAAGAACTCCCTGTTCCGGGTATTGAAGACCCCGCTACGCAAAAAGTGGAAATGTGGAATCTTGGTATTCTCAGCCGTGACTGTTACGCTTTAAAAGACAATTTGTTGTTGGACGATGAAGACGTCGCCATTGATGAGTTGAACCGCTTTAAAGAAGCGGGCGGTGACACCGTGGTGGATGCTTCCTTGCCCGGCATTGGTCGCAATCCCAAAGCGTTGGCGCGCATTGCCAAAGCAACAGGACTTAACATCATTATGGGAACCGGTTTTTACGTGGGGGAAACACACCCCGCCGAACTGGCGACCATGACCGACGAACAAGTCGGTGATTTGATGGTCAAAGAATTGGTGGAAGGTGTTGACGGCGTACGTGCCGGTTACATTGGGGAAATCGGCATCAGTGAAATCTTTGACGACAAAGAACGCAAAGTGCTACGCGCTGCTGCCATTGCTCAAAAGAAAACCGGTGTTGCTATTAATGTGCACATCAATCCGTGGACGGTCAATGGCTTGGAAGCAGCCGACATTTTGCTTAATGCCGGTGTGGATCCCAGCCGTATTTGCATTAGCCACATTGACGTGGAAAATCGCGAAGAATACATCTTTGCCTTGCTTGAAAAAGGCGTGTATGTAGAGTTTGACAACTTTGGCAAAGAATACTATATCCGCCGCGAAGTGCGTAATTCCGGTTACGGTTTGTTTGTTCACGATACAGACCGTGTAAAACTGCTCAAGAAGATGATTGATGACGGCTATTTGAAACAAATCCTGTTATCCTGCGATTTGTGTCTTAAAAACCTCATGCACAAGTACGGCGGTTGGGGGTATGACCATCTGTTGACTAATGTCGTTCCCATGATGCAAGACGAAGGTATTACCGATGAGCAAATCAGCATTTTGTTAAAAGACAACGCCGCCGATTGGTTGTGCGGAAAAGAAAAGGAGTAATGAATTATGATTAATCTGCCGAGCATTCCGCTGGAAGAATACAAAGAACGTGTGGTAAAAGTACAAGCCACCATGCAAAAAGAAGGTTACGACATTTTATTAGCTTACGGCAACGAAGCCGAACCGCAATTTGTGCGTTATTTTTCGAATTACTGGCCGTCGTTTGAAACTGCCGGCGTGTTGATTCCCGCACAAGGTGAACCGATTTTACTGATTGGGCCGGAAAGCTACACCTATGCCAGCGACCGTTCTAAAATTGATACCATTTGCCGCGTGAAAGCATTCCGTGAATCGTCCGAGCCGGAATATCCCGGCGAGAAACTGGACACTTTCAACACCGTTTTTGAAAAGGTGTTGGGTAACAAACCCATTAACCGTATCGGCGTTGCCGGCTTGCCGCTGATGACCATTGGCGTTTATGAAGCGTTGGCCGATGCACTGAAAGTATACGGTGATATCAAAATTGAAAAAGCGGATTACGTGGTAAACGACATTCGTATGCACAAAACCGAAAACGAACTCGCTTGCATGCGCGCTGCTGCCAAAATCACCGCCCAAACGTTTGATTACGTGTTAGAAAACATTCGCGTTGGCATGACCGAACAACAAGTTGTCGGTTTGGCGCTCGGCAAAATGCATGAGCTGGGTGCTGAACGTGAATCGTATCCGTTATGGGTGTTGACCGGCAAAGGCTCCAACCAAGCTATCAGCCGTCCGCGCAACAAAGTGATTGAAAAAGGTGACATGACCTTCTTGCAAATCGGCGCCCGTGTTGACGGGTATGCTTCCAGCATTGGTCGCCCTGTCGTGTTCGGCAAAGCCACCGAAGAGCAACGCAAGTTGATTGAAACCGGTTACAAAGCGCAAGAAGCTGTTATTGCTATGCTCAAAGCCGGTGTCCCCGCTTGTGAGGTAGCCAAAGCACATATCAAAAACGTTACCGACATGGGTTACGGCGATTGGCTCTTGTACGGTCCGTGCCACGGCAACGGCACCATGGAAGGTGAAGCACCGTGGATTGAAACTTCGGCTGACTACCTGTTGGAAGAAAACATGACATTCTGCGTGGATATCTTCCTTGGTTCCAAAGAAAAGCAAATCGGTCTTCGCATGGAAGATGTGGTATGCGTCAAAAAAGACGGTGCCGAAAACCTTACCGATTACCCCAGAGAATTGTTTGAAATTCCGTGCTGATTTTTTAAAAACGTGTGGTAACAAAACTTGTTACCACACGTTTTTTGTGCAAGTCATATTACCTTATGGGTATTCGGACTTATTGCAACAAAATTGGATATCTTTCTAGAGTCTTTTTTACAGAAAACGTCAATAAAAGCTTTTTAATACTTGAAAAATACTTTTATATGTGTTACGATGGTTACAAAGCTGTAACAACTATAAATCTTCACTTGTGCCTCCTTTGTTTTCCAAGGGATACCCCATGTTTGTTATTGCTTGTCCCGTTTTTTCTGCTTCAACGGAATTATATAGAAAGTATGAGTACGGATTATGATGAAAAACAAGGAAACATTAACCGGTGTCAAAAGCGTTATTCGCAGCGCAGAAGGTTTATTGGAACTTTTTTTACTTGCCCTAATTTATTATTTGGTATGCCGTCATGGATATGCCGATGCCTTATTTCCTTCTTATATCGGCATAGGCAAATATATCCTTACCGGGGTATACGGTCTGTTGACCGCTGTTTTATTTGCCTGCTTTGACGGCTTTAAATTTGGGCATTTGCGTGTGACCGAAGTTCTTCTTTCACAATGGATTGCTTTGGTTATTGTGAATTTTATCACGTATTGGCAATTATGCTTGGTGGCTAATGCGGTCATCAGTCCCCTGCCGTTGGTTATTGCTCTGCTTATCGGTGCTATTATCTCACTTGTGTGCGTTGTAACCTATACTTCTTTTTATCATCGATTATATGCGCCGCGGAACATGGTTATGATATTTGGCAGAGATAAAGCCGTTACTTTGAAATTCAAGATGGAAACTCGCCCCGATAAATACCGTATTGTAAAATTGCTTTCGATTGACGAGGGGTTTGAAAAAATCTGCGAACAAATTGTCAAATACGATGCGGTGGTTATTAACGATATTCCCGCCGACCTGCGCAACGACATTCTCAAATTTTGCTACAAGAATGAAATTCGCACCTATTTAACACCGAAAATCAGCGATATCGTGGTGCGCGGTGCCTTGAATATCAATTTGTTTGACACTCCTTTGCTGTTGGTGAGAGGAAAAGGGCTTTCCGCCACGCAACGCATTATCAAACGATTTATGGACTTGGTTATTTCATTATTATTAGTCATTATTACCTCTCCCGTTATGTTGTTGGTAGCCCTTGCTATCAAGTTGGAAGACGGCGGTCCTGTCTTTTACAAGCAAGCACGTATGTCTTTTGGCAACAAAGTCTTCAACATTTTGAAATTCCGCAGTATGATTGTGGACGCAGAAAAAGAGGGTCATTCCATTCCCGCAACCGGTCACGACCCGCGCATTACCAAAGTGGGGCGCTTTACACGCGCCACACGTATTGATGAATTACCTCAGTTGCTCAATATTCTCAAAGGCGATATGAGTATTGTCGGTCCGCGTCCCGAACGTGTGGAACACATGCAAGAATACGGTGATAAAATTCCGGAATTTGTTTTTAGAACAAAAGTCAAGGGCGGTCTTACCGGTTACGCGCAAATTTATGGAAAATACAACACTTCCCCCTATGACAAGTTGCGTTTGGACATGATGTATATCGAGAATTATTCGTTGCTTTTAGATATTAAGCTCATTTTTATGACATTGCGCATCATGCTCACTAAGGAAAGTGTTGAAGGATTTGAAACTATTGAACAATTAGAACACTTGGCACTTGATGCTGTCGAGCATCGTGCCGATACCGATGAAGATATCCCCGAGTTAGCAGATGCCATTAAATAATCCGTGCAAATCACGTGAGAAATGAGAAAAACTATGAAAATACTTGTCATTTGTCAGCATTATTGGCCGGAACCGTTCGTTTTGGAAGATACTTGTGAAGAACTGGTTCGCCGCGGTCACACCGTTCATGTGGTAACCGGTGTTCCCAATTATCCGATGGGTTATATTTACGAAGACTACAAAAAAGGGAAAAACCGAACACAAGAACGCGGCGGTGTGCGTATTACCAGAACATTCACTATTGGACGGCGGCAAAACGTGCTGTTCCGTTTTCTTAATTACTTTAGTTTTGCGATTTCTTCCACACGGTATGTCCGCCGTTTGAAAGAAGAGTACGATGTGGTATATACCAATCAGCTTTCTCCCATCATGATGGTAAATGCCGCTATGGTGTATGCAAAAAAATGGAAGAAAAAAGCGGTTTTGTATTGCATGGATTTGTGGCCGGCAAGCCTTGCTGCCGGTGGTATCAGCCAACGTTCTCCCATTTACAAAATTTTCAGTGCTGTTTCCGGTTGGTTGTATCGCAAGGCTGACAGAATTTTGGTAACTTCCCGTATGTTTGAGGAATATTTTGAGCAAAAATTTAATATTGGCTCCGATATTGTGGAATACTTACCTCAATACGCCGATAACCGCTTTGCTACGTTGCCCGAACAACCGTTGGACCAAACCGTTGATTTGATGTTTGCGGGGAATATCGGCACCGCACAAAGTATTCCCACCATCTTACACGCCGCCAAATTGCTGGAAGACAACGAGCAACTGCGATGGCACATCATCGGCGACGGCTCGGAATTGGAAAATTCTAAAAAACTCGCCAAAGAGCTGGAGCTACAACATGTTATCTTTTACGGCCGTAAACCAATGGAAGAAATGCCGATGTATTATGCCAAGGCCGATGCCATGCTGCTGACATTGACGGCAGACCCTTTTATCTCCATGACATTACCCGGCAAAGCGCAAACGTATATGGCGGCGGGCAAACCCATTATTGCCGCCGGAAACGGTGAAATACACCGTGTGCTGTCGGATGCCGGTTGCGGATTTTGCGGACCTGCCGAAGATGCTGAAGGCTTAGCAAATGCTGTCCGAGAATTTTTGGAACATCCCAACCGCGAGGAATTGGGCAAAATTGCTCGAGAATATTATGAACAACATTTCACGCGCGATATGTTTATGGATTCTTTGGAACAAGAACTCAAAAATGCTTGTCAATGATAAAATTTAGATAAATCAAACGGAGGAATTTGCAATGTCTCAATTTACCGGAAAAACCCTCATGATCACCGGTGGTACCGGTTCTTTTGGTAATGCTGTTCTCAATCGTTTTTTGAAAACCGATATCGGAGAGATTCGCGTATTTTCTCGCGATGAGAAAAAGCAAGACGATATGCGCCATGAGTTTCAATCAAAAATGCCGGAAGTGGCAGAAAAAATCAAGTTTTTTATCGGCGATGTTCGTGATTTGGCATCGGTGAAAAACGCCATGCACGGTGTGGATTATATTTTCCACGCCGCTGCTCTCAAACAAGTCCCTTCCTGCGAATTTTTCCCGATGGAAGCAGTCCGCACCAACGTTATCGGCACGGACAACGTTTTGACCGCCGCTATTGAAGCAGGCGTTCAAAATATCGTGTGCCTTTCCACCGATAAAGCCGCTTATCCCATCAACGCCATGGGTATTTCCAAAGCGTTGGAAGAACGCGTTTCCGTGGCGAAATCGCGTACGGTTTCTCCCGAAAAAACCAAAATTTGTTGCACACGTTACGGTAACGTTATGTGCAGCCGCGGTTCGGTAATTCCGCTTTGGATTGACCAAATTCGCCGCGGTGAGGATATTACCATTACCGATCCTAATATGACTCGCTTTATTATGAGTTTGGAAGAAGCAGTTGACCTGGTTCTTTTTGCTTTTGAACACGGTGTTTCGGGTGATATTTTGGTGCAAAAAGCACCTGCGTGTACCATTGAAACACAAGCCAAAGCCGTGCTGGAATTGTTTGATAAAGAACACAAATGCGGTATTAAAATCATTGGTATTCGTCACGGTGAAAAGAGTTATGAAACCTTGCTCACCAATGAAGAATGTGCCAATGCCGAAGATTTGGGTAATTTTTATCGTGTGCCTTGTGATAAACGAAATTTAAATTACGATAAATATTTCAATCAAGGTGACAAAACACGCAATCCGTTATCAGAGTTTAATTCCAACAACACCGAACGCTTAAACGTGGAGCAAGTAAAAGAAAAATTATTAACTTTGCAATATATTCGCGACGAATTAGCGAAGGAGTTATAATATGAATATTCTCGTCACGGGTGCCGCCGGTTTTGTGGGAAAAAACTTGGCAGAAGCCTTACGTTGTATCAAAGACGGTAAAGACCGCACACATCCGGCGATTACCGTAGAAGAACTGTATCTGTATGATATTGATTCTCCTGCCAGCGTATTGGAAGAAGGCTGCCAAAAAGCAGATTTTGTTTTCAATTTAGCCGGCGTTAACCGTCCGCAAAGCCAAGAGGAATTTATGCAAGGTAATTTTGGCTTTGCTTCTACGTTATTGGACACGTTAAAAAAGCACAATAACACCTGCCCCGTTATGCTTTCCTCCTCAATTCAAGCCACTTTGGTCGGTCGTTATGCCGACGGGGAATACGGGAAGAGCAAAAAGGCCGGCGAGGACTTGTTTTTTGCCTACGGCGAAGAAACGGGTGCTAAAGTCTTGGTTTACCGTTTCCCTAATTTGTTTGGGAAGTGGTGTCGCCCAAATTACAATTCCGCAGTAGCCACTTTTTGTCATAACATAGCGAACGATTTGCCCATTACGGTCAATGACCCCAGTGTACAGCTGGAATTGTTGTACATTGACGATTTGATTGATGAGATGCTGTGTGCCTTAGAAGGTGTAGAGCATCGTTGCGAGTTTGATGGTGTGAATACCGTGCTGACGAAAGACGGGAAATATTGTGCCGCACCGATTACACATCATGTCACCTTGGGAGAAATCGTCGATTTGCTGTACCGTTTTGCAGAACAACCGCAAACGTTGGTAATGCCCCCTATTCCCGAAGGAAGCTTTGCCAAGAAATTATATGCCACGTATCTTTCGTACTTACCCAAGGAAAAGGTGTCTTTTCCGTTGAAAATGAACGTGGATGCTCGCGGCAGCTTTACCGAATTACTCAAAACGGAAAGTTGCGGTCAATTCAGTGTAAATATCTCCAAGCCCGGCATTACCAAGGGGCAACATTGGCATCATACCAAATGGGAATTTTTTATTGTTGTTTCCGGTCATGGTTTGATTCAATTGCGGAAAATAGGTTCCGACGAAGTGTTGAATTATGAAGTTTCCGGCGAAAAAATCGAAGCCGTTCATATGCTCCCCGGTTACACGCACAACATTATTAACCTCAGCGACACCGAAGACATGGTAACGCTGATGTGGGCGAACGAGCTCTTTTCCCCCAATAAACCCGACACTTTTTTTGAACAAGTGTAAGACAGTTTCTGCCACCGCTTTTTTGTGGCGGATTTTTGTCTATTACATGGCAATTTTTAACTTCTGACGAGGTGGTAAAACGATGGATATTAAATTGGATTATTCGGACGTTTCTTTCCAAAACAACGGTAAATTAAAATTGTTGATTATTGTCGGCACACGACCGGAAATTATTCGTTTGGCAGCCGTTATCAACAAATGCCGTCAATATTTTGATTGTGTTTTGGCACATACCGGCCAAAACTACGACTACAATTTGAACGGTATTTTCTTCCGTGATTTGGGACTTGCCGACCCGGAAGTGTATATGGATGCGGTGGGCGATGATTTGGGGGCAACCGTCGGTAATATTATTAACTGCTCTTACAAACTGATGGCGCAAATCAAACCCGACGCTCTGTTAATTTTGGGTGACACGAACTCTTGCCTTTCTGCTATTCCTGCCAAGCGGTTGCATATTCCGATTTTCCATATGGAAGCCGGCAACCGTTGCAAGGACGAATGTTTACCGGAAGAAACCAACCGCCGCATCGTTGACATTATTTCGGACGTTAACTTGGCCTATTCCGAACATGCACGCAAATATTTGCACGAATGCGGTCTACCCAAAGAACGCGTGTACGTTACCGGCTCTCCCATGGCGGAAGTGTTGCGTAACAATTTGGCAGCGATTGAGGCTTCTGATGTGCACAAACGCCTGGGATTGGAAAAAGGAAAATATATTTTACTTTCTGCTCATCGCGAAGAAAATATTGATACCGAAAAGAATTTCCTTTCGTTATTTACTGCCATTAACAAAATGGCTGAAAAATATGATATGCCGATTTTGTATTCTTGCCATCCGCGTTCCCGTAATCGTTTGGAAAAAAGCGGTTTTGTGCTTGATAAACGCGTGATTCAAAATGAGCCGCTTGGTTTCCACGATTACAACTGCTTGCAAATGAATGCGTTTTGTTGTGTTTCCGACTCGGGTACCTTGCCGGAAGAAAGCAGTTTCTTTACTTCGGTCGGTCATCCCTTCCCCGCTGTGTGTATTCGCACCTCGACGGAACGTCCCGAAGCGCTTGACAAAGCCGACTTTATCTTGGCCGGTATTGACGAAAAAAGTTTGTTGCAAGCAGTGGATACGGCTGTACAAATGAATCTGGACGGAAATCACGGTATCCCCGTGCCGGATTATGTGGAAGAAAACGTTTCCACCAAAGTTGTTAAGCTTATTCAATCGTATACCGGTGTGGTTAATAAAATGGTTTGGAGAAAAGGTTGACATTCTTTCGACCTTGCAAAGAAACGATGAAAACATTAAATTATAACAATAACACGTTGGATGTTTTTCGTATTATTGCCACTATTCAGGTCTTTTTTGGGCATGTAATTACACACTTTAAGTTACCCGAATGGCATGAGCCTGTATACTTTGTACGCGGTGTGCCGATTTTGTTTGCACTTTGCGGTTTTTTGGCTGCAAAATCGCTGGACGGAAAACCTCCTGTCAGGGAATATTTCAAGCAACGTGCTATTCGCATACTCCCCGCTTTTTGGGCATGTATCCTTATCAACACCGTAATAATTGCGGTGTTGTATGCAACTGTACCAACGGTAAAGCAAGGTGTTATTTATCTCTTTACCCAATTTGCCGGCTTGAATTTTTACACCGGCGATTGGTTGCGCGAATACGGTGTAGGCACTCCCAATGGCGTCTTATGGACCATTTCCGTGCAAATTCAATTTTATATCATTGCTCCGCTTCTTAAAAAAATTCTTGCCAAACGAAATCTTTTGTTTGGTGGTATAACGGTTTTGGTTTTGGCGGCTGTCAGTATTTTGTGCAACCGTTTGGAACCGTATTTGCCGGTGCTGGTATTCAAGCTAATTAACGTTACCGTGTTACCCTATGCTTACTTTTTGGTGTTCGGCATGGTCGTTTGGGAACACCGTGATACGATTATCCCCGCCTTGACTCGGTTTAAATGGTTTTTTGCCATTGCGTACGTCGTGTGGAAGTTTGCAGAAATCCACCTTTCTTTTCCCCATGTCTTAGATGGTTATTTGTATAACACCATTACGGCATTACTGTTGGCTTGTGTCTTGTTTGGTTTTTCCTTTATGCGTAAATGGCGAGCACCGATTGATTTAACGTATGGTTTTTATTTATACCACATGGTCATTATCAATGTTGTGGTAGAATTGGGGTATACGTCTGCCAATTGGTTGCTTATATTGATTATTGCTATTGCAACCACCCTTTGTGCATGGTTATCACAAATTTTGGTGGAGAAACCTTGCGTAAAATGGCTTAAAAAGAGGTAAAAATTATGGATGATTTAAAACGATACAGCAAGAAACTGATACTCCGTGCATTGCTTTCGCCGTTTCGCTTGTTCCCTGTTCGACAAAATCGTGTTTTTTTAATTAACGATTTGGCGTATAATTATTCCGATAGTCCCAAATTCGTGTGCGAATATTTGCAGCAACACTATGAGGGCAAATTGGACTTGGTTTTCGGCGGTCGTCCTCCGCAAACGGACGGTGTGACCACCGGTGTGAAGTTTGTCAAGCGCAATTCATTGCAATATTTTTATAATGCGATGACTGCCAAAGTATTGCTGACAAACAGCGGTGGTTTTTCCTACCTGCCGCTTCGCAAAAAACAATACGTTATCAACACCTGGCACGGTGGCGGTGCTTATAAAAAATGTGGTCGGCATATGTATGAGGATACCAAGTTTTTCAGAAAAGATTTGCATCTGTCGTCTGACCAAACCAACGTGTTTTTGTCCACTTGTACCCGTTTTTCCGATGTGGTTTCGGATTCTATGTTGGTGCCGCGCGATATTTTTTGGCAAATCGGATTGCCCCGCAACGATATTTTAGCTCACGGTGATGAAGCGGTTCGCGCCAAGGTACGACAAACTATCGGTTTGGCGGAAAATGAAAAACTGATTCTTTTTGCCCCTACCTATCGCAAACCCGATGATAATTATTTCAAAAATTCCATTGCTATCTCCTACGGCGTGGATGTGGAACGCGTTTGCCGCGCCATGTCCGAACGTTTCGGAGGAAAATGGCGGTTTGGATTCCGTTTTCATCCGTGTGTTACCAACCGCGATGAACTTCCCGCCGGTGATTGTTTGGATTTATCCGATTATCCCGATATGCAAGAACTGCTGTGCACGGCAGATGCCATGATCAACGATTTTTCTTCTTCTATGTGGGATTTTATGTTAACCGGTCGTCCCAGTTTCTTGTTTGCCGTGGACTTAGAGCATTACGTTGCCACCACGGAGGTTTACACACCTGTTTCTGAGTGGCCGTTCCCGCAAGCCGTCAACAACGACGAGTTAGAACGTAACATATTGGAATTTAACGAGGAAGATTATCGCGCGGCCTGCGACCGTCATTACCGCGACCTTGGCGGCAGTGAATCGGGCATGGCGACAAAACTTGTTTGCGAACGCATTGCCGAGCAATGTAACCTTGCTTAAATTATAACGACGTATAATAGGGGGATGTTTTTATGAATATTGCGGTTGTTTTTGCGGGCGGTGTCGGTTCGAGAATGCACAGTAAAGACCGTCCAAAACAGTTTTTGGAGTTATACAATAAACCCATTATTATTCATACCTTGGATATTTTTGAACAAAGCCCCGATATCGATGCCGTGGTAGTGGCTTGTGTCAAAGAATGGCTCCCCTACATGGAAGAACTCTTGTATCGTTTTCGCATTGAGAAAGTGCGCAAAGTCGTTCCCGGCGGAGAAAGCGGACAACTTTCGATTTATAACGGTTTGTGTGCCGCCAAAGAAGTGGCCGGTGACGAACCTTCGGTTGTTTTGATTCACGACGGTGTCCGCCCACTCATCAACGGTAAAGTGATTGCCGACAACATTCGGTCGGTAAAAGAACACGGTTCTGCCATTACCACTGCTGTGGTAAAGGAAACCATTTTGGTTGTTAGTGAAGATAATTCGATTGATTATGTGCCGAACCGTTCCAAATCCCGCATTGCCAAAGCTCCGCAAAGTTTTTGGTTGCACGATATTATGGCGGCACACCAACAAGCTTTGCAAGACGGCATCACCGATTTTATCGATTCTTGCACCATGATGCAGCATTACGGCAAGCCCTTGTATTTGGTGGACGGTCCGTATGAAAACATAAAAATTACCACACCGGATGATTTTTATACGATGCGCGCCATGTTGGAAGCTAAAGAAAACGCGCAGATTTATGGTTTTGATGCGTAATTAGGAGAAAGTATATATGATGTGCGAAAGCCCGTTAGACTCGTTTTTACAAGAAGATTTGGACTATGTGGCATCTCATTGTACGCCGCTGGAACAGTTGAAAAACTGTTCCGTTTTGGTCACAGGTGCTACCGGTTTAGTCGGCTCATTATTGGTAAAAACCTTGGCTTGCTACAACCGCAAGAAACAAAGTAATATTACGGTATATTTGTTTGTACGAAACTTGGAAAAAGCAAAAACCATTTTTGGGGAATTGCTTGACCGTGAGGGTGTTCACGTGGTGGTTGGCGATATTACCGACACCAGCGAGTTGCCTCGTGTGGATTATATTTTCCATTGTGCCAGCGTTACCGCTTCCAAAACCATGATAACACAACCGGTGGAAACCATTGCCACCGCCATAGACGGTACCAAAAACATTTTGGAATACGCCAAAAACAGCGGTGTTCGTTCACTTTTATATCTTTCGTCGATGGAAATGTATGGGTCGTTTGAGGATTGTCAAACACCCATCACCGAGGACATGTCCGGCTATGTTAATCCGTTGCTCACGCGCAGTAATTATCCGCTGAGCAAACGATTATGCGAAAATTTATGTATTGCCTATTCGGTGGAATACGGGTTAGATATCAAGATTGCTCGGTTGGCGCAAACTTTTGGTGCCGGTGTTCTCCCCGGTGAAAACCGCGTGTTTGCGCAATTTGCGCGCAGTGCCATGAACGGTACGGATATTGTGTTGCATACCAAAGGATTATCCGAAGGAAATTATTGCTATACGGCGGATGTTATTGACGGCTTGTTCCGCATTTTGCTGTCTGGTGAAAATGGTGGGGCGTATAACGTAGTAAATGAAAAAACGCATACTACCATTGCCGATATGGCACACATGGTTGCTAAAAAACTTGCTCAAAAACCGATTGCCGTAGTTTTTGATATTCCCGAAACAAATTTGCACGGCTATGCGCAAGATACCAAAATGCGTTTATCTTCTGCCAAATTGCGCTCCTTGGGTTGGGAACCGAAAGTAGATTTAGAAGAAGCTTACCGCCGTTTGATGGGAAGTATGCACTTACAAAACATGAAATGAGTTCGTGTGTCGATACTTTGTGAGGTGACAAAATGATTCGATTTTTCAAAAAATACAGTTTGTTTTTCTTTATCTTCTTTATTTCGATTTGGGTGTCTTTGGCCTCTACGTCGCTTAACGAGCAATTTCGTTTTTCGACTCTTGCCAATCAAGTTTTCACCTTTTTACTCTACCTCCCTTTCTTTTTGGTGATTCTTTGGAAAGTTGTTTCCGACTGTTTCTCTTTTCACCTCACTAAATTCAACGTACTGTACTATGCTTTCGGCGTATATTACGTTGCTTTAAGTGTTTACCGCCTCCTATCCGGCGGAGAATTTAAGGAAGGTATTTACTATGCCGTTGTGTTGTTTGGGGCGTTTTCGCTATACGCGCTTATAACCGACAAAAAATTAAATCTTTCTAATGAGGATTTATCCGATAACTTATTGGCCATTTTAACCTATATTGTATTATATAAAGTTGCTGTTACGTTTATGGAAGAAAATGTTTTCGGCAATCCGCCGATTAACAATTTATACAGCACCAGTATGCTAGCTTTGTTGTTACCGTTTATGGTAAGCGGTCTGCAAGAAAAAAAGGGTTGGAAAACAAAATTAAACGGCGTGTTATGTTGTTTATCGCTGGTTTTGATTTTAACTTGCAGTTCTCGGGCGGTAGTGTTACTTTCCGCCGCAGTAATGATTGGTTTGCTGCTCGCGTTTATCACAAACGTAACGGTTATTAAATGGGCAGCGGTCTCTTTTGCATCTTCTTTGGTTTTAGTATCTATTTTAGCGGGTTTAAACGTTGGTAAAGTGCGTTATTCTTTGTATCGCGAGTTCAATATCTCGTTTGCCGTTTCGGACAAAGATACCCCTACCACCCCACCGTCCGGAGCAACAACTACTACCAATCAACAAATGCCAACCTCAACCACACCTTCTGTTCCGACACAACCGACACCTACGCAACCAACACCGACAACTCCAAACAATCAACAAATGCCAACCTCAACCACACCTTCTGTTCCGACACAACCAACACCGACGACCCCAAACAATCAACTTGCTACCGATACGCAAGAACAAATCAATCGCAGCGATGCGATGCGTGCCGATTTATTAAAGCAAGGCATTGAGGAAGTTAAGAAGAACTTTCTCTTTGGTACCGGTGATTTGTATTACACCTACGACATGGGTTGGAAAACCATGGAGCAAACGGCTCATAACTTTTTGGTCGAATGTTTAGTTTGCTTTGGCTTAATCGGTACATTAATGATTTTAGCGTCGTTGTTATCTATACTCATTGACTTTGGTTTCTTTTCCAAAAAAGGCATTAAAAATTACAAGCAATGGACGTTTATCTTACTCGTCTGCTTTTATTATTTTGCATTTGGTATGGCACAACCGTCCGTCTTTAATACGTTGGTATGCCCCACCTTTGTGATGGTTATCACGTATCACGGAAGACTGCTGTGCCCCGGTAAATCCGATGCATTGACAAAGACGTTTTGTTTGTTGAAATTAAAAAGAGGAACTGCTCATGTCACTGACCAACAACCGAAATAAATATAGCATGCTCAATGCCTTATCGGCCGTTTCACTCACGTTAGTGAACGGCCTATTTGGCTTTGTTGTCACTCTGCTGATTTTACAGCATTACGGTTCGGATTTTAACGGGCTCAATTCCACCGCCAATCAAGTCGTCCACGTTTTAATGATTGTGGAAGGCGGCTTTACAACAGCTTCAAACGTAGCCTTATTTGCACCGTATGTCAAAGGCGATTACACGCTTGTCAACGGTATTTTGGCGGCGACACAAAAGAAATTCCGCCGTATCGGCACCTTATTTTTTATCGTCGGTACGGTTGTTTCCTTTGGATATGCCTTGCTGGCAAACAGTGCCTTGGAGCGCGAATTCATTTTCACAGTTATCATGATGACCATGATTCCCCCGGCATTCAACCTGTTCTATGCCAGCACCTACCGTGTGTTGTTACAAGCACAGCAAAAAGAATATATTGTTAGCTTTACCACCACTGTCACCATCGGTTTGGGACATATTGCTAACATTATCATGATTACCAATGGCGGACCGATGTGGATGGTGCGTGTTAACACCATGACATTTTCGCTGCTGAGTTATTTGATTATTGCCGGCTATACCAAAAAGAAAAACAAATTTATCGATTTCAAAATCCCGCCGCAACCGGAATTGATAAAAGGTACCGGCGATGTAATGGCGCAACGCGTCACCAGCGTTATTTTTGACTCGGCTCCTTTGATTTTCCTTTCCATCTCTCCTGCCGGCGGAACGGTTTTAGCCAGTGTGTACGCGGTATACAACAATGTGTTTATCATCCTCAAAAATCTGTTGCGCAGTTTGATTGATGCACCTCGCCTTGGTTTTGGTGAGATGCTGACACACCGCAAACGCGAAGATGTCTGGCCGGCTTATTCACAATATGAGTATTTGATTTTTACCGCTGTTTTTGTAGTACTTACTACCGCTTGTGCCGTCATCCTACCTTTTATTAAAATTTATACCAACGGCATCAACGATGCCAATTATGTGGATATTGCCATTGCGGTTTTAATGGTTTCCTGCTCTGTGTTGGAATTGTTACATATTCCGAGTTTTCATCTTATCAACATGGCAGGGCATTTCCGTATCAGCCGTAACATTCAAATTATTTCTTGCATTGTTTTGTTGGTGTCGCTAGGCATCGGCGGCACGCTTTGGGGACTGTACGGCATGCTAGCCTCGGTTTTGTTGGTCGGTCTTTTGCTTTGCGTGCTGGAAATGGGTTACGTTCACGTTTACTTTTTCAAGGGCAAATTAAGGCACTTGCTTCGTCTGTTATTACCATTGGTTATTGTGGGAGTTGCTATTTGTTGGGTAGAACTTTCGTTGGTTCTCCCCATCGACAATTACTTTACTTTCGTTTTGTTCGGTGCGCTTTTTGTGTGCATCAACGGTGCCGTAGCACTGTTCACCGGCTTTGTGTTCAACCGCCGCGAATTAACAGCTTTACTTAAACGCGGATTGGCACTTATCAAGCGATAAAAAAACAGCATAACGCCCGTATTACTTGTAATAGTAATACGGGCGTTATGTTATTTTTTAAGGCCCAATATAATATCGCAAATAGTGTCCACGTCCGAAAGAGGCAGATCGGCATACAGTGGCAATGTTAATACTTGATGGCTGATACGCAATGCAACAGGCGTTTCATTTGAGTCGTATTGACCGCTAAAACAATCAAAAGCGTTGGTCAGCGGATAAAAATATTTGCGAGCACCAATACCGTTTTGCGCCAGTGCCTCCATAACTTCATTACGGTCGACACCAAACACCGCTTTATCAAATATCACAGGGAAATACGAATAGTTTGGTTGAACATCTCTTTGGACGGGATTTAATTGTAAACCGTTCACACCAGCGAGCCGTTCATAATAGCGGTCAACAACGGTTTTGCGTTTGGCGATTTCCTCGTCAATGTGGCGTAAATTGCACAGTCCCATAGCAGCGCAAAATTCGTTCATTTTCGCATTGGCACCCACGCCATCCACAATCTCCGGACCGCGAATACCAAAGTTTTTAAGGCCGTACAACTCTCTGCCAAAAGCTTCGTCGTGGTAGCACACAGCGCCGCCCTCGATGGAATTGAATACTTTGGTGGCATGGAAACTAAAACACGAAACGTCACCAAAATCACCGATGCCTCTGCCTTTATATTTTACACCAAAGGTATGCGCCGCATCGTAAATGACTTTCAGGTTATATTTTTGGGCAATGCGTTCAATTTCTTCGACATTACAAATGTTACCGTATACGTGGACGGGTACGATGGCCGACGTTTTTTCCGTAATTAAGGATTCCAATTTATTAACGTCCATGGTAAAATCCACGGGATTAATATCGCAAAACACTGGCTTTAGACCATTACGTACAATCGCATGAGTGGTGGAAGCAAACGTAAACGGGGTAGTAATGACTTCCCCACTCAGATGCAACGCTTGCATGGAAAGTTCCAATGCCATGTGACCATTGGTGAGTAAATCCACCGCATCTACGGCTAAATAGTCCGCCAGTTGCGTTTGCAATGCTTTGTGCTTTGGTCCCATATTGGTCAGCCAATGGCTGTCCCAAATATCCTTTATTTCTTCACAGTATTCTTCAAACGAAGGCATGGAAGAACGGGTCACTAAAATGCGATTCATACCGCTACACCTCAATTCGATTGCCGATTTTCGTCATTAATCGTTAAGCTTTTTTGCTTTTTCAAGTACATGGTAAGGAGGCCTAAGCAGACAACAATATTACCACCGTAAATTAAAACACCAAAAATTTTCTTTTGAATAAACACGCAAATAGCCGTTGCGGTTTCCCCGCCAATGACAAAAGCGACCAGAAAACCCAAAAACGTTAATCCGCCTGCAAACAAGCAAAAGAAGATTCCGTAACTGTATATTTTTGTGAGTACCGCAATAAGTTTTTTCAAAAAGGCAGTCATATCGTTCGCTCCTTTCTCACAGGCCAAGAATGGGCAGTACTTCAAGCAACATGAGCACTTCCAGGATATATTGCGCGGCTACCCACCACAAATCGTTGATGACCGTTTTCTTAAAATCCGATTCCGCAATACTCATGCCCGCATACATACCAAGCGCCAACGGCGGTGTGATACCGCACATGACACCGCAAATGCAGGGAAGCATAGCGGCAATATACAGCGGATTGGAACCCACCGCGGCAAACGCCGCAATGAATACCGGACCAAAAATAACGACTTGCGATGAACCGGGAACCACCATCCCTAAAAAGCACGTAATCAACGGGACAACAAAGGCTAATCCCACGCGGGAAAGATTCATTTGGCTCAAAAATACCGAAAGGCCGGTGGTAACGTCGATATCGGCAAATAATTCGCCAATCATGTAGCCAAACAAGCAGGCGGCAATCGGCCCGACCAAGGATTTCATCTTGTTGCCAAACACATCCGCTAACTTGGCAAGGGTGAATTCTTTTTTGTTTTCGGCAATGAGCAAGGCATAAATCGTCGCAATACCGGCAATGAAAAACAACAAACATTTGGAAAAAGCCGAAGCCCCTGCCGTTCCCAGACGCTGCGCAATAAAATCCGACGCTACGCTATCAAACACAAACGGAACCAAGATAATAACGGGTAAAAGCAGCCCTTTCCAGCCGTTTTTGAACGTTTCTTTGAGCGAGGGGATATCTTCCTTTGCCATGGGCTTGACATGATAATATTTGCAGAATGCCCACACCATCAAGATGCGCTGTGCAATAAAATACAGCGAGATACCCCACAACACTACCCAGAATTGTCCTGATGTCACCTGGGCGTCGGGATACAGCGCCATAAAGGCACCGAGTGCTCCCACAATATTGGAACTCGGCGGAATCATGTTACCAAGATAACTGGAAGTGCTTTCGACATTGGCTGCCAAATGCGACGGAAAACCCACTTTTTTCATAGCGGGAATGGTAATCACACCGGTTGCCATGACATTGCCGGGACCCGAACCCGAAAGGGCGCCCATGAACGATGAAGTAATCACCGCCACGTAACCGGCACCACCCGTGACACGACCTAAACATGACAGGATTAAATACACGCACGAATCGATTACCTTGGTGTGTGTCAGCAATTGGCTCATTGCCACAAAAGCAATCATGGAATACAACAAGCCTGTGGAAAGAGCGCCGTCTATGTATTGCCAAATATTTTCCCACGTACCGGTAATCGCTACCAAAATCAGAAACGACAAAAACAGTGCTTCATACACGGGACGTTTGAGCAGTACAAACCACAGTAAAATAAACGCTAATAAAAAGATAAGATACAACAGTGCAGAAGGTATCATTTTTTACTCCTTAATATCAGGCAACAAATCGTGCCGCATAATATCCGTCCCGTTAACGTCTAGTACTTTCACGGCGGCGGTGGCAGTTTTGTGTTTTTGCTGTAATTCCCCGATGGAATCTGCCCCAATCGTAAATCCGCAAACACGGTCACCGCTACTTTGAATACCCGTCATCTGTGCACCTTGCCATTTGAATAAATAATAGTCCACAATGACACCGTTTCTTTTAAGTTCTTCAAAACCAACAAGTTTATCAAACACACCATTTTGGCAATAGACAAACTCGTTACTGATATACCGGTATTTCCCGCCAAGATCCCCGACATGAGGTATCTGCCCCAACGTCAAATCGACAACTCCTTGAATGACATCAAAACCACTGGCATTTTGAATCATCAAATATTTCACACCGCCGCCGGTACGCGCACTGAATTCCAACACGAATATATGCCCGTTACGGTAAATGGCTTGTATCAACATGGGGGCATTTTTAATACCGAAAGCATCCGCAATTTTTTGCGCGACTTCGCCTATTTCTTCTTGTACGATTGTTGCTTCTTTGGCGGGGTAATTGCCGCGGAATATCACAAATTTATCGGCATCGGCAATTTTTTCACTGTTCGATACGCACAGCACGTGCGCTTTGCCCTCTTCTACCCATACATCAATGGAAAGTTCGGGACCCTCAATGAACTCTTCTGCCACAGCGGTACCGGTACGACTAAATTCCAGTGCATCGGCAAGTGCCGCTTTGAATTCGGCCATGTTGGTCACTTTGCGGACACCTTTGGAGCTGTTACAATCCGCCGGTTTAACAATTAAAGGAAAGGACAAGTTGGGGAGCGTGTACGGTTCGTTTTTGTGAATGGTCACATGCTTTGCTGTGGGAATGCCGTTTGCTAAAAAGACATCTTTCATGTATTTTTTGTTGGTGACGTTGCGTGCCGTTTCGTAATCCACGTAACACGGCAACCTCAGATTTTCCGAAACCTTGGCAACCGTCAGCAACGCTTGGTCAGTACACGCGGTAATCAAAAAGTCAACCGCTTCCGATTGCGCGATTTCTTGTATTTTTTCGACATCTAACGTGGAAACTTGAAAAAATTTATCGGCATACGGTTTTGCCACCGGCTCGGCATAGTAATCTGCCAATAATGTATAAATACCGCGGCGTTTTAATTCACCAATTAACGCGATTTGTGCATATCCGCCGGCAAGTACCAAAGCTTTCATGTTTTTCACCCTTTTTTTGTCGTTAAAATCAATTCCTTGTAAGCGCGAACACCGCTTTTGGCCGTCAACCATTCAGGCAACACCTCTTGACCGCTTACCCAATTCACCAGTGCCCGCGGGAGATTGCACCCTGCCACGTGGCTGAACGGATACCCTCCACCGAATCGAGCGTTCATTTCCAAAACATACGGTCTTCCGTCTACCAAAAAGAAATCGCAATCCATGTTGCCGATATGCTTGGTCAGTTTCCCAAGCCGCTCTGCTTCGGCAAACAAGGCTGGTTCTTCTACCGTTTCACCGATATCGGTCTCACCTGCACGCATGGCTAATTTCTTTTTCACAATAGCGTTGCAAAACCGACCTTCCAAATCGTTGATAATATCGATACCGTATTCCTGCCCTGTCAACATTTCCTGGAAAATAATTTTTTCTTCCACCGTATCCGACTCATACCTAAGATACGTTCTGCGGACAGCTCGTGTATTGCGCGTATAGTAATATAACAGCGCCATTTCATCTTCTGCCACCGACATGGCTAAGGAACCGCAGCCGAAGCGCGGTTTAACAATGACAGGATAATGAATTTCACCGGATTCCAACGCCAACATAGCAGATTGCAAAGTCAAATACGTTTTGGGAACACCAAAGCCGTTTTCTTTCAAAAACTCGTATGTTTTCCATTTGTCGTTGCATATTTCCAGCAAATTTGCATCAGATACGACAACACGTGTGCCAATGGCTTCAAAGCGGTCCTTGTTTTTTGCCAACACCGGTAAATCAATATCAAACAGCGATACAATCATATCAATAGCTTGTTCTTTACAGTAGTTAAGTAAAAACGGAATATATTCATCACTGTAAATAAGCGGGGAAATCACACTGCGGTCAGCATATTGAAACGCTACCGTTAAATCATCGGAATTGCAAACATGTACTTCTCCGTCGGGTACTACGGCTTGTTTAAAATATTGTACCATGTAAGCCCGTCTGCCAACCGAAGTCAATAAAACGTTCATACCCTACTCCTTTTCAAAATAGCACACCAAATGCGTGTTCTGCGGACGGGGTTCGTTCGGCAACAAGAATGGCTTAAAACCCAAACCGTGATACAGGCGTATTGCAGTCGCATTGGAATTTGTGGTATATAGATGCACCCCGTCAAGGCCTTTGGCACGACTGATACCCAAAAACTCTTTGACCAAATAACGAGCATGGCCTTTCCCCTGCGCTGCAGGCAACGTTGCCACCACCGAAATATATCCCAACCGATTATCGGTGTTTTCGGTATATCCCGCAACCATCGCTACTATCGTGTCGCCTTCAAACTTCGCGCATATAGTTGCTTTTTCATTGAGTTTTTGAGCAAAAGAAAACAATTCTTGTTTTTGAGATAAAGGAACCTCAAACAGTGTATCCACGGCAGTGAGAAAGGTAAAAATTTGTGATACAGATGGTTTAGTCATGAATAATCGTTCCCTTTTGGTCATTATCGGCTTTTTTAAAAATTGCCAGTAACACTAACAGTCCCTTGGGGCGGAAAATCAGCGATAATGTAAGATATACCACAATTCCACTGACAATTTGTAACAACACCGTAACAAGCGGCGGCAGTGCTATGCGAGCAATTAACCAGACGGCACCCAGCATAACTGTCGAAAACAAAATGGCCGGAAAAATATCTTTGATTTGTTCGGTGTAGGAATAATCGATCAGTTTTTTGTTGGGGTAAGCATTGACAAAACAACTAATCAAGGTGCTCACCGCGCCGCTCAGCGCAATCGCAATCGGCGAGTCAAAAAACAGAACGGCAGCGATAAGCAATAACAACCCATACGATTTTTTTATCAGTTCCAACTTGAGAAACAAGTCGCTGCGCCCCATCGCGTTGATGGCTTGTAAATTACAAGTATGTACCGGCATAAACAAAAGCGTGAAACAGTAAATTTGCAAATACGGTACACACGGTAACCATTTTTCGGTCAACAACACTTTTACCAACGGTTCGGCAATACCGGCTAGTCCAAACAACACAGGAAAAACCACGTAAGCGCTCACCGCGATAGACGTTTGCATCAAAGTTTTTACTTGTGTTTTGTCATCTTGTTTGGCGGACATAGCGGGCAACATGACACTTTGTACGGCACCATTGATGCCGTTAATAACAAATTGTGGAAATTGTTTGCCGCGGTTATAAAATCCCAGTGTATCGGCCTGATATTTTTTGCCGATTACCAAACTGCGAATGTCTTGATACAAGGTATCCAACAAACCGGAAACGAGCAGTTTCCAGCCATAGGTAAAGAGTACTTTTACCCTCTCAATATTACACACCAAACGCGGGCGCCAGTCCACCACTTTGAACATAACCAAGCAGGCAATCAACACGTTGAGTACGTTTTGTACCACCAAAGCCCACACACCGGCGTTTTGGTAAGCCAACGCAATACCCACCACACCGGAAATCACAATACCAAAAGTATTGCTAAAAAACACTTTGCGAAAATCAAGCTCACGGCTGACCTTGGCCAGTTGAACGGAATTAAAACTACCCGGAAACAACACCAACATCAACACGCGAAACGGCCAGACGATTTCCGGCATTTTATAGAAAGTAGCAATCGCCGGTGCTGCAAAAAACAAACCGCCGTACACTAACGCAGAAACTCCCATCGTCACCCAAAAAACCGAGGAATAATCCTCTTCGGTGACCTCTTTGTTTTGCATTAGCGAGGTATTGAAACCCGACTGAATAAATACGTTTGCCAGATTAACGAAAATCAGCATCATTGCCAAAGCACCGTAATGCTCCGGTATCATAATCCGTGCTAAAATCAGTTGCAGAACAAACTGTATTCCTTGAACACCGAAACGCTCCAGCAACTTCCATAGCATACCACCTGCAACCGTATTCTGTTTCATGCACTCACCCACAATTCTTTGTGCAACACATGATGGCGTAAAAAATATTCGAAATACAAACAAATAGTGGCACATTTTTTCGGGATGTGGGACAGATAGCCCCTAAAATCACGCCACGTTAACTGCCGTTGTTTGACACCTTGCACCAAGGAACGAAAATACAACAACTGCGCATATTTAATCGCTGTTTTATTGGTCTGCCGCAAGGCGTATTGCAACAGTTCAAAATACCAGTGCTCATCTTTGGTAAAAGAATACCGCGACGTCGCGCTGAAACTGCTGCCATGTGTGGTAATGTGTCGATATGCGCTCATAACTTCCTGCATACAAAACACTTTGCCGTGTGTTGCCAATGCAAAATATAATAAGCGGTCACCCGGTGAAAGCCGACGTTCAAACAGCGAGGTGTCCATATACGGCTCGTTCATATAATTACGGCACATAACGGTGGTAAGTTGCCCCGGCATTTGTTCGCTGACAAAATGACGCAAGGTGTATTCCTCATCCTTACATTCGGGATATTGTTCCCCGTTAGGCAGAGAATCCTCCCCCACCACCACGCAATTATGCGCTACGGCCAAATATTCGGGATGCGTTTCCAAAAACGTGATTTGTTTTTCGAGCTTGTTTTCATCTGTCCAAAAATCATCGCCTTCTAAGGCAATGATATATTTACCGCGGCACCGTCTTTTCAAATCCAAAGCGTTAGACACTTCACTGCCGTGCATATTTTTTTCGCGGTAAAACATGGTGAATTTGCCCGGAAAACGCGCTTCATACTCCTGCAAAATCGCGCGTGTACCATCGGTGGAAACGTCTTCTCCTACCAAGACTTCATAGGAATACTGCGTTTTTTGCATGAGTACGCTATCCAGCGCGCGGGCAATATAGTTTTCGTGATTATAGGTAGGAATATAAATGCTAAGCATCGGTTGATTCATACGGCTCACCATTTTTGGTCCTTTTCACTGAGATTCAGCGGTGTACCGTCGGCAAGCGTGTATCCTGCGGCGCTTGCTGTACCGCGATATTCGCCCACTACTTCCGGCCAAACGATACCGATTTTTGGGTCGTTCCACGCCAATCCGCCCTCGTCGCCGGGATGGTAAAAATCGGTTACTTTGTAACAAAATTCTGCGGTATCACTCAGGACCAAAAAGCCATGGGCAAAACCCTCGGAAATGTAAAACTGTTTTTTGTTTTCCTCGGTTAATTCCACGCCAAACCATTGCCCATAAGTGGGGCTACCGTCACGAATATCCACTGCCACGTCGAACACGCGACCTTTGATAACCCGCACTAATTTTCCTTGCGCGTATTGTTTTTGAAAATGCAATCCTCGCAACACGCCCTTGACCGACATGCTCTGGTTATCTTGAACAAACACCATGTTAAGACCGGCTTCAGCCATATCTTTTTGGTTGTAGGTTTCGACAAAATAGCCGCGGCTATCCCCGTGGACAGTCGGTTCAATAACGTATAACCCCTCTATCGGGCAAGGGGTGACTTTAATTTGCCCCATCGTTTTCTAACTCCTTCAAATAGCGTGTCAGCGCGTCTTGCCACGTCGGCAACGGCCGGAAACCCGCTTTTTGTAACTTACACTTCTCTAAACGACTGTTAAACGGTCGCGCCGCTTTACTAAGCCCATATTCCGCGGTGGTCACCGGTACAACGCTGGTACTGTACCCCGCTTGACGAAAAATCTCGCAAGCAAAATCGTACCAACTGATATACCCGCCTTCGTTGGTGGCGTGGTAGAAACCATATTTTTCAGTTTCAATCATATCTACCAACAATCGCGCAAGGTCAAACGTGTACGTCGGTGTGCCGATTTGGTCGTTTACTACCCGTACCGTATCGTATTTCTTGCCGACTTTGAGCATGGTTTTGATAAAGTTGTTTCCGTTTTTACCAAACACCCACGCGATACGTACTACAAAAAACTTATCCAGTGTAGTTTGCACCGCGCGTTCACCGTCAAGCTTGGTTTGACCGTAGACATTCAGCGGTGCAAAGTCGCGGCAATCCGGTTCCCACGGTGTCTCCCCTTGTCCATCAAACACATAGTCGGTAGAAATATACATCATTTTGCAATCTACCAGTTTGCAAGCGGTGGCAAGGTACTGTGTACCAAGCGCGTTTACCGCTTTGACGGTATCGCGGTTTCCTTCGTCTTCGGCAGCATCCACCGCTGTCCAAGCCGCGCAATGAATGACCGCATCGGGTTTTGCTTCGGTAATCACCGACAAAACCGCAGTTTTATCGGTGATATCTAGTGGAATGTAGGGCCATTCGGTATGCGAACAGGACAAAGCAATATCCGAGCCGATACATTCGTGCCCACGTTTATGAAGTTCGTTCATAACATCGTAGCCTAACTGACCGCCGACACCGGTGACAAAAACTTTCATGGATAACTCCTATCGATTCGCGTACATTTTTTCGTAGTAGTGTTGATATTCACCGGAAATGATGGTTTCCCACCATTCTTTATTATCCAAATACCACTGAATGGTTTTTTGAATACCGTCGGCAAATTTGGTTTCGGGCAGCCAACCCAATTCCGTATGAATTTTGGTGGGGTCAATGGCGTAACGCATATCGTGACCTTTACGGTCGGTAACGTAGGTAATCAAGCTTTCGGGTTTACCGAGCGCTTTACATATCATTTTGACGATGTCAATATTTTTCATTTCGTTATGGCCGCCAATGTTATACACTTCACCCTCGCGACCGTTATGCAAGATTAAATCAATCGCTTTGCAATGGTCTTCCACGTACAACCAATCGCGAACGTTGAGGCCGTTGCCGTACACCGGTAACGGTTTGTCATTAAGAGCATTGGCAATCATCAGCGGAATGAGTTTTTCAGGAAAATGGTACGGACCGTAGTTGTTAGAACAGCGGGAAATCGTCACCGGCAAACCAAAGGTGCGGTGATACGCTTGTACCAACAAGTCGGCACCTGCTTTGGACGAAGAATACGGCGAACTGGTATGAATCGGCGTTTCTTCCGTAAAGAACAAGTCGGGACGGTCAAGCGGTAAATCGCCGTACACTTCGTCGGTGGAAACTTGGTGATATCGTTTGATACCGTATTTCCGACAAGCATCCATCAAGACTTGGGTACCCAAAATATTGGTTTGCAAAAACACTTCCGGGTTTTCGATAGAACGGTCCACGTGACTTTCGGCGGCAAAGTTTACCACCATGTCGGGGCGTTCTTCTTCAAACAGTTGATATACCCCTGCGCGGTCGCAGATATCCAGTTTGACAAAACGGAAGTTGGGATTGTCCATCACGGGAGCTAATGTGCTCAAATTCCCCGCGTAGGTAAGCTTGTCCAAGCAAATGATGCGATAATCGGGATATTTTTTAAGCATATGGAACACAAAATTCGAACCGATAAATCCCGCACCGCCGGTGACAATGATGGTCATAGGTTTTCCTCCTTAATACCGCAACTTATCATGCGCTACTTGCCGCAAATGGTCACCGTACGAGGATTTTCCGTACGCTTCGGCGGCTTTAAGTAATTGTTCTTTGGTAATCCAGCCTTTGATATATGCAATTTCTTCGGGGGCAGAAATTTGCACCGATTGGCGGCTTTGATTCATTTCCACAAATTGCGCCGCTTCCAGCAAACTTTTGAACGTGCCGGTATCCAGCCAAGCAAAGCCTCGGCCCAGCAATTCCACTGCCAAAGTACCTTCGTTTAAGTACATTTCATTCAGGGTGGTGATTTCCAATTCGCCGCGCGCCGACGGTTTGACTTGCTGAGCTTTTTGTGCTACACCGGCAGGGTAAAAATACAAGCCGGTCACAGCGTAATGGGATTTGGGCTGGGCGGGTTTTTCTTCAATCGAAATGGCTTTGCCGTTTTCGTCAAACTCTACCACACCAAAACGTTCGGGGTCCGAAACATGGTAGCCGAACACCGTTGCCGTTCCGTTTTGAGCATTTTGGTTGGCATTTGCCAAAATTTTGCTAAAACCGTTACCGTAAAAGATATTATCCCCTAGCACCATCGCACACGCATCATCACCGATGAACTCTTTGCCGATAATGAAGGCTTGTGCCAACCCGTCGGGAGAGGGTTGTACAGCATAGCTCAAATTCACTCCATAGCGGGAACCATCACCCAACAATTCCTTAAAACGAGGAGTATCGGAAGGAGTGGAAATGATTAAAATATCCCGAATACCTGCCAGCATCAACGTAGACATGGGATAATAAATCATGGGTTTATCGTACACAGGAAGCAGTTGTTTGCTGGTCACTAAGGTTAAGGGATACAACCGCGTACCGGACCCACCGGCTAAAATAATACCTTTCATTGTAGTACTCCTTTTTATAGAATTAGACATCCTTTATCGTACGAGGTGAACAGGAGACATACGCGGCAACCGCCAACAAAAACGCTACGCCCCATATCATCCAATGTGTAAAATTGCTCATCCAAGAAGCAAAGAAACAAAGCACAACAGGTACCATAGTATTACACAAAATAAACAAGACAAAAATATTTTTGCTTTTGTCATAGAAGCCTTGAATGAATCCAAATATTAACGCCCACAGCAGCGTACACAACATAACACCCCAAATTCCGAAATCATAAAAGAAATCGCCGATTAAATTAACGGTGTTAAAGTGGGGGCGAATGAAATAGTTGGGAGCTTCGCTAACCATTTGTTCGATGCGGTCACTCCTTACGATCACGTTAAAGGGAGCAAACTGCCTTGCACCGTAGGTATAGGTCGTGTTGTTTTGCACGGCTTCGTTAAAATTGTCATGACTGACGGTTAAGTAACTGTAAAGAAAAGCTGCTTTGGGAGACAATGAAAACGTGTTGTTCCCCGTATTCCCGCCACCGTTATTTCCGTCGGTAGGGTCGGAAGGATCCGTATCACCCGAATGATTGGGCAACTGAATTTGCGACGGTTGGAAGAAGGTGTTGAGCTGTTCGTTGGTGTAGTTGCGAAGTTCAGAAGCCAGCATATAACCGCTACCGATTACGGCAATGCAAAGAAGCAGTACCCACAGCCGTTTGCCGTGGAGATAATATACACACACTGATAACCCCAACGCTGCTACCACAAAGACACCACGGGATACCGCCAGAATGGGGAAAGCAAATATCAGATAAAAAATACATAAGCCCAAAATCACTTTTTTGAAAAGGCTTAGCGGTTGAGTAGCAATGCAATAGTAACACAAAGGCGCTACAGCCACTGCGGCTACGGCAAATACGTGTAGTTTGGTGTAAAATACAACATAGGCATTAAAGATATTGGAAAAAGCAGGAACAAAGCCCTTGATGGCGATGTTGGCAACAAAGCAAGCCAAGCCAACGAGAGTCGCAATCACACAAATGCCAAACAGACGGTTGGGGTGCTTTTTCAAATGGATTCTGCCTATTTTCAGCTTTTTGGCAACAGCAACAGCCTTGTCGCTGAAGGAAGGCGCCAGTTTCAACCCCACTGTAACGCCTACTTGCAAGCACAGGTAAGTTGCTGACAACACAACCCACGTTTTATTAAGCCAAACTTCTTGATATTCAGCCAACCGCATAGATGCCAAGCCAATGGTACCGAGCCATACGCCGGAAAAAACCGCTCGGAAATCCAGCCAGTTTCTATCAGACACAAAAAACACTTGCAGAAAATAAATGCCAATTGCAGATAAAGCCAAAAGAAAAGCAAGCAAAAAATTATGTTCGGCTCCCAAAAATATGCCACTGAACAGAGCCATCGTACCGGTAAGCGCAGTTGCTAACAGCCAAATAAGAGATCGCTTTCCTTGTGTCATAGGGTTTCTCCTTTACGTTTTCCGAAAATTGCCAACCAAATATCGCACAGCAGGGATGTTTTACAAAGATATTCGCCGGCATCGTTTTTATAAAGCCTAAGAACTTTCTTGAGGCTTTTACTGCGCAAAGCATCATCCCGTTGTTTAAGCAGCACCAACCGCTCCCTAATCTGCTGTCTGCTCTCTTCGCGCAAAAGCAGTTTTGAGTCCAAGATATCTTTCCACAACCGTTCGGAAACCGCAATTTCTTTCAGCTTTTTGGACAAATTCAGCAATTTAGCAATCCGATGTTCTTCCCGAGCAGTGTTGTTTTCGTGACGGCGATGATAGGCCCCTACATACTGATATTCGTAAAAACGTCCACCATCAGCGGCACAATGGGACAGTACTCGGTCGTGAGCGATTGTCAAATTCTTTGTTATCGGGTACAGAGTTTGCAAGTAAGTCGTTCGAACACACATCAGCATGCCCAACCAGTAAAAACCGCGGAGCAGCTCTCGATGGCTCACAGACCGAATCTCGAAAGTTTCTTTTTTCTTACGGGCTAAAAGACTGTGCATTACACGGTCTTCCCCATCAATAATCTCAAATTTGCAGCAAAGTAAATCGATGTGAGGATTTTGTTCCATAACAGCAGTCATTTTTTCAATTTTATCCTGCTTCCAGATGTCATCCTGGTCACACAAAAAAATCAAATCTGCCTGACATAAGGACATAGCCTTAAAGAAATTTTTGGCATAGCCCAAATTGTTTTCGTTAACTACCAAAGTCCATTTATCTGTCAGATTGTGTTTTTTGATATACTCTCTGACCACAGCAACGGTATTGTCGGTGGAGCCGTCATCACACAGCACCACCTGATTTGGCACTGTGGTCTGGTTACGGATAGACTCCAACTGTTTATGTAAAAAACGCTCACCGTTATATAACGCTATCGCAACTGCCGTTGTCATAAAATGGACCTCCCGAAGGCTATGGTAGATTATTTTGTGGTCATTCGTACGATGTGATAAAACAGACGCTTAGAAACAATGTATATATAGGCGGCCAACTTTTGGAGTTTTTGCAAATTTCCAAACTGTGCCTTTTCTTTTCCCAGCGGTACCATCCGACACAGTTTTTCAAACTGTTTATAGGGCATCTGAACCGCCGCTTTGCGCAGAGTGGCCAGATAATACCGTGCACGTCCCATAGTCAGGAACACCCGAGAGCCCTCGTTATCGAGGGAACGGACAGTTTCTTCCATTCGATGAAACCCGTCCAAGGCAATCTGATATTTTTCTATCTTGGGTGTGTGCATTAACGAACCGGGGCGTTGGTAATATAGGTACAAACCCGCATCCAGCACAACGGTATGTTCTGCGTGCAGCAACACCTGCGTAATAAAAGGCACGTCCTCCAAATAAGTACACTGTTCATCAAACCAAAGACCCGTCTTAGTCAACCAGTCTCGATTCAAAATCAAAGCCCATGCACCAAACCACTTAGTGTAGTATTCTCGGATGATTTTTTCCCGTGGCAACATTCGGCAACCGTAATCCGCTCCTGAAACTGCGCGAACATCCGCTTGCGATTTCACAAGTTGATAATTGCAAACCGCTACGTTACCGTTATTTTCCGTAACAGCGCGATAGAGGAATTCCAAATAATGGTTGTCCAACCCATCATCACTGTCCATAAACACAATCCAAGGAGAACGAGAACTGCGAATACCGGTGTTTCGAGCGCCAGGTAAACCCTTGTTATCCTGGTGAACCACGGTGTAAGCAAAACTTACACCGTGCAGTTTTTCGGTAAGGAGTGGATAGGTCTCATCTGTGGAACCATCATCCACGAACACCGCACAAAAGTCTCGAAAAGTCTGCGCTTCCAGCGTTTGCAACAAACTGTCAATATACTGTTTGCTGTTATACATAGGAATTACAACGTCAATCAGCGTTTCCGTTTGTACCATCTCCTAACACATCGCTTAACGTTTGGCGGAAGACTTTTTCTGTAAAGCAATTTTCGAACATTTCTTGCGCGTTATAACGCATGGCCGTGTTTTCCTGCGGGGTTTGCGATACCACCGCTTGGGCAATTTGCGGTAAGGCATCGCGGTGGACATTAATACCGCAATTCCATTGCTCCACCAAATCCCACGTATCCACCTCAATGGTGTTTAAAATGGGAAGACCGCCTGCAAAATAATCCATGGATTTCATGGTAAGACCGACACATACCGAGTCTTTCATAATGTTCAGACCAAAATGGCATTTATCAAAAATTGCTTGTTTTTTGGCGGCATCGTAAATAGTTCCGTAATATTTCACCAACGCACCGGTGGCTTGTACCGCCCCCACAAACGCATCTTTGCTTTCGCCGCCCCCGATAATATGTAGGGTGACAGGACGTAAACGCTGTATGTGCCCAATCAGTTCGGCAATGGTGGGAATATCAATGATATTATTAATGGCACCCAAATAGCACAAATGCAACCGTTCGGTTTGCGTGACCGAAACCGGCGTAGTAACCGTGACATGCGGGCGGCACAAATGTAACACCTTGGTTGTTTCTTCTTTAACGAAAGGCAACAGTTTTTTGCGAAACAGGTTGCACTCCGTAAACACAAAATCCGCCACAGGCAACCCCAAATTGCGAAACCGTGCCCACACCTTGAACGGCCATTTTAACAACTGCTTTGCGCGGTTGTTGGGAAAACATTCCGGCCACATATCAAAAATATCAAAAACCAATTTGACATTCGGGTTTTCTTTTTTGTACTTGGCAGCTTCCCTGCACAAGCTGTTAGGCGGTACTTCCACATACAATAAATCGGGTTGAATACGGCGAACTTCATCCATAACATTTTTTGCAAATTTCATGTGCGATACAATGCGCGAAAGCGAAATGTTTTTCGCATACGGTTTGGTAGGGATTTGTGTGCAATGCGGTAAATCCACACGGAATTTCTTTTTAGCCGTGTGGTTAAAATCCGAAGTTATGTAAACGCAATCATATCCGTGGTCACGCAAAAACGTTTCCACCGGCAAAATTCGTTCTTCATAATGATGAGTGCAACTGATACAAACCGCTTTCATATCGTGAAAAACCTCGCTTTTTGCACATTTCCCCAAAAAGTATTCTAACAACATTCCGTTTCCAAAACTACCCAATTATACATTCGGTTTATTATAGCATATTACAACATGTTTTGCAATTTAATTACAAAGCTGTAACCTACTCAGCCATAACATATTTGTTGCGTAAAAAACATAGGAAATAAGCAGAGGTGTAAACATGAAAAAACTACTTCACATAATTGAAAGTATCAATTCTACCGTGATTTGGGGTATTCCCATGGTAACGCTCCTACTCGGCGTCGGTATGATTTTGTTGTTCGTCACCAAAGGCGCTTTGTTTCGGCATTTCGGTATTGTCGTGCGATACACGGTACGTACGTTGTTTCGAAAACACTCCTCCGTTGATGGCAGTATCACACCGTTTCAAGCGGTATGTACCGCCCTTGCTGCCACCGTCGGCACGGGAAATATTGTAGGAGTTGCGTTGGCAATTACAACGGGAGGACCGGGTGCTTTGTTTTGGATGTGGGTTTCCGCCTTGGCGGGAATGGTTATTAAATACGGTGAAGTCACCTTGTCGGTCGCCTACCGCACCAAAAACCTCCAAGGAGAAATGGTGGGAGGTCCGATGTATTACATTGAAAACGGTTGCGGCATCAAATGGTTAGCCGTCTTGTTTGCCCTTTTCGGCACCATTGCTTCCTTCGGTATCGGATCCGGTGTGCAGGCACACGCTTTGGCAAACAGTATGCAAACCGCCTTTTTTGTTCCGCTGTGGCTATCCGGTGCAGCGGTAGCATTATTGGCGGGATTGGTACTTGTCGGCGGTGTTTGTCGCATCGCCCATGCCACAGAGGTTTTGGTACCGATTATGTCTTTGTTATACATGGTGGGAGCTTTTATCGTGTTGATGGTAAACGCTGCCGGCATTCCGCGGGCCTTTGCTCAAATTTTCCATGCCGCGTTTACCAATACCGCTGCCACCGGCGGTTTTATGGGTGCCACGGTTGCTCAGGCTTGTCGTGTGGGTATTTCACGCGGCGTTTTCACGCACGAGGCAGGTATGGGCTCTGCGCCCATTGCTCACGCCCCCGCTTGTACCGACCATCCGGCACGTCAGGGATTATGGGGTGCTTTTGAAGTGTTTTTTGACAGCATTGTCATGTGTACCGTCACCGGACTGGTCATCCTCACATCCGGTTTATGGTCTACCGCTCCCGCCATACCCGCCACCGCCATGTGCTCTGAAGCTTTTGAAAACGCCTTTTCGGGCGGACGCTATATCGTTTCTATCGGCTTGGTGTTGTTTGCGTTTGCTACCATTATTGCCTGGTATTATTACGGTGAAAAATGTGTGGAATACCTTTTCCCCAAACGAAAAATAGTAATTACCATATACCGCGTTTTGTATGTTGGCACAACCTTTGCGGCTTGTCTTTTTCGCTTGGATACCGTTTGGGCTTTTACCGATTTCTTTAACGGGTTAATGGCATTGCCTAACTTGCTGGCACTGCTTATTTTATCACCGGTTATCCGACGATTGAGTCATAATTTTTTCAAAAGCCCACATTGCCTGCGCGCAAAAGATGAGGATTTTAGCCGCTTATTGCGATAAAAGGCATATTTGACAGCCCTAAAACAGAGTGATATAATGAAATCACCAAAATGATGAGGGGTGTTTTTTATGTGGTCTTTAATTTTAACCATTTTTTCGGCAGTGATATTGCTGCTATCCTTGCTGTTCTGCGTTTGGTTCAGCTATCGCCGCGGTGTGTTTAACACCGCGTTGCGGTTTGGATGCTTTTTATTGGGTGGTATTATTTCGTTTGTACTCGTTAAGTTACTTTCGCCGGTCATTGTTTCCTCCGTGTTGCCGTTGCTGACCGAAAACATCGGAGAAGAAGCCAATCAAATTCTGAGTTTACCCACACTGCAAACATTGCTTATCCGTTTGGCGGCAGGAGTGGTATCGCCTTTGTTGTTTGCGATTGTGTTCTTCTTGGTGGAAAAGCTCACGTTCTTTATTTACATACCGCTTAAGAAAAAATTTGCTAACCACGAAAAACTGCACGGTATGCCGCACGACAAGTTATACGGTGCATTATTGGGTGTGGTGTTAGCGATAGCAACCACCATTGCGTGGGTCATGCCTATCAGCGGATATACCTACTTTGCAGGCAGCACGATTGCCTCTGTCAGTAAAATCGAACTGGTAGAACTTCCTGACGATGCGGTGCAACTGGCAGAGGAGTTTGCCAACTCCCCCATCGCCAAAGTTGACCATGTATTTACCGGGTGGTTGTTCCAATCGTTGTCTGCCGATTTGGGGAAAGCCGCCGATACGGTAGCCACCCTTGCCGAGGTTGCCGATTCCTTTACCACAGATTTGTCCGAAGGTGAAATCCCCCTTGATGCCATTACCGAGGTGCTTACCTCCAAAGAAACAGCCACCTTTACCATTGGTCTGATTCGTGATTTGTTGCCAACGGTAGTTCCCACCGAAAACGCCGTTGCCTCTAATTTGGTTAGCGCAATCACCAAAGGTTTGGATGATTTGTTGGCGGCGCAGAAAAAACTTTCCGACGAAGAATTCCAAAAGGAAATGCAATCGTTGACCGAAATGGCAACCTTGTTGCAAGACCCGAGCAAGGCTTCTGTGGTTACCGCTGTAGAAACCATTTTAAAATCGAAATACATTTCCACAGCCATTACCGAGCAAAGCGATGCCATTTTGCAAGAATTGAAAGGTGAATCCATCACGCTTTCCAAATCCGAAGAACAGCAGTTAAAATCTCTGCTGGAACAATATACCGAAAATCCCGAACTAAAAAACTTCGCGGAGCAATTATTCGGTCTTAAATAAAAAACAACTGTAAAAAGCGGTGTTCAGCGCTACGCGCTGAACACCGCTTTTTTGCTTATCTATCTGCCCACGTAATAAAATCGTAACTTTTGAGGATATTCAAAAACTGCGCCAAACGTTCATAAAGCGGCTCTGTTGCCTCGCCCATTTGGGCTTTTAGTTGTTCACCAATGGCAAACACCGTTTTCTCACCATCAATGAGTGGCCACACCACACTGCCCATATTATCCAAATGGACGTAACTGATAGGCGGTTTTTTGAACAATTTTTGCGCTATGCGATTAAACAATCCCGTGTTTTTGACGAGCAAAGTAATCATACCATCTTCTTCCTGTTGCCACTCCAAATCCGAAGCACGGCACGGCACACGGTCGAGCAAATTTGCGGGTTGTTGCTTTTTCTTATTCATCGGCAACATCTACTTTGTTGGATTTTGCCCACAAGCTAAATTTGAGAAACACCAAAATCAGCACACCAAACAATACCAACCCGCCAATATTGGAGACCGAAACGGGAATACCAAACCGCTCGGCAAGATTAATAGTCTTATCAATACCAAAGATGGCAAACAACGCCAACAAGATACCTACCAATCCTTCGCCCGCAATCATACCCGAACTGAACAAAATTCCATCGTTAATAATTTTACCTTTGCGTTGTTCATCGGTTTTCAGTTTATCAAAGGCGAGTCGCACAAGACCGCCGACCATGATACAAGCATTCAGTTGCACCGGCAAATACAAACCAATGGCAAACGGCAATACAGGAACACGCAACAACTCTGCGACAACCGCAATGCACGCACCCGATAAAATCAGTGCCCACGGCAAGTTCCCGTCCATAACGCCTTCGATAATCATTTTCATCATGCTCGCTTGTGGCGCTTCCAAACCGTTTCCGCCAAAGCCCCACGCGGCATCCAACAAATACAACGTACCGCCAATGGCCAAGCCGGAAGAGATAACACCAAAAATTTCGCCAATTTGTTGTTTGACAGGGGTAGCACCGAGCAAATATCCGGTTTTTAAATCTTGCGAGGTATCACCCGCAATCGCCGTGACAATACACACAATCGAGGCAATGGCAATCGCGCTGGACATACCGCGCGGGCCAACCATACCGGTAGCACGTAACAAAACAGTGGCAACCAACACCGTAGCAATCGTCATGCCGGAAACCGGGTTGTTACTGCTACCGACCAAACCAACCATTCGCGAGGAAACGGTGGCAAAGAAAAAGCCAAAAACCACAATAATAATGGCGCCAATGAGGTTGACGGGAATAATATCTACCAACCAAATCACCAAAGTTAAAACAACGACCCCCAAAATAACAAACAAGAAGTTCATGTCTTTTTCGGTGCGTTTACCGGATACTGCCGCTTTGCCCGACAGTCCTTTAATGGAATCACTGAACGTTTTGACAATCAACGGCAACGATTTAATCAAACTAATAAAACCGCCGGCAACCAACGCACCTGCGCCAATGTACTTGACGTAATCCCCCCAAATACCGTACGCGCCGCCGGCAGCATACGCTTCGCTCACCGCGTCACCGCCGAAAAACACAATCAGCGGAATGAGTACGAGCCAGCTCATCACACCGCCGCTGAACATCACCGACGAAATTTTGGGGCCACAAATATATCCCACACTCATTACTGCAGGATAAATTTGCGTACCAATGGTACCGGCAAAACCTCTGAAAGTAAGGGAAATCTCGCCCGCAACGGCTTTGAGACCATCAATAATAAATTTGAACAACGCAGCAAAGCCCATACCGGCAAACACTTTAGAAGCACTGCTGCCGCCCTTTTCACCTGCCAAGATGACTTCGGCACAAGCCGTACCTTCGGGATACGGTAAGATACCGTGTTCTTTGACAATAAGAGCGTTACGTAACGGCACCATAAAGAAAATTCCCAGCATACCGCCAATCAAGGCAATCAATGTAATTTCCACAATGCCGGGCTTGTCCACTACGCCTTCCGATGCCCAAATGAACAGTGCCGGCAACGTAAAGATGGCACCCGCCGCCAACGATTCACCCGAGGAGCCGATAGTCTGTACCATGTTGGTTTCCAACACCGAGTTTTTACGCATAATCATTTTGATAACACCCATCGCTATAACCGCCGACGGAATGGATGCCGAAACCGTCATACCGACTTTCAGACCTAAATACGCGTTAGCAGCACCAAAAATAACCGCCAACAGCATACCCACGATTACAGAAGTAACCGTCAGTTCCGGCGTGATTTTATCCGCCGGAATATACGGTTTAAACGTGTTTTGCTTTTCCATGAAAATAAACCTTCCTATTCGTTAAGTTTTTAACAGTATATCATGTTTAGCAAAAGAAAGCAACTATTCCTTTGCCAGCTGTTCTAACATACATAATAGCAAGGCACATACTTTTTCGGTCGAAGAAATACTCAACCGCTCATTTGTAGTGTGTGCGTCCAGAATCGTGGGACCAATAGCAATACAATCCACCCCGTTTATTGCCGAGGAGAATACTGCACATTCTAATCCCGCATGGATAGCTTCCACCTTTGGAACGCTTTCAAACAAATGGGTATACGTCTTAATATATAATGCTTGCAATTCGCTGTTTTGTCGGTATTCCCAAGGCGGGTATTGTCCTCCCACGTTGACCGCCGCGTTCATTTTGGAGAAGAAACAAAGCAGCGTTTTTTCCAGTGCACGCAGTGCCGACACTTTGTTGGAACGCAACGCAAATTGGAAATGTACGGTGCTTTCTTTCGTTTGGAGAATCCCTAAATTCAACGAGGTTTGCACCAGCCCTGCTATTTCGGCACTCATTTCCATAATTCCATTCGGCACACAGGTCAAAATATAGAGCAAGTCTTCTTTTTCTTGCGGTGAAAGCACCGCATATTCCCCTGTACCAAGCATGGTAAAAGAATAGCAAAAATTCGATTCGCGATAACCTATCTCCGCTTGAATAACGGACAGGCTGTGCTCCAATGCCGTTTGCAACGCTACCGCATTTTGCGTAACCAACTGCGCTGTTGCGGTATGAGGAATCGCGTTGGCTTTATCCCCGCTATCCACCGAAAGGATTTCAAATTCCACCGTTTGCGCTACGTCGTTTAGTAAGCGGCCAAGCAGTTTTGCAGCATTGACACGGTGTTTATCAATTTCCACACCCGAGTGGCCACCTTTGAGCCCACTGACAATAAGCGAAATACCTTCACCCTGCTTTGTGATTCGCATAAGCGGTAAGGTTGCCGCAACATCCGAGCCACCCGCACACGAAACCGTGACGGTATCGTCCTCTTCAGAATCCAAATTGATAAGCCTTTTCCCCGAGAGTAACGAGGTATCCAGCACCATGGCGCCCAGCATTCCCACCTCTTCATCGGTGGTGAAAACCGCTTCAATCGGCGGATGCGGCAAATCGTTTTGTTCCAAAAAGGAAAGCACCATCGCCACCGCAATGCCGTTATCCGCGCCAAGGGTCGTGCCATCGGCACGTAAAAAATCACCGTCACGCCGTACGGCGATACCTTCTTTCAAAAAGTCAATATCACGGTCAGGGGCTTTTTGGCATACCATATCCAAATGTCCTTGCAAAATAACCGGTTTGGTATTTTGACATCCCTTTGAACCCTCTTTGTAAATAATGACGTTATCTGCTTCATCATGGTGGTAACGTAACCCATTCTTTTTGGCAAACTGCACACAATACTGTGCTATTTGTGCACAGTTCCCCGAGCCATGCGGTATGCGGCAGATTTCTTCAAAAATTTCCAAAACACGATTGATTCTCATGCTTGTCCCTCCGCTGATAAGTTGATTATCATTTTAACATAAAAACCAAAGTAACGCAATAACAGACTTGCCATATCATCACAAAGAGTGGTATACTGCTTCTCGGAGATGATAGTGTGTTTTACTTGTGGATATTATTGGGCATTATTGTAGTGATATTAGCGATAACATATCTTTGTTTTCGGTTGACATTTTATGTTTCGCCACGCCAAAAACGCGAAGCAAAAGACCTTCCCCAAGGTGAAATATATGAACCGTTTCGACAACAAATCGAAAACTGGGCAAAGCAAAGCGATGAGATGCCGCACACGGAATTTTCTATCACCTCCTTTGACGGATTACATCTGTACGGCAAGTATTACGAATATCAAAAAGGCGCACCCATTGAGCTTATGTTCCACGGTTACCGCGGCACGGCGCGCCGCGATTTATCGGGCGGCGTACAACGTTGTTTCAAACTCGGCCGCAACGCCTTGATTGTTGACCAGCGTGGCAGTGGAAAAAGTGGCGGCAACGTCATCACCTTTGGTATTCGTGAGCACCAAGATTGCCTGCGTTGGGTGGATTTTGTGGTGAATCATTTTGGTGACGATGTAAAGATTATCCTAACCGGTATTTCCATGGGCGCCTCCACCGTGTTGATGGCGGCAGGAAAGCCGTTACCCAAAAACGTCATCGGTGTGTTGGCAGATTGTGGATATACCAGTCCCCGAGATATTATCAAAAAAGTTATCAAACAAATCGGCTTACCCCCTGCCCTGTGCTATTGTTTTGTAAAACTTGGTGCGCGGATATTTGGTGGTTTTAATTTGGAAGAAACCTCACCCATTCAAGCGCTCAAGAACTGCGCTGTTCCCGTCATATTCTTCCACGGCAAAGTCGACGATTTTGTACCGTGCGAAATGAGCCAAAAAAATTACGACGCCTGTTCTTGCAAAAAGAAACTCGTAACCGTTGAAGGCGCCGGTCACGGTCTTTGCTATCCCGTTGACCCCGAAACCTATTTGGCGGCTCTTACAGAGTTTTTTGAAGAAGAAACGGTTTGTTAAAAAATAAGAAAGCACCTATCGTTTAAATGACGGTAGGTGCTTTCTTCATAAATGAAGCATCATCTTATTGTGCTACTTCTAACAATTTTTTGCTTACTCTTGCTTGCACATCAATATAATAGGCAAGTTCAGCAGCATTCATATCGTTATTATCCCATTTTTCAAAATCTGAAACTACTTTTGAATAATTACTCATATATTCTGCGTATTCACCAAGAAGACTTAAATCCCCCGGATTGGAACGATATTTTTTCATAAAAGCGACATACTCATCCATAAATTTTTCATAACTATCCATAGCTTTTTTAAAGTCCAAGTCCAATCCATTTTCGCTTTTGGTTGTCGTTGTAGTTTCGTTTAAGATTGTCGCCGTTTTAGTAGTCGTTGTTGTTTTAGTTGTTGTGGTAGTAGAAGAAGTTGTTTTCTCCTCCTCTGTTATATCGTTTTCCGTTTTGTCTTCCTTAGGAATTTCTTGGCTATTGGATGTTTTTTTGAAATATAGTTTATCACCATAGTAATCAAAACAAAGTTTGCCATCAACAACGGTACACTTTTCACCGTCGATCATAATATTTTCGTCTGCTTTCAGCCAATTTACCAAATCTCCATAGCCGTCTTCGTAAAGATACGCTTTTCCGCCATCTTTTAAAATAATACAATAGTCACTTAAATCTTCGTATTCTACAGTATTCCACTCTTCAACAGAAAATTTTGATCCCTCACACTCAATAAAATCCACTTTCCATGTGCCTGATAAATCATCCGTTACGAGAGTGGTAGTTGCAGATGAAGGTGACAGTTCTCCCCCTTCTTTACCACAAGCTGTCAACAATAACGCTGACATAATTATAGAGCATAATAGCATTATTCTTTTCATAAAATCTCCTCCTTCTATGTTATGGATTATAACATATATTTATAACATTTGTCAAGGCATAATATTGGTGAGGTGATTTATGTGGAAGAAAAACTCATCATCAATAAAAAGTCTCTAAAAGGCGAAGACGGATATAAAACTTTTTCTATTCGTATTAAAGACGAAACGGTTGCTAATTTAGACAAGTTATCCATCCAAACGAATCGTTCGCGCAATGAATTGATAAACATTCTACTCGATTTTGCCATTAAGAACAGCGAAGTAAAGTAAAAAACCGCATCTGCCGCCCATTGGGGACGGCAGCTGCGGTTTTTACCAAACATACGGAATTAAACGATATTTCACATTTTGCATATATTCTTCATATCCTGCCAGTTCCTTTTTCAAAAACACCTCTTCTTCTTTGATGCGCTTAGCAATAATAAACGGGTAAAAGAGAAAAATCACAAACGCGTACAGAGAACCCAAAATAAGCGGCATTGATAAAAATAACAGCAGCGTTGCGCTGTACATGGGATGCCGCACCACACGGTATAGACCTGTATCAATCACTTTTTGGTTTTCTTGTACCGCAATGGTACGGCTCAAATACGTGTTTTCCCGCAACACTTCGGCATACAAAAAATATGCAAACAAAAACAATACGGCAGCAACCACAACAACCGCTTTGGGCAAGGTGTACCAAGAAAAACGGTGTCCCAATCCCGCCACAACAAACCCTGCCACAAACATAAGCCCGCTCAATTTGACAACCAATTGTTGTTCCTTTTGTTTTTCTTTGGCATCCAATCGTTTTTGAAGTAACTGTGGATTTTTAAGCAGCATGATAAGTCCTGCCGCAAACATTGGCACAAACAAAATTGCCATCAACAACCAACCGTTAAAAAACAAAAGTGTGCCCGCAGGCAAAAACAGTAACGCACCGACCAAAATAACACCTAATAAAAACTTGGTAATTGCTTGTACAAATAATTTCATGGTTACTGCTGTGCCCCCTTTGCTTTGAATTACAAAAGTTCTTTTAATTCATCAAGAAACGCTTCTTCGCCCCAGGTATTCATCTTAAAGAAAAGGGCTTGACTTCCCCCTGTGGCAATGGCAGACAACCGAATAGGGTCGTTCCCGTTTTGAAAAAGAACCACGCTTAAACTTACACGATTTCCACCTGTATAGCTGTATCGTTCAAACACACGAACACTGCAACGGGCATCACCGTTTATGAAATCGCTTGATTCCTCAAGAGATGCAGAAAAGCTTCCCCCTACAATGCCTTCTTCTATTTTGCTAATCCATTGATTAAAATCGCCATTTAACGTTCGTTCTAATTTTGCCATTATATTTTTATTCCTTTCTTAATCAACACTTGAATAATATTCGATTTCTATAAATTTTATTGTATCATATATAGTTTCAACAATCAATTTTTATCTTTGAATTTGGAACAAAAAAGCAAGGCGATGCCTTGCGAAATAACTATTCATTATTTACTATTATAGGAAAAAAAGTAGTTCGGTTACGCAAGAGTCCAATGTCGAAACCCTGGACAGTACGCCCGAAGCGGGACTTGCTTCTCCCGAAACTACTAACAGTAAAGTATCACAAGAAAAACCTATTGTCAATACTTACAGTCACGCTCTGTTTTTTGAAAGGGTTGTACAAATTTTATGCCTTTTGATTTTTGACCTATGTGTTCGAACCCCTACATATTTAGTGATATTGTGCCTACGGCACAGTGATATTTTCGCGTTGCGAAAGTGATATTGAAACCTACGGTTTCAGTGATATTATATTCGCCATAAAACTGGGCGAATATAATATCACTCGGCTTTAGCCGAATATCACTGCAAAGCAATATAACTCGCCATAAGGCAAATATAACTGAAAAAGCACTTGCTATTGCAAGTGCTTTTTTCTTGGCTGTTCCGAACTATTTAGATGCCACTTTGTTCTTTAAAAAATCAATACGAAAAATTACAATTTATATTTCCTTCCAATCCGTGCGTTTAATCAGTTGCTCTGTAATTAACGAATTAATTTGTTTATTGAATTCATCCTTGTCAACTTCTGTTCCATCTATTTCATAATATGGACACGGTTCTGTACTGTCTGAATAAATCAATTCATCTCGTGCAAATAGGTTAGAAATATTCTCCGTTTCACCATTTGACTTATAACGGAAAAGCTTATAGCTTCGCGTGCCTGAATAATCATATTGCCGTACCATTATTCCATTACAAAGCGGATAATCACGACAACTTCCTTCCACAGAATCGCTGTTCCAACAGAGCATCTGTTCGCCGTCAAAATGAAATACACCATTATAACCACACGGGTTATCTTGCAATTGAACAAGCAGTTCTACCGCGCCATCTCCATCCAAATCCAAATAGGTGTATTCATACTCTAATACAGTATCTTGAAAGTCAGGAATGTACCACTTTTCCTCCCATCCATCAGACAAGAATGTTTTATCTCCTGACAAGAAAGTGGAATAAGCTTCTATAACAGAATCATTTAGGGCTTCCTTTTCATTTGTACACCCGACGGTTCCCAGTATACAAATTAATGCCAAGGCTGCTACTATTATTCTTTTCACATAATCACTCCCTTTTATTTAATTGTAGCATAAAATAAGAAATCAAACAAGATGTATCGCCGTTTCGGTCGTTCGAATCCATCTTGACGGAGATTTTTATATTCGTCTGCGGAGCAGACACCGAACTTCTTCACTATTCACTATTACTTATTACCTTCCAAAAATCCTCGTAGATAATAGAAAAGTGAAGAGTGAAAAGGTAATAGTGAAAAGTAAAAATCCCCGTTCTTGCGAACGAGGATTTTTGGTGGGAGAGGACGGATTCGAACCATCGAAGCGATTACGCAGCAGATTTACAGTCTGTCCCCTTTGGCCACTCGGGAACTCTCCCATATTAATTTGGAGCTGGTGGACGGACGCGGCCTTTATACTAAAGTCCGCCGTGCTCACGGCACAGCCGTTCACACTTCGCAACTAAAAACATCACACCGTGATGTTTTCCTAACGTTGCTCACCCTCTTAGGTTTCAAGTCCTACCAAGTTTCAATCAAAAAATGGAGCTGGTGGACGGACTTGAACCCCCGACCTGCTGATTACAAATCAGCTGCTCTACCAACTGAGCTACACCAGCGCTTAATGCTTGAACAATATAACACAATTTTTTATGTATGTCAAGCACATTTTTCAAAT
>JAZNKF010000066.1:0-2729 GCA_045578425.1 Acutalibacteraceae bacterium
AGGGCACCACCCATGTTGCCGCAACCAATAAAACCAACAGTATATTTCATTGTTATCACCTCGCGTCACCTTATTTGTCCGTTGCCGCGGACGATATATTTGTATGTGTTCAGTTCATTTAGCCCCATGGGACCGCGGGCATGAAGTTTTTGCGTGGAAATGCCGATTTCCGCACCGTTTCCAAACTCGCCACCGTCGGTAAAGCGGGTGGAGGCATTAACGTATACGGCGGCACTGTCTACCGAGCGCACAAAACGGACGGCGTGTTCTCTGGTTTGTGTGAGGATGGCATCGCTGTGGTGGGTGGAGTGAGCAGCGATGTGGGCGATGGCTTCGTCCACGCCGTTTACCACTTTGACAGCCAAGATGTAATCCAAAAATTCGGTGGAAAAATCGTCGTCGGTGGCTTTGGTGCCGTTGATGATTGCCGCCGCTTTGTCGCACAAGCGCAGTTCGACAGGATGGTCAAAACGGTCATCTGCTAACCGTTTTTTGAGCAACGGTAAAAAGATGGGAGCAATCGACGCGTCTACCAAGCAGACCTCGGCGGCGTTACATACCGAGGGGCGGCTGGTTTTGGCGTTTTCGATAATATTCAGCGCTTTTTCGACGTCGGCAGAAGCATCCACAAAGATGTGACAGATGCCGGTGCCCGTTTCGATGCACGGGACGGTGGCGTTTTCGACACACGCTTTGATAAGACCGGCGCCGCCGCGCGGAATGAGCAAATCGACAAGACCGGTGGCGGTCATGAGCTGGTGCGCCCCCTCGCGTGAACGGTCACTGACCAGATTTATCAGACCGTCGGGAAGCCCCGCCGTGCGCAGCGCCGTTTTGAGCGAAGTGACGATGGCAAGGCAGGATTCGTAACTTTCTTTCCCGCCGCGCAGAACACACACGTTACCGCTTTTGAGCGCCAAAGCGGCGGTGTCGGCGGCAACGTTGGGCCTACTTTCAAAAATAACGGCTACCACACCGAACGGAACGGAGGTTTTGGTGATTTGCATGCCGTTTTGGTGGTTGCGGGTTTCTAAAACTCTGCCGACGGGGTCGGGCAACTTGGCGATTTGGCGAATGCCGTTTGCCATGCCGACGATGCGGTCGGCGGTGAGCAACAAACGGTCGGACATCACCGCCGAAAGATGCGTTGCCGCCGCCATATCCTGTTGGTTGGCGGCGAGAATAGCAGGGGTATCTGCCACCAGTTGGTCTGCCATTATTTCCAAAGCGCGATTTTTTTCTTGGCTGCTCAGCAGTGCCGTGCAGGTGGTATGTTGTTTGGCTTGTTGTAACAAAAGTAATTGGTCGTTCATTTTTTCACCGTAAAGCGCGTGCCCACGCTTTTCCCTTCAAACAAATCATAAAGAAGTGACGGGTTTTTGCCGTTCATAATCACCATTTCGCAACCTGCATCGACACAGATTTTGGCGGCGTCCAATTTGGTTTTCATGCCGCCGGTGCCAAGCGTTGAACCTGCGCCTTCGCCCAGTGCGAAGATGGCGGGAGTGAGTTCGTCCACTTGGGCGATAAGTTTTGCCGCCGGGTTGTTGTGCGGGTCGGCGGTGTAAAGACCGTCGATATCCGACAAAATGACGAGCAAGTCGGCAGACACGCTTTTGGCAACCAGTGCCGACAAGGTGTCGTTATCGCCTACCTTGATTTCGTTGGTGGAGATGGAGTCGTTTTCGTTAATGATGGGCAAAACTTTGAATTCCAACAAGCGGTTGACGGTGCTTACAAAGTTTTGGTGACGGTCTTCGTGCGAGAAGTCGTCGCCCGTAATGAGAATTTGAGCGATAGTGTGGTTGTAATCGGCAAACATTTTGTCGTAGGTGTACATGAGTTCGCATTGGCCGACAGCCGCGGCGGCTTGTTTGGTGGGCATATCGGTCGGGCGTTCTTTGAGTGACATTTTGCCGACACCCATGCCGATAGCCCCCGAGCTGACCAAAATCAATTCGTGACCTTGGTTTTTAATATCGCTGATAATTTTGCACAACGTTTCGGTGCAACGGACATTGAGGCACCCGTTAGCGTGTGTAAGGGTGGAGGTGCCGATTTTAATAACAATACGCATAAAAAGCGCTCCTTTCGTGGGGTGAGCAATCAAACCCGAACCCCGTTTTGTGAAGACGGATTTTCGCCCATCCTTTGTTAAAATACTCGCCAATACGACAGTATTGGCTGCGTTTTTGCCGCGACTGAACAAAAATTCGTTCTTCACAAAATCTACGACCGCAAGGCGAGCAGATTTCGCGGGATTTTTGTTTTGATTGGGCGAAGTAATGCTTTCGCCTTACGAGAACAAGCAAGGCAAAAAGCGCCGAAATGTGCCGCTTTGCGGCGGAGTTCGGGTTTAATTGTTCACCCTATTGTTGTTCCAACCAATCGGTCATTTGCAACAGCCCTTCGCGGCTGCCCGAAACAAACAACACGTCACCTTGGCGAAACACGTATTCGGGATGCAACATTTCCAGCACTTCGCCGTTGTTTTCAAGAGCAATGATGTTTTGCCCGAAACGGCGGCGGAGATTGACTTCCAACACGCTTTTGCCCCACAGGCAGGCGGGGGCGGGAATTTTGGAAATGTTTATCTTTTCACTCAGTTGAATAAAATCCACCACTTTTGCCGTGCGCAGACGACTTGCCAGACGAATTGCCATGTCGCGTTCGGGATAAATGACTTCGGCACCGATTTTTTCCAAAATTTCGCCGTGTTCGCTGCTTTG
>JAZNKF010000067.1:0-9450 GCA_045578425.1 Acutalibacteraceae bacterium
GTATCTCCGTTCGACTTGCATGTGTTAGGCACGCCGCCAGCGTTCGTCCTGAGCCAGGATCAAACTCTCTAAACAGTTGTATATCCAGTGCATCTGCACTAAACACCTCGTTTAGAAAAGCTCTTTGGCTCTTCTTTCGACGCTTTGCGTCGCGTTTCGTCAATTCTTCATTGACCGGATTCTTTTCGAATCTCTTTTTTAAGAAATTACGGGTTGTGTGTTCGTTCTTTCTTTCACATTGTTTAATTTTCAAGGTCCTTTTTGCCAGCCCGTTTTGCGGGATAGCTTATATATATTATCACTGAAAAAAGCTTTTGTCAACAGTTTTTTTGAAATTTTTTCATTTTTTTAGCGATGTAAAAACCGACGAATACCAAATAAAAATTCTTTACCACACAAAAATAAAACCGCACTAAATATTACCAATTGCCAAATAGCGGAAAAAGGTACGTTATAAAGCAATACTACCGTTTGCCCCAAAAGCAATACCGTGCAAAGAATGAGACGTAGATAATTCCACCTGATACGTACATATCGTTTGGTATCCCACATACGAACAACAAACACAATCAAGTAGCAAACCAACGTTGCTGCAGCTGCTCCATTCACGCCGTAACGCGGAATCCACAGAACATTCAACACTACGTTTGTCACTGCGCTGATAAGAGCGGTAACCAAGGAACGCACACTCTTCTTTTCCACCATATATATACTTCCTAAGAAATTTACCATACACGTAAACACCATGGAAATAACCAAAAGCGGAATATATCTCCACGCGCTGTAATATTCAGTTGCAAACAACACGTGAGGAACCCAACGCGTACAAACAATAATTCCAGACGCCATCACAAACAAAAGCGCACTGTATAATGACATAATTCTGGTATAAAAAGTGTTCCTGTCTTCTTCTTCGGTAACGGCAGAAATTTGCCAAGCATCCATAAAAATACCGGATGCTAACATAATCAGAGAGGGAATTTTATAAGCAGCGGCATATAGACCGGTGAATGATTCATCCAAGAATCCTGCCACCAAATAACGGTCAGACACATTGGTAATCCACCATAAAACAGTATTGGGAATCATGGGAATAGCATATTTGAGCATGGAACGCAGTACCGAAAAATCCAACGAGCGGAAATTGATAAAACGATGTAACCGCGCTGTAATGGTTAAAAACACCACCGACAACAAATCTGCGCAAATGATGGAAAGCATATATCCTAAAATGCCCCATCGCAACACTACCAAAAAAATGATATTGAAGCCAATGGTAGTAACGGTACTCAAAATACCGTCAATCGCAAAAAGTTTGACACGATTTTGCGCACGAACAAATTGCGCACAAAGAGAACGTAAGGAAGAAGTTAGCACAAACGCGCATAACAACCATGTATAATCTGTAATTAAAGGAATTTTAGACAGCAAAGGACTGATGAGCAACAATAAAACACCGCCGCCCAAAAGAGAAAGCAGTCCGGTGGTAAAAACATCACTTTTGCGCACACCTTTATCCAAACCAAACCGTACCACAGCATTGGTAATACCCAATGTGATTAACGGAAGCAGCAAATTGCCGCTTTGTTGCAACATGTCGGTAATACCATATTGCCCTTGGGTTAATAATTCGGTATATAAACGCGTTAAAAAGAAGGAAAGCAATTTGGAACTGAACGTGCCAATGGCAAATATCACGGTGTTTGACAAAAGACGTTTATACTTATCCATATTATAGTTTTCCTCCCTTTCTTAGTGTTTTTACACCAAATAGCATAACCATATTTTCCTCTTCTGTCAAGACTTTAAGATAGTTGCACTTTTTATAAAAACATGGTATAGTGATACAAGTTTTGTTGAAAAGAGGAATTATTTTGTCAAACCGTGTCACCTTTCGAGCAACGCTCTGTCCCCTCTTGGCTGCTTTCATTTGGGGCTCTGCTTTTGTTGCTCAAGATATCGCCGCTAGAGATTTGCCTCCTTTTACCGTTAATGCGGTTCGCTCTTGGATTGGGGCCTTTGCAATTTTATTATTGTCATTTGCTCTGCGCAAAAAGATGAGCATCCCCTCCGAAAACCGCAACCACTATTATAAACGACTAATATGGGGCGGTATTGGTTGCGGCATTTTATTAACCGCCGCCGCCAACCTACAACAAGCAGGTATCGGTGATACCGACCCGGGAAAAGCAGGATTTATCACTTCTCTTTACGTTGTTTTAGTTCCGATACTGGGCATCTTTTTTCGCCGTCGCGCTCCCTACACTGTTTGGATAGGTATTGGAGTAGCGTTAGTAGGACTATATTTACTTTGCATTAATGAGAGTTTTAGCATTGCACCAAGCGATTTGCTAATTCTATTATGCGCCGTCTTTTTTGCTTTTCAAATTTTGTTAGTAGACCGGCTCCAAGACGTTCATGGTATTCATCTTTCGTGTGTACAATTCTTCACCGTGGCTATTTTGAGTACGATTTTAATTTTCGTATTTGAAACTCCTTCCCTTTCGTTAATCCTCAAACATTGGGCTCCCCTTTTATACATAGGCGTGTTTTCCAGCGGCATTGCCTACACTTTACAAATCATTTCACAAAAAGATGCGAACCCCACAGTTGTCACCTTGCTTTTAAGTTTGGAATCTGTTTTTGCTGTGTTGACCGGTTGGGTTTTGCTTGGCGATACCCTTTCCACCCGTGAAATTTGCGGTTGCATTTTGATGTTTTCAGCAGTCACATTAGCAAACATCCCAATTAAGCCCTTATCACGCAAGGGAAAAGCTTAGGTTTTGTTTCTTTTCACCAATACGCAACCCCGTTTCTTGTTCAAAACAGAGAAACGGGGTCTTTTTTTGTTTTTTCACTTTACTTTGCTAACGTGGTAGAGTATAATGTGAGTACAGCAAAACAAACACATTTTAGGAGGATTAATTATGAAACGCTTTTTTGCACTTACTTTGGCTGTATTAATGATTGTTGCCTGTTTTGCCGGTTGCGGCAAAGCTAAGGATGATGACGTTGTCACCAATCCCACCGGTGGCGATACCCAACAAAAAGTAATCACAGTTGGCTACACCATTTATGAACCAATGAACTTCAAAGATGCCAATGGCAAATTGGTAGGCTACGACACCGAGCTTGCTGAGAAAGTTTTTGGCAACTTGGGCTACAAAGTCATTTTCCAAGAAATCGTTTGGGCAAACAAATACACCGATTTGAATTCGGACACCATTGATTGTATTTGGAATGGTTTCACCGCCAATGTTGCTGATGACGACGACGGCGTACAACGTTCTCAAAAAGTAGACTTCTCTTACAACTACATGGAAAACCGTCAAGTGGTTGTTGCTAAAAAAGATTCCGGCATTGCTTCGGCAGCAGATTTGAAAGGTAAACTTGGTGTTGGCGAAAAAGGTTCCGCGGGCGAAACCTATGCTAAAACTTTTGAAGGTGCTACTTTCAAAGGCTTTACGGCACAAACCGAATGCTTGACCGAAGTCATCGGCGGTACTGCTGATTTTGCAGTGTTAGATGCTCAATTGGCAAAAAGTTATGCCGGCAAAGGTGACTACGCCGACTTGGCAATTGTAGAAGGTTTGTCCAGCGACGTTGAGTACTATGCTATCGGCTTCAAAAAAGGTAGCGACTTAACTGCCAAAGTCAACGAACAATTAGAAAAACTCGGTGCCGACGGTACCATTGCTGCTTTGGCAGACAAATACGGTGTTGCAAATACCGCCATCAAAAACTTCGCTGACCAAAAGAAATAAACAAATTTAATAAACAACATTTACTATGATAGGCGAACAGCCCCAAAAGGGTTGTTCGCCTTATTGGGGAGTATACTATGAGTTTTTGGGAAGTAACCAAATTTTTGCTTGACGGATTTTACATATCGTTGCTGATTTTTGCTGTAACGTTGTTGTTGGGCGCCCCACTTGGATTGCCTATTGCTTTTTGTTCTATGAGCAAATTCAAACCTTTGCAAGCGGTTTCCAAGGTTATCGTTTGGATTGTGCGCGGCATACCGTTGATGCTTCAAATCTTTATCATTTACTACGTTCCCGGTTTATTGTTTGATAAACCCATTTTCAGTTACATCGATAAATATATGTTCATGAACTATAACATCATGGATACCGGACGTGTGGTAGCCGTTCTCATCGCCTTTGTTTTAAACTACGCTTGCTACTTTTCGGAAATTTATCGCGGTGGTATTGAAAGCATTTCTCGTGGGCAATACGAAGCTGGTTACGTGTTAGGGCTCACAAAATCACAAGTGTTTCGTAAAATCGTTTTAAAACAAGTTGTCAAGCGCATTGTTCCGCCTATGTCAAACGAAATTATCACGTTGATTAAAGACACAGCGCTTGCTAATTGCATTATGGTAAGTGAGATTATTAAGCAAGCCAAAGAACTTGCCGCCACCAAAGCTTTGGTGTGGCCCTTGTTCTACACCGGTATATTTTATCTGTTGTTTGTTGGATTACTTACCATACTGTTAGGACGATTGGAAAAGAAACTAAGTTATTTTAGGAGTTAATCATGGCAATATTAGACGTAACAAACATTAAAAAATGTTTTGGAAAAACCGAAGTTCTCAAAGGCATCAGTTTTTCCTTAGAAAAAGGCAACGTTTTATCCATTATCGGTTCGTCTGGTAGCGGTAAAACCACATTGCTTCGATGCCTGAATTTTTTGGAAATGCCCGACAGTGGAAAAATCACAACAAACGAAAAAGTATTGTTTGAAGATGCCGACAAAGCCACGCTAACCGATGCTCAAATCCGTCAAAACCGATTGCACTTTGGTTTAGTTTTCCAAAACTTCAACCTGTTTCCCCAATACAGTGTTTTGGAAAATGTTTGCTTAGCCCCCAAATTGCAAGCAAAAACTCTCCCAAATTACAAAACCAATGCCAAACAAATTTTGGCAGATATCGAAGAAAAAGCGCTCAAACTCATTGACGAGGTCGGTCTTTCCGCCAAGCGCGACGCTTATCCGTGCGAATTATCCGGCGGTCAACAGCAACGCGTGGCAATTGCTCGTGCCTTAGCATTGGATCCGGAAATTTTATTTTTCGATGAGCCCACCTCTGCTTTGGACCCGGAACTCACCGGTGAGATTTTGCGGGTCATCAAAGAATTGGCAAAGAAAAATATGACCATGGTCATTGTCACACACGAAATGCAGTTTGCTCGCGACGTTTCCGACCAAGTCATTTTTATGGACGATGGCGTCATCGTAGAGCAAGGCACTCCTGAGCAAGTCTTTGACCACACACAAAATGAACGTACCAAACTGTTTTTGGCACGTTTTAACGAGGGATAAATACAAAATATCACAAAAAAAGCAACCGTGCTCAGCACGGTTGCTTTTTTGTTTATAGTATGTTTTTTAAAACATCGCCAAGAACTTTTGCCATAGAGGCAAAACCCAAATCGTTGGGGTGACATCCGTCAACCGTTCCTTCGTTTTCGGCAAACTCCATTAACGTTCTGCCTTCAATCATATATACGTTCTTATCACCGTTTGCTTTGGCATTTTGATACGTTGTTTTAATGACTTCCAACCGCTGTTTTTCCTCGTCGTTTAAATAATAAGACGGTCTCGACATCATGACAATCGGTATTTCCGGATGTGCCGCACGGATGCATTTAAACATCTTTTCGTGGGTATCCTGTAAAAGTTTCACGCTCAAAGCATTATAGTCGTAATCGTACACAAAAATCGACATATCCAGTCCGGAAATATATTCCGCTATCTCGGTTTCCCCTTTGGCACCACCCGAAAAACCAAGATTGATATGATCGCACGACAACCTGCGGGAAATAATGTTTTGGTAAGCGTTACCGGGCCTTGAAGCACATGCTCCTTGCGTAATGGAAGAACCGTAATAAACAATCGGTTTTTCAACTGTGTACAGTTCAGGAGCTTCAATTGTTGCTGTGTTGCTTACACCGATATGCACTTCACTGACTTCGCTGTAAAGCGGAAAATGAATGGTTATTTCCCTCATTTGCGCCGATTCAAAATCAATGCAGCTTTCATAACCGTCTCGGTAATCATACGGCGGAACAAAAGTTCCACCATACTGCCCATTCGCATACAAATCAAACCCCGCAGAGCCGGTCCAAGCCATGTGAGGCATTTTATAGATAACAGGCAACTTCGCATGGATTGCCACATACGGGCTGTTCGTCTTAAACCGCACGCGCCCACCGGCAGTATGCGCATACAAACGAATCACATCTTTGCTTACGGTTTGCGCTACACTTTCCGGAAGCCTCATAAACTTTCCGGAATCATAGTACACACCGTAAATTTTAAACGGTTCTTGCCTTACATCATAAAACCGAATATCTTCCTTTTGTATATTTGTTTCCACTTTAAAGTTTGCATCAATTGCCGAAATATCGCTCATAAAGTCGCCTCCAATGTGATTATTATAGCATGTGAGCCGAAAAAAGCAAGCAATTTTTATTAAAAGCGGAGATGTCTTTGAAAGACATCTCCGCTTTTTCAGGTTTCATTATTTTTTAAATTGAGGACCATAGGTGGCGCAAGCTCTGTAATCTTGGCCTTCTTTGTCCATACCAAAAGCGTTCCAAGCAGCGGGACGGAAAATGTCATCTTCGGGAACGTTATGCATACACACAGGAATTCTGAGCATAGAGCACATGGTGATAAGGTCCGCGCCAATATGTCCATACGAAATCGCACCGTGGTTAGCACCCCAATTGTTCATAACGTCATAAGCCGTTTTGAAAGGGCTGCCCTCTTTGCCGTCGCAACGAGGAGCAAACCATGTGCAGGGCCATGTCGGGTTGGTGCGTTCCATAAGAGTATCCGAAACTTCTTTGGGAAGATTTACGGTCCAACCTTCGGCAATTTGAAGAACCGGGCCTAAACCTTTGACCAAGTTCAAGCGAATCATGGTGCAAGGCATTTCAGCATACGTGGTGAAGTGGCTGGAAAATCCGCCGCCACGGAAGTTATCGAAACCTGCTTCGCACCAAACGGTAGCGTCGGTCATCTTCTTGATATCTTCATCGGTGACTTCCCACCATTTTTTCATAATGGCGTTACCGTTTTCATCGGTGCAAACACCCGAAGCATCCAAGCAAGCAGCACCGGAGTTGAGCAAGTGGATGATACCGTCACTTTCTTTGGCTTTACCTTCTAAATCGTATCCAGTAACACGTTTGGTTGCCTCTGGCGACCAGTAAGTACGAACGTCGGCAAAAATTTGTGCACGGTGCGTCAACAAGCGCATAAACAGCATACCCATACCGTTGAGCACATCGTTTTCTGTTGCCAACGTGTAGGGTTCTCTGGCACCTTGGAAGTCAAACGAGGAGCTTAAAAGTGCTTCGGGGTAGTCACAGTTGGGCCAATGGTCTGTCCATTGACGTTGACCTTGGAAACCACCCACAATGGCATTGTGACCGACCATTTCTTCTTCGCAACCCTCGGGCAAATTTTCGTTACCCGCCATCAAATCCTTGATGATGCAATACATTTTGACAGTGAATTCCCATTGTTTTTCTTTTTCTTCATCCGAGAATCTGACAAAATCCGGATTATCATCTCTGCCCATTTTGCAGTGTTCTTTGGTCCATGCAAGAGCTTTTTGATATTCTTCTTCGTTGTAAATGCCTTCTTCCATACGACGAAGAATTTCAACTTCGTCAACGGATTCGACACGCATACCGAAATATTCTTCCATGAAATCTTGGTCCATAATGGAACCGCCAATACCCATGCATTGCGAACCGATTTGCAAATAGGATTTGCCACGCATGGTAGCCACAGCAACAGCGCATCTGCCGAAACGCAACAGTTTTTCTTTTACATCTTCGGGAATCGTGTTTACCATATCGGTATCTTGCACTTCATGACCATAAATACCAAAAGCAGGCAAACCTTTTTGTGCATGAGAAGCCAAAACAGCCGCTAAATAGACAGCGCCGGGACGTTCGGTACCGTTGAAGCCCCAAACACCTTTAATTGTGTTCGGATCCATATCCATTGTTTCCGAGCCGTAGCACCAGCAAGGCGTTACCGAAAGTGTAATATCGACGCCTTCTTTTCTGAACTTATCTGCGCACGCGGCGGTTTCCGCAACACGACCGATGGTGGTATCCGCCATAACAACTTTTACGGGGTCACCGTTGGAATAAAACAAATTTTCTTCCAATAATTTTTTGGCAGCGTTAGCAAGTGCCCATACTTGCGGTTCCAAACTTTCGCGAAGTTTCATCGGGCCACGTCTACCGTCAACCACAGGGCGAATACCAATCACAGGGTAATCGCCTTTATATCTGTTTTTCGACATAACTTTTCCTCCTTGATGGTTGTCAATATTACACCTGCCAACTATTTGGCAGAACAACACCAATGTTTATTTTGTTCCGAAAATACGGTCGCCGGCATCGCCAAGACCGGGAACAATATATCCGTTTTCATTCAAGCATTTATCCAACGATGCGCAATAAATCTGCACGTCGGGATGTGCTTCTTGCAAGGTTTTCAATCCTTCGGGTGCCGCAATAATACACATAAACTTAATGCTCTTGGGACCGCGTTTTTTAATTTGTCCAATCGCATCCACAGCAGAACCGCCGGTAGCAAGCATGGGATCCAGCACAATTACCTCGCGTTCTTGAATATCACCCGGCAATTTACAATAATATTCCACGGGTTTTAACGTAGTTTCGTCACGGTATAAGCCAATGTGTCCCACGCGAGCAGAAGGAACCAATTCCACCGCGCCATCTACCATACCTAAACCCGCACGTAAAATCGGTACAAACGCCAATTTCCTACCCGCAATTTGCTTGCCGGTAGTTTTGGCAAGCGGCGTTTCCACTTCCACTTCGCACATCGGCAAATCGCGAGTCGATTCATAAACCATCAGTTCGGTAATTTCTTGAATCAATTCCCGAAATTGCTTGGAACTGGTGTTTTTGTCGCGCAGCAACGTGACTTTGTGCTGGATAAGCGGATGGTCTGCAATAAACGGTTTGTTTGGCATAATAATACCCTCCTAAAATATTACTGAACTTCCTAAGTTTTTATTGTTGCTGTTGTCTGCTGCGCAATTCGCGTTCCGCTTGCGGTAAACGTAAATAAGCAGGCATCAATTCCGCCGCAGTGATAACATTATCTCGTTGTATAGCTGTAACCGCTGCGATCGCTGTGCCAACAGCGTGTTGGTACCGTAAAGCCGGCGGCGCTAACCACAAATTCGGCACGTCCTCATGCCAATGTTCATAACATAACACAGCACCGTCACCAACCAAAAGGATGGGACCGGAGTTTGCCAACAATCGGTCTTTTACTGCGGTCATGGGCAACGCTTCATCGGGAGTCAGGCGAGTAACCTCGCCGTCTTTCAAAGAAAACAATGCGGTATAAATTTGTGAACAACGTGCATCCATTGCCGCCACAATC
>JAZNKF010000068.1:0-49295 GCA_045578425.1 Acutalibacteraceae bacterium
ACACCATTTTGAGCGACGCGTTAATGCGGCTCGGTGTGGACGAAAAAATCGCAGCGGAAGATGCGTGTAAAATTGAGCACGTTATCAGCGACGAATCGTTTGCTGCGATTAAAAAATATACACAAAGCAAATAACAAAACATCGCCAAGTCATACGACTTGGCGGTGTTGTTTTTGGAGAAATCGCAACACTTATTATTTATTACTTTCCAAAGCCCCAAAGACTTTTTTAAGGTACGAGTGAAGAGGTAAGAAGTAATAAGTAAAAATCCCGTCCACTTACGTGAACGGGATTTTTGGAGCTGGTGGACGGATTCGAACCCCCGACCTGCTGATTACAAATCAGCTGCTCTACCGGCTGAGCTACACCAGCATTTGAGTGCTCAATTACTATATCACATCTTTCAAAAAGTGTCAAGAAAAAATTAGACGCTTATGCAACAAAAAAGCAGTATGTATGCAACACATTCTTTAATTTTTTATAAACGTTTACGAAAGCGGTTGCGAAACAAGAAGAAAAGCGTTATAATTTTGTAATAATAAACCATTCTTTATGAAAGTTGTGAGGAACCCGTATGTTTTTTTACGAAGGGCAATCGTGTCCCGTTTGCCACGAACATTTTGGAGAACAAGACGATATTGTCACTTGTCCCGAATGTGGTGCACCGCATCACCGCGCTTGTTGGAAGAGTGAGGGACATTGCCATTTTGCCGCCGACCACGGTACCGAACGCCAATGGGCGCAGGGTAACGCTTCCTCTGCAAAATCCGAAAACGAACATACAAAAAAATGCCCCGCATGCGGAAAACAAAATCCCGAGTTTGCAGAATTTTGTTCCCATTGCGGTAAAGATTTTGAAACGGAAGATTGGTCCGACCAAAAAGCTACTCCCCAACAACCGCCGATAGGCCAATATACGCCTCCCATGCAAGGTGATTTTGTGGGATTTAAAATGCCGTTTAACGACCCATACGGCGGTGTTCCCCGCCACGAGCATATCGGCGAATTCACGGTTGATGAAGTTGCTCAGGTGGTGGGACCTAATTCAGCATATTATCTCCCCCGCTTTTATAACATGACACACGGCGGTTCCAAGCTTTCGTGGAATTGGATGTCGTTTTTGTTGCCATATAATTGGCTGTTGTACCGCAAAAACATACTGTGGGGTATTCTTTCCTTTTTGTTTTTTACCGCAACTACCGTACTTAACGACACTTTATTTGCTCATCTGAATTTTCCGACAAACGTGTCCACTCCCGATGCTTTGGTGGCTGCTATGGAACAATTATTAGCAAAACCGGAAGCACAAATTGTGATTTGGATTTGTTTGCTGTTATCCTTGTTGGTTTTAACGGTACGTATTTTGATTGGCATGTTCGGTAATTATTTGTATTTAAAAACCGTTTTACGCAAAGCCAAAAAAAACAAAGAAAACCCCACGCTTTCTTACACTCAAAAAACATTGACAAACGACGGCGTTTCGTTTGCTCTGGCTGTGTTGCCGGAATTGTTATCCTTATTTGCCTATTACATTTTACTTTTATTTATATAAAAAAAGGAGTGCTTTTACCATGTCACAACGTATCACAAAGGCCGTTATTCCCGCCGCAGGACTAGGAACACGGGTGTTACCCGCTTCCAAAGCCATGCCCAAAGAAATGCTACCCATTGTTGACAAACCCGCGATTCAATATATTGTAGAAGAAGCGGTGGCATCGGGTATTACCGATATTTTAATCATCACCAACCGCGGCAAAGGCATCATTGAAGACCATTTTGACCACAACATCGAATTGGAACAACGTTTGGAAGCAGGCGGCCGTCTTTCGGTTTTGGAAGATTTGAATCGCATCAACAACATGGCTAACATCACCTTTATTCGCCAAAAGGAAACCAAAGGACTGGGCCATGCCATCGGTTGCGCTCGCTCTTTTGTAGGCAATGAACCGTTTGCCGTGCTATACGGGGATGACGTCATCATTGGCGAAGACCCTGCTTGTGCGCAATTGTGCCGCGCTTACGAAGAATTTGGCAAAGGCGTTGTCGGCATCAAAGAAGTCACTCCCGAACAAATTGTGAAATATTCCAGCTTGGCTGTTTCGTTATTACACGATAATTTGTATTCGGTTACCGATATGGTAGAAAAACCCAAACCAAACGAATTTTTGTCCTTGTTCTCCATTTTGGGACGATGCGTGTTACCGCCGGAAATTTTTGATATTTTGGATAACACCCCTCCCGGCGCAGGCGGCGAAATTCAGTTGACCGATGCCATGAAAACGTTATCTCGCTCGGTGGGCATGACCGGTGTCGACTTTACCGGTAAACGCTACGATATGGGCAACAAACTGGGTATCCTACAAGCTACTTGTGAAGTTGCTTTAAAGCACGCGGAAGTCGGTGCAGATTTCGCCGCGTACATAAAAGAATTGGCAAAATCATTATAATTTTTTTAAAACGCTGTTGTGGTTATCCCGACAGCGTTTTTTGTCATCATATTCCTTGTTCCAAGGGAATACTATCTATCAAGGAGATGATGAAATGAACGTTAAAAAAATTGATTGGAAGGTGTTATTGTTCTTTTTGCTCTACACCTTCATTCTGGCAGGACTCGGTACGTTGCTGAGCGGCGGTTTTAATTTGGATGAACTGAACAAACCACCGCTGACACCGCCGGCATGGCTCTTCCCGGTTGTGTGGACGTTACTGTATACCGCCATGTCTGTTGCCGCATATTTGGTCTTTGTCAGCAACGACATTGACCGCGGTGCATCCTTGCGATTATATTTGTTACAAGTTGTGGTAAACGTCTTGTGGCCGGTATTCTTCTTTGGTTTGGAATGGCGTTTGTTCGCTTTCTTTTGGATTTTACTGTTAGTGGCGTTAGTAGCACTCACCATGGCAGGATTTCGTAAAATTTCACCCCCTGCGTTTTATTTGATGATTCCTTATCTGCTTTGGATTTTGTTTGCCACCTACCTTAACATCGGTTTTTATTTACTCAACAAGTAAATTTTGTCAAAAGGCAGTGGTTTTTACAAAAAAGACTTGAAAAAACTAATGGTTTATAGTATAATTTTTGAAAGAATTTTAATAACGTTTCAGCGAAAGCACAGTAGTTTTATAACACGTATCCTTAGAGAGCCGTTGGATGGTGCGAAACGGCGGACGCTATAAAACGAATTACCCTTTCGTCAGTTGCGGCTTGGTGGTCCCAACGTGGATAAAGAGCCGCCGTAGCAAAGGCACGTTACAGCCTTTAAGTGACTTCTTTTCACTTGCAAGGTTTTTCCCGCGAGGGGAAGATAAATTGAGGTGGTACCGCGGTTTTCCCGCCCTCTGACAGTCGTTCAGGGGGCTTTTTTGTTCCCTGAAAAAGAAAGGAAATGCCTTATGCCTATTACCGACATTCTCACCAAAAACGCCGATTTTTACCCCAATGACGTCAGTTTGGTAGAAATCAACCCTAAACTCGAAAACAATAAAAATATGACATGGCGTGAATTTTCGCTTATGCAAGCCACTGCCGCGGAAACGTATCGCCACGAGATTACGTGGGGCGAGTTTGAAAAACGCTCCAATCGGTTTGCTAACTTGCTGTTATCACGCGGTATCAAAAAAGGTGAAAAAGTCGCCGTTTTGCTGATGAACTGTTTGGAATGGTTGCCTATCTATTTTGGCATTCTCAAATGCGGTGCCATTGCTGTGCCCCTTAACTTCCGATACACTTCTGACGAAATCAAATATTGTTTAGAAAAAGCCGATGCCGAATACATTGTGTTTGGGCCGGAATTTGTTGGCCGTGTGGAAGAAATTTGCCACAAAGTCAAAAAGATTAAGATGTGGATATACGTTGGTGAGGATTGTCCCGCTTATGCCGAAAGTTACGATAAATTAGTCACCTATTGCAGTTCCAAAAATCCCAAAATCAGACTGCAAGATAACGATGATGCCGCCATTTATTTTTCGTCGGGTACCACAGGATTTCCCAAAGCTATCTTACATACGCACAAAGCATTGATGCACTCCGCACAAACCGAACAAAACCACCACGGTCAAACCAAAGACGATGTGTTTTTGTGCATTCCGCCGCTGTATCACACCGGTGCAAAAATGCACTGGTTTGGCAGTTTGATGGTGGGCGGCAAAGCCGTTTTGCTCAAAGGTACGGAGCCGAAATGGATACTGGATGCCGCTTCGGAAGAAAAATGCACCATTGTTTGGTTGTTGGTGCCGTGGGCGCAAGATATTTTGGATGCTATTGACCGCGGAGAAATTGATATTACCGATTACGACCTTTCGAAATGGCGCTTAATGCACATTGGTGCTCAGCCTGTTCCCCCCAGCCTTATCAAACGTTGGAAAACAATTTTCCCCCATCACCAGTATGATACCAACTACGGACTGAGCGAATCCATTGGTCCCGGTTGTGTGCATTTGGGGCTGGAAAACATTGACCGCGTCGGCGCCATCGGCAAAGCGGGTTACGGTTGGCAAACCATGATTGTGGACGAGCATCGTAAACCGCTTGGCAAAAACGAAGTGGGCGAACTCGCTGTCAAAGGCGATGGTGTCATGAAATGCTATTACAAAGATGAAGAAGCAACCAACGAGGTTTTGGAAAACGGTTGGCTCTTCACCGGTGACATGGCAACCGAAGACGACAAAGGCTTTATCTACCTTGTCGACCGCAAAAAAGACGTGATTATCTCGGGCGGAGAAAACATTTATCCCGTTCAAATTGAAGATTTTCTGCGCAAACACGATAATATCAGCGATGCAGCAGTGATTGGTCTTGCCGACCGCCGTTTGGGCGAAATTGCCGCAGCGGTTATCCAAGTCAAAGACGGTTGCACCCTGACAGAAGAAGACGTTACTGATTTTTGTTTGGACCTTCCCCGCTACAAACGCCCGCGGAAAATTATTTTTGCTGATGTTCCCAGAAACCCCACCGGCAAAATTGAAAAACCGAAACTGCGTAAATTATACAGTGCCGAAGGACTTGTAGCGAAAGAAAACGAATTATAAAAGCGAGGCTATTTATGATGAAAAAATTAATGCTTGGCAACGATGCAGTTGCCCGTGGTGCTTATGAAGCAGGAGTACACGTCGTATCCTCCTACCCCGGCACACCCAGCACCGAAATCACCGAAGCTATGGTACAATACAAAGACGTTTACGTGGAATGGGCGCCCAATGAAAAAGTGGCGGCAGAAACCGCCATCGGTGCTTCCATTGCCGGCGGACGCGCCATGAGTTGCATGAAACACGTGGGGCTCAACGTCATGGCAGACCCCGTTTTTACAGTTAGTTACATAGGCGTAAACGGTGGTTTGGTACTGTGCGTAGCAGATGACCCCGGTATGCACTCTTCGCAAAACGAACAAGATTCTCGGCACTATGCGAAAGCCTCTAAAATACCGATGCTTGAACCGTCGGATTCTGCGGAATGTAAAGAATTTACCAAACTTGCCTTTGAATTGAGTGAACAATTTGATGTTCCGTTTTTTGTGCGTCTTTCCACCCGTGTTTCGCACTCGCAAAGCATGGTGGAATTGTGCGACCCGCAACAAAATGATGTAAAACCGTATAAAAAAGACATTCGAAAGAACGTTATGATGCCCGCGAACGCCGTGTTAAAGCACGTCGAAGTTGAAAAGCGCGAAGTGGCTTTGACCGAGTTTGCTGAGACTAGCGCACTCAACTATATCGAGGATAACGGCAGTAAAATCGGTGTCATTACTTCCGGTATTTCTTACATGTATGCCAAAGAGGCTTTGGGAGATACCGTCAATTACTTAAAATTAGGTTTGGTCTATCCCCTGCCTAAAAAACTCATTACCGAGTTTGCTAACAGCGTGGATGAATTGTACGTTTTGGAAGAACTCGACCCCTTTATCGAAGAGTTTGTCAAGGCGCTCGGCATTACGGTAAAAGGAAAAGACGAATTTTCGCTGCTTGGCGAATACAGCCAAAATCAAATCCGAAACGTTGTGCTCAAAAAAACAGCCGATGTTTTCTCTTTGAATGAACAAGTACCCATGCGCCCTCCGGTAATGTGTGCCGGTTGTCCGCACCGCGGCACCTTCTACGTCCTTTCCAAACTCGGCGTTACCGTTTCCGGCGATATTGGGTGCTATACGCTTGGCGCCGTTGCTCCGCTTTCGAGCGTGGACACCACCATTTGCATGGGAGCCTCGGTCAGTGCCGCACACGGCATGGTGAAAGCCAGAGGTAAAGACTTTTCCAAAAAATTGGTTTCGGTAATTGGTGACTCAACCTTTATTCACTCCGGCATCACCGGTTTGATCGACATTGTCTACAACAAAGGGAACAACACGGTTATCATTTTGGACAACTCCATTACCGGTATGACCGGTCACCAAGATAACCCGACCACGGGACTCACCATTCGCAAAGAACCCACCCGTCAAGTCGATTTGGAGGCATTGTGTCACGCTGTGGGCGTTGACCGCGTGCGTGTGGAAGACCCGTTTGACTTGATCGGTTTTGAAAAGGCTGTCAAAGAGGAGTTGGAAGCTGACGAGCCGTCGGTTATCATCGCTTCCCGCCCGTGCGCGTTGCTCAAAACTGTTAAATATAGCGGTCACTGCGAAGTTTCTCACGACGCTTGTCGCGGATGTAAAAAATGCATGAAGCTTGGTTGTCCTGCCATTGTTTTTGAAAACGGCAAAGCAACCATTGACCCCACCCAGTGCAACGGTTGCGGCCTTTGCATCGGTGTTTGCCCCTTTAATGCCATTGGCAAGGAGGAAAAATAATGACTACTAAAAATATTATGATTGTCGGTGTCGGCGGTCAAGGAACCCTTTTAGCCAGTCGTATCCTTGGCAATGCCGTTATCCGCGCGGGATACGATGTTAAAGTTTCGGAAGTACACGGTATGAGCCAACGTGGCGGCAGTGTGGTGACGTATGTCAAATACGGCGAAACTGTTTATTCGCCCATCATTGACAAAGGCGAAGCCGATATTATCTTAGCTTTTGAACGCTTGGAAGCGTTGCGCGCTCTCCCCTTTTTGAAAAAAGATGGCAAAATCATTTTGAATGACCGTGCCATTGCTCCCATGCCCGTCATTACCGGTGTTGCCGCCTATCCGCAAGACATCGTGGACAAATTATCACAGGTAACCGACGTCACCGCGGTGGACGCCTTGGCACTCAGTTTGCAGGCAGGTTCTCCAAAAGCGGTAAACGTGGTGTTAATCGGCATTTTGGCGCAAAGCACAAATATTGATAAAGAAACATGGATTGAGGTTATCAAGCAAACCGTTCCCGAAAAGTTCTTGGATTTGAATTTGAAAGCATTTGAGCTTGGTTACACTTACAAAGGATGACAGTATGAAACCGTCTTTTAAAAAGTTTTTCATTGTTTTTTATATTGTTTTTGCCATCGGTGCTTTTGCGGCGGTACTGGTTATCCAACCAAGTCGCGAGATTTTCAAATCACTTTCCTCGGCTTACCCCTACGGTATGGGATTTGTCAAATTTGCTTTGCTTGCCACTGCCGGTGAATTGCTTGCCGCAACTATTGCCAATAAAACACCAACATCTCCCGTAAAAGTGGTATGGCGATTTGTTATTTGGGGGATTATCGGTGTTTGGATAACATTTATGATGAAGGTGTATTCCTCCGCTGTTATCTCTATGATGTCACAATCTCTCTTGCCCGGTGGAAACAGCATCTTCCTAAAAGCGTTTTATACCAGCGTTATTATGAACACCACTTTTGGTCCCACCTTTATGGCAGTTCACAAATGCACCGACAAAGTGCTTGAAGTGAAAGCTTCAAAAGAAAAAGCATCTTTGCCAACGGTAATCACGGGTATTAATTGGACCAACTTTGTGGGTTTTACCCTTTTTAAAACCGTTCCGCTGTTTTGGATACCGGCACATACCGTCACCTTTTTATTACCCGCAGAATACCAAGTGATGATGGCTGCGGCATTGTCGGTTGCGCTTGGCATCATTTTAAGTTTAGGCAAACGAAAAAAATAAGAAAGGATGAACTCCCATGCCTATGCTACACCCCGAAATAGAAACTCTTCCACGCGACGACATCAAAAAATTACAAAGTGAGCGACTGGTTTGGCAAGTCAAGAGAATGTACGAACGCGTCGAGTGTTTTCGTAACCGTATGGATGAAAAAGGATTGAAACCCGAAGATATCCACGGTGTGGAAGACCTTGCCAAATTGCCGTTTTCGTACAAACAAGATTTGCGAGATTACTATCCCTATGGATTGTTTGCCGAACCACTTGAAAAGATTCGTCGTGTTCACGCATCCAGCGGTACCACAGGTAAGCGCATTGTTGTAGGATATACCGACAATGACCTTGAAATGTGGAGCGACTGTGTTGCTCGCATGCTTAAAGCCATTGGCCTTTCTGAAAAAGATATTTTCCAAGTTGCCTTTGGTTATGGTTTGTTTACGGGTGGTTTCGGTTTGCATACCGGTATTGAAAAAATCGGTGCTACCGTTATTCCGATTTCATCGGGTAACACCAGTTTGCAAATTCAAACCATGGTAGACTTTAAAGCCACCGCCATTTGCTGTACCCCCTCTTATGCCATGTATTTGGCGGAAGAAATAGAAAAAGCCGGTGTAAAAGACCAGCTTTCCCTTAAAGTCGGCGTCTTTGGTGCCGAACCGTGGAGTGAAAGTATGCGCCGTGAAATCGAAGAAAAACTGGGTATTAAAGCGTATGACATTTACGGTCTTTCCGAAATACTCGGTCCCGGCGTTTCGTGTGAATGTGAATACCAATGCGGCATGCATATTTGGGAAGATAATTTTATTGCCGAAATCATCGACCCCGATACCGGCGAGGTACTCCCCGAAGGCAGCACGGGCGAATTGGTGTTTACCACCATTTCCAAAGAAGGGTTTCCTGTCATTCGTTATCGCACAAGGGATATCTGTTCTTTGGAATATGCCCCTTGCAAGTGCGGTCGAACGCATATCCGCATGAACAAACCAAGCGGCAGAAGCGATGACATGCTGATTATTCGCGGTGTCAACGTCTTTCCCTCACAGATTGAAGAGGTGTTGCTAGCTTTTGGCGGTGACGAAATCACACCTAACTACGTTATCAAAATTGACCGTGTGAACAATACCGACACATTTGATTTAGATGTGGAAATGAGCGAAAGCATGTTCACAGACGACTTAAAGAGCATCACCAAAACCGAAAAAGCCATCACCGAAAAATTACGTTCTGCCTTGGGTCTTGGTGTTCGTGTTCACTTGGTCAATCCTAAAACCATTGCACGCAGCGAAGGAAAAGCTAAACGTGTCATTGATTTGCGTAAATTATAAAGGAGGGTTTAGAGCATGTTAGTAGAACAAATCTCTGTTTTTATTGAAAACAAAAAAGGGCGACTTTCCGAAATTGCCGAAGTATTGGCACAAAACAACATTGACATTTCGGCATTGTCCTTGGCCGATACGGATGAATACGGTGTTTTGCGGATGATTGTCACCGACCCGCACAAGGCAAAGGAGGCCTTGTCAGACCATGGTGTCATCGGCAAAGTTACCACCGTGCTGGCAGTAGCAATTGAAGACCGTCCCGGCGGATTTTATGAGGCTCTTTCCGTCCTTACCGATAATCACGTGGAAATCAAATATATGTACGCTTGCGTTTCGCATGAGAAAGGCAAAGCCTTGATGATTTTAAGTGTAGAGGATCCCAAAGCGGCAGAAGAACTCATTGCCAATTCCAGCAAAAATATTACCAACCCTTCCAGTATTTACAGAATTTGATAGGATACAAAGAAAGCACCGAACAAGGTATCTTGTTCGGTGCTTTCTTTTTGTTTATTGGGTGACCAGTTGTATTTTTTCGTCTTTGATTTGTAACGTTACTGCTGTTAGCGGTTCGTCACAATGCTCCACAATATACATAGTAACAACATCCTCTACCTCACGGCGAATCGCATTGCGCAAATCACGGGCACCGCGCTTTCCGCCGTAAGCTTTGTTTGCCAAATAAGTTGGAACCTCCGCTGCCCAAGAAAAAGTAATGCCACGTTCGGCAAGAGGTAATACCAATTCTTGCAACATGAGTTCGGCAATCGTTTGGTAATGCTCCCTCGATAACGGCGCAAAATACACAACTTCATCCACACGGCTGATAAATTCCGGACGTAAAAACTCCGAGAGCGCTTTGGTTGCTTTATCGCGCGAGGCTTGCGCATCGGTTTTGCCAAATCCCATCAAGTTTTCTTGGAACTGACTTCCTGCGTTGGATGTCATCACAATCACCGTATTTTCAAAGTTGACCACACGACCGTGCGCATCGGTGACACGACCTTCATCCAAAATTTGGAGCAAAATATTTAAAACGTCGGGATGAGCTTTTTCGATTTCGTCGAGCAAAATGACGGAATACGGTTTGCGGCGCACCTTTTCGGTCAACTGCCCCGCTTCGTCATAACCGACATAGCCGGGGGGCGAACCGATAATACGCGACACCGCATGCTTTTCCATAAATTCCGACATATCCAAACGAATCAGCGTTTCGGGCGTGTCAAACAACTGCGATGCCAAAACCTTTACCAACTCCGTTTTCCCCACACCTGTGGGACCAACAAAGATAAACGATGCAGGACGGCGACGCGGACTGATTTGCACGCGACTGCGACGCACTGCCGCTGCTACCAACGACACAGCTTCCTCTTGCCCGATGATGTGGGCTCGCAATTCTTTTTCCAAATCTGACAATTTAGCCAGTTCGTTTTCTTGTACTTTTGCTGCGGGAATTCCCGTCCATAGTTCTATTACTTTTGCTAAATGCTCTTCTTTAAGCGGTGCCGAAACAGCGGCGGGACGAATGACCTCAATCTCCTGCTCTGCTTTCATTAACTCGGCGCGTACGTTCGCCAGTTTTTCATAATCCACCGTTTCGTTGCTCATAAGTTCGGTCTCTTCGGCACGCAAGGCTTCTGCCTTTACCAGCAATTTGGCATAATCGTCTGCCTTTTTGTTTTGCAAAGCAGTTACAGCGCAGGCTTCATCCAGCAAATCGATTGCCTTGTCGGGTAAGAAGCGGTCGGTAATATAGCGTTCCGACAATACTACCGCGCGGCGCAACATGGCATCGCCAATAGTAACGCCATGGTATTCTTCGTAATACGTTTTGATACCGCACAACATCGTAACGGTATCTTCAATGGACGGTTCTTCCACTTTAACCGGTTGGAAACGCCGTTCCAAGGCGGCATCTTTTTCAATGTTTTTACGATATTCGTTAAACGTTGTCGCACCAATGACTTGTACTTCGCCACGGGATAAGGCAGGTTTTAAAATATTTGCCGCCGACATACTTCCCTCTGAGTCACCGGTGCCCACCAACGTATGAACTTCATCAATAAACAGAATAATATTGCCTTGCGCTTTCACTTCTTCGATAAGACCTTTGATGCGGCTTTCAAATTGACCACGGAACTGCGTGCCTGCCACCAAAGCCGTCATATCCAACAAATGAAGTTCTTTGTTTTGCAATTTGTACGGAACCGTGCCGGCGGCAATACGCTGCGCCAAACCTTCGGCAATGGCGGTTTTACCAACACCGGGTTCGCCGATTAGGCACGGATTATTTTTACTGCGTCGACACAAAATTTGTGTGACACGGTAAATTTCGCGGTCACGCCCGATGATAGCATCCAACTGCCCATCACGCGCTTTTTGCGTAAGGTTGGTACAGTAATTTTCCAAAAATTTATGTCGTTTTTCTTTATTTTTTGACTTTTTTTCGGCGGTTTCTTCGGTTTTTCCTTCATTTTGTGTGTCATTCGCGTTCATTTGACCGCCAAACAAATTTTGCAAAAAGGGAAACGTTGCCGCACCGCCGGGAATAAAGCCTTCCTCGCCGTCTTCGCCTTCCATATTCATCAGTTCGCCGAATTGCTCGTCCATTTGTTCAAGTTCATCTTCACCGATTCCGAATTTTTCCAGTAAATCATCGACAGGTTTGATACCTAATTCTTTGGCACAGGTAATACACAAACCGTCATTTGTACTTTTTTCGCCCTCCATACGGGAAATAAAAATAACCGCGGGGCGTTTTTTACAACGGGAACATAACATCATGCGAGGTTCTCCTTATTTACAATTTGCTTTTCTTTGGTATCGGTTCCGTTTTTCAGTTTGAAGAAAACCGCCATATAGCTGAAAAACGAAAACAGCATGGACACCGCCACTAAAATGATAAGAGTTATCAAAACTGCACGCGGCATGGTTTCCCAGAAAACAATGGCAAGCATCACCGTGTAAAATAAAACTGTTGAAATTTTCCCAAACCATCGTGAACCGCGGATAATATCTTTTTTGGAAAGCAGAATCCATCCACCGATGACTTGCAGCGTCTCTTTGATAAGACAAATTACCGCAAGCGGCAACAATTCGCTGTGCTGCACCGTAACACAAATTAACACTGTGATTTGTGTTAACTTATCGGCAATGGGATCGAGCAATTTGCCGCTTTCGCTGATTTGATTAAAACGACGAGCAATCATGCCATCAAACAAATCCGTTAAGCCTGAAAAAAGCAAAACACACAATGCCCAATACACAAGCACCGGTATGGTATCACTTTTTAAATACAAAACGGCAAAAACCGGTATTAATGCTAGGCGTACCAGTGACAGTATGTTGGGAATGGTCCATTCAAATTTTATTTTACCCATAAACAATTCATCACCTTAAAATTTGATAATCAAAGCGAGGGGGTTCATATCGGCTATCCAACTTGCCAATAGGCTGTTTTGCAAATTTTCGGCCGTAAAAGGGCCGGTTGTGCTGCCCGCAGTGATAATCAGTTGCATTACCGTCACCGCCACAATGGAGAAAACGCAGCCGTTTACCGCGCCGAGCACAATGCCTAATAAGCCGTCAATTTGTCGAATCAAAGGTAGCTTGGCAAGTGGTTTTACTAATTTACTCAACAATTTTACCACTAACAACAGTATCAAGAAAAGAATTAAGAAAATAACAAACCGTAACAACGCCACCACAACCGGGCGCAAAATTTGTTCTACTACTGTTTCGGTAACAGCTGTGATGGTGTTTTCGGTTTTATTTTCGATGTTCGTTAATGCGTTTTGCACCTCTTCGTTTTCGGAAAGCGCGGTTTGTAAAAAAGCAGGCAAGGTTTCCAACATACCTTCCACCTTTTCAGAAACGGTTGAGCCTGCATTATCCGAAAAGGCAGCACTGACACTTTCGGTTATTTTTTCACCGATAAAGTGGTCGTATGTAAATTCAGCAACCGTTGTGCTGAGTGACATGGCAATTAAAAAGGCAAAAACATAGCCTGCCAGTTGAACAGCAGTGGTGATAAAACCGCGCTTATAACCCAAAACCACAGCAATCACCAATAAAAGAACAATAATGCCGTCTAAAATCCAACTCATCGTTTATATCTCCTTATTCGTCTATCCGTTCTAAATGGCTTAGTGTGAGCAGTAACGGTGCGTTTCGGTATTCGGTTATCAGCAAAGAATCTGTCGGTACTTCTTGTTTTTGTTGGTAACTCTTTTTGCCAAAGGTGTGAAGATGTGAATCGGTAAGTACCAACAGTTCATTTCCTTGGCAGAAGGCAGAACGGAATCGGCCCTCTAACCCTTCGCTTTTCCAAAGTTCGCCACCGGCATCGACTATCCAAACATAGCTTTCGCCGGTACCGCCCAAGCGACGCAAAACCAGCCCCGCCAAAGAAGAGGTGGCTGCATAACCCGCCGGTTCATAGCCGTTGTACAGCGTTTTTTCCAGTTCCTTTTTCCCCGCGCGAACAACCCACATCTGGGTATCTCCCACCGCGGTCACGGTACCCGAGGAAAAGCAGTTGACATCCAACAACAGCACATCGGTGCCGGTGTATTCTATCGGCTCGTCTTTGCTGAAATCAAAAAGTAACAAAACGGATTTTAAGGCGCCGCCTTTCGAAGATGTTCCTACCGCAGCTAAACCTTTTCCTGAGGGATACAAACAAAGATTGTTGATTAAATAACGGCGACTTTGATACTCGTAAATCTGTTTTCCGCGAGCGTTAAATACTTGTATGCCACATAGGTAACTTTGCGAGGCACTGTCCGTTACCACCGCAACCAATCCCGATGGCAATAAGGATGAAGTGTAGATACTGCGATTCTCAAAATCTTTTGTCAAAACCGTCTCGCGGCGCGTATCCAAACGAAAACGTGTTCCGCCGATTTCGGTAGTCAGAGCATATCTGCCGGCAGTTTTTAAAGCCGGATTGGAAAAAGAATGTTGCCGCTTTTCCACCCGAGAAGCGGTGTTGTTGAAAAATTCAAGAGACGTATCGGTAAGTACCGCCAAATGCTGATTAACCTCTCCCATGGCCACAACCGAATTACCCGCCATTGTTGTGGGAAAACCGTTGCCGACTTGCGCATCGCCAAAACGAACGGCTGCCCAGTCCAACACCGATTCGGGTGCAATTTTCTCCCAGTTATTCCAAACAGAGAAACCCAACAACAAAACCGCCGCAACAACGGATAAGCGCACCAGCAAGCGTAGCCACGGGTTACGTTTTCTTTTGACTGCTTTTTCGGTTTTCCCGTTTTGTTTTTTGCCCATGACTGTCCCACCTTTTTTGATTAGTAGATGACCTCATCCAAAAACAAGCCGCAAGCCGGTGCCGTAGGGCCGACCAAGTTGCGGTTGCCGCTTTTTAACGCATTATTGATACTTTCCGGCGATAGTTTACCGTTTTCGATATCCAACAGCGTACCTACCATGATACGCACCATGTTATACAAAAAGCCGTTTCCTTCCACCGTGAAGCGCAACAAGTCCCCTTCACGATTTACATCTGCATGGTAAATGGTACGCACTTTATCCTCTACTTCACTGCCGGAAGAGCAAAACGCCGAAAAATCGTGAGAGCCGACAAATTGTTTTGCTGCCGCATTCATTACCGCATCGTCCAATGGATTGCGGATGTGCAGTGAGTAGGGTTGCCAAAAAGGATTGCGTACTTGCCCATTCCAAATATAATACACATACCGTTTTTTGGTAGCAAAATATCGCGGATGAAAGTCCTGCGAAACCGCTTGGCAATCTAACACTGCAATATCGTGGGGCAAATTAGCATTGAGTGCTTTAATAAATTGTTTGGGCAGCAAACGTGCCGGAGCGGCTGTGGTGCAATAAAAGCGATGAGCATGAACCCCTGCATCGGTACGACTGCAACCGGTAAGCGAAGCCCGAATACCGGTAACCGATTCAATGGCATCTTGCAATACTTGTTGAACGGTTATGCCGTTGGGTTGTACTTGCCAACCGTGGTACCGCGTACCGTCATATTGTATTGTTAAACACACTTGTTCCATTTTATCACAACACTTCCGGTAAAAATACGTTGGTGGCAATCATAAGTGCAACAAGCAAGCACATAACAAATACTGCTATATAATCGGCAACTTGCATGCGGAATTGTTTTAGTCGTGTTCTCCCCTCGCCGCCGTGGTAACAACGACATTCCATGGCGGTTGCCAAATCGTATGCTCGACGGAACGACGAAACAAACAACGGTACCAAAACAGGTATTAACGCTTTGACACGTTGCAACAAATTGCCGCTTTCCATATCGGCACCGCGTGCCTTTTGCGCCGACATAATTTTATCGGTTTCCTCAATCAGTGTGGGGATAAAGCGCAAAGCGATCGTCATCATCATGGCAATTTCGTGCACGGGAACGCGAAAAACTTTGAGCGGGCTCATGACACGTTCCAGACCATCGGTGAGTGAAGTCGGTGACGTGGTATAGGTAAGCAGTGAGCCTGCCGCAATCAGACATAAAATGCGTACCGCAATAAAAATAGCGGTATAAATCCCTTCGGCGGTGATTTTAAAAACCCAAAACTCTACCAATATTTTGCCTTGTACATAAAAAATGTTAATGAGCGACGTAAAGAGTAACAACGGTATAACCGGTTTTAAACCTTTGAGAAGTACTTTAGGCGGAATGTGTGATATTCCCACCGCTGTTACCAACAAAATAACTGCTAAAATCAGGCCTAACCAATTGTCCGGTACAAAGACGGCGAGAATATACGAAAATACCAACACCAATTTTACCCGCGGGTCTAAGCGATGCAGCACGGAATTTCCGGGGAAAAATTGACCGATAGTAATATCAGACAGCACAACCATCACCGCCTTTGAGGATTTTTGAGAGAATGGTGTGTGCTTGTTCTACCGTATATACGGTATTGGAAACATCAATTCCGCGGTTGCGTAATTCTTTGAAAATTTTAGTAACTGCCGGCACGGATAATCCCATAGATTCCAGTTCTTCCATGTGAGAGAAAATGGTGTTCGTAGATTCAAGCATTGCCACATGACCGTGATTGAGTACCAGTACCTTATCGGCTACGCGGGCAACGTCTTCCATGCTGTGGGATACAAGCAGCACGGTGGCATTGTTTTCGCGACGGTAGGCGCTGACAACATCCAAAATCATATCTCTTCCTTTAGGATCCAATCCCGCCGTAGGTTCATCTAAAATCAGTATTTTCGGTTCCATTGCCAGCACACCCGCAATGGCGGCACGGCGTTTTTCGCCCCCCGACAAGTCAAACGGTGTTTTATCAAGCAAATCGGACGATAAACCGACACGCTGTGCCGCGTGGAGTACACGCCTTTTAATCTCCGCTTCAGTAAGGCCCATATTGGTAGGACCGAATGCAATATCTTTATAAACAGTTTCTTCAAACAATTGGTGTTCGGGATATTGAAAAACCAATCCTACTTGAAAACGAACGGAACGAATTTCTTTTGGATTTTCCCAAATGTTTTTACCATCGATTAAAACAGTGCCATCGTCGGGTTTTAGCAATCCGTTAAGCAACTGAACAAAACTGGATTTTCCCGACCCGGTATGTCCAATGACACCAAGAAATTCACCCTCCTGAACGGTAACGGATACCGCAGTGAGTGCTTCTTTTTCAAACGGTGTCCCTTTGGAATACCGTACGGTACAATTTTGTGTTTCAATAAGAGCCATTCATTATCTTCCTTATTTTTTGAGTAGCAATGACAGTGTTTCCACACATTCCTCGACGGTTAAAATATCCGTAGGTACCGCAATGCCATCACGGTTTAGCAAATGCGCTAATTCTGTTGGTTGCGGAACATCCAACTGCATTTCTTTTAGTTTTTCCGCCTGTGAAAAAATCTCACGCGGGGTTCCGTCCATAACCAGTTTGCCCTGTTCCATCACAACAACGCGGTCGGCAAGTACCGCTTCTTCCATGTAGTGGGTAATGAGCACTACCGTTATGCCTTGTTCGCGGTGCAGACGGCAAATGGTGTCTAAAACTTCTCGTCTGCCGACAGGATCCAACATAGCTGTCGGCTCATCCAACACGATACATTCGGGATTCATTGCCAACACACCGGCAATGGCGACACGTTGTTTTTGACCGCCTGAAAGTTTGTGAGAAGCGTGCAAACGGTAATCGTACATATCCACCGTATGCAATGCGGTATCGACCCGCTTACGGATTTCTTTCGGCGGAACCCCCAAGTTTTCGGGACCAAACGCCACATCTTCTTCCACGATGGTGGAAACCAACTGGTTATCGGGATTTTGCAAAACCATCCCCACCGTACTGCGAATGGCATAAACATTATCCTCGTTTGCGGTATCCATATCTTTGACCAAAACAGAGCCGCCGAGCGGTAACAGCATGGCGTTTAAATGTTTAGCGAGGGTGGATTTGCCGCAGCCGTTATGTCCAAGCAACGCCACGAATGAACCTTTTTTGATAGTGAGAGAAATGTTATCAAGCACAACAGCTTTTTCATCGGTACCGTTTTCCTCATAGCGAAAACAAAGGTCGTTGACAGAAAACATGGTCACTGACAATCCCTCGCTTTCCAAACAGCAGTAGCACCGCAAGGCAAAACCATGCCGCTTTGTGTGACAGGTAAGCCGATTTCATCAGCCGAAGTGGAACCACCGTACCGCGGGGTGATAATATCTCCCAACATATACTGCATAACCGACGGCGATAAACCGGTGGTATACGAATTGACCAACACAAACAACGGTTTTTCCGACAGCAAGACGGAACATTCCTTGATAAAACCGTAGATTTGTTCTTCCAGTTTCCAAACCTCGCCGCCCGGACCGCGCCCATAGGACGGCGGGTCCATGATAATGGCATCGTAGGTGTTTTCGCGGCGTTGTTCACGCTGAATAAATTTTCCGCAATCGTCCACGAGCCAACGCATGGGGCGGTCGGAAAGGCCCGAAAGAACAGCGTTTTCACGCCCCCACGCAACCATGCCCTTGGCCGCGTCCACGTGTGTAACGTGCGCACCCGCTGCCACACAAGCCAACGTAGCAGCACCGGTGTACCCAAACAAATTGAGTACACGAATAGGACGGTTAGCACCCGCTATCATGGATGCCATAGCATCCCAGTTGACGGCTTGTTCCGGAAAAAGACCCGTATGTTTAAACCCCATAGGCTTTAAATGAAATTTTAAATCGGTTAAAGCGGATACCGGGCTTTTGTAGGTGATATCCCACACATCGGGCAACGGACGGTAAAGTTCCCATTTTCCGCCGCCGGTGTTGGAACGATGATATCGCGCATGCGCCTTTCTCCACAAAGGATGACGTCTGCCGGTGTGCCACAAAATTTGCGGGTCGGGACGAATTAACAAACAATCTCCCCAACGTTCCAGCCGTTCACCGTCAGTGGTATCCAACAATTCATATTCTTCCCAATTTACTGCTGCTCTCATGTAGTAATTTCCTTTACAGCGTCATTTGATAACTAAGTCCTAAATGTTCGTATGCCGCAGGCAAAACAACCCGGCCACGCGGTGTACGATTGATAAACCCAAGTTGCAACAAATATGGTTCGTACACGTCTTCAATGGTGACGGATTCTTCCCCCACCACAGCCGCCAAGGTATCCAAACCAACGGGACCGCCATTGTAGTTTTGAATCATGGTCATGAGCATGCGACGATCGACCATATCTAATCCCAGTTCATCCACTTCCAACTTGTCCAATGCCATTTGTGCGGCAGAAACGGTAATGTTACCGTTATTGAGTACTTGTGCAAAGTCACGCACACGTTTTAGCAAGCGGTTAGCAATACGCGGCGTGCCTCGAGAACGCGAGGCAATTTCCAAAGCACCGTCAGCATCGCAAGGGATTCCCAAAATATCGGCGCTGCGTGAAACAATTTGTGCCAGTTCCTCGGGTGTATACATTTCCAGTCGGCAAGTGACACCAAAGCGGTCGCGCAACGGTGCAGATAACTGACCCGCCCGTGTGGTCGCACCGATGAGCGTGAATTTCGGTAACGGCAAGTGAATGGACATAGCGCCCTGCCCTTTGCCGTTGATAATATCGATTGAAAAATCTTCCATAGCAGGATACAAGATTTCTTCAACCGTGCGGGGCAGTCGATGGATTTCGTCAATAAACAACACGTCGCCTTGTTCTAAGTTAGTAAGCAAAGCGGCTAAGTCACCCGGTCGTTCCAGTGCCGGTCCCGAAGTGATACGGAAATTAACCCCCAATTCATGGGCGATAATTGCTGATAACGTGGTCTTTCCCAAGCCGGGAGGGCCATACAGCAAAACGTGATCCAAGGTGTCGTTGCGCAATTTAGCAGCATCGATAAACACTGCCAAATTTTCTTTTACCTTTTGCTGACCGATATATTCATTAAGAGTGCGTGGACGAAGCGGGTTATCCCCTTCGTCCTCCGGTAAATATTCCGTGGATACGATGCGGTTTTCAAAATCCATTTCTTCCACTGTTATCACCTACCACCAAATGATTTTAAGGCTTGACGAACCATTTCTTCTACCGAAAGAGTATTGTCCAATTTGGCAACCACTGCCGATGCTTCGCCGGCGCTAAAGCCCAATACGGTCAGTGCGCTCACTGCTTCGGCGGCATTTCCCGAAGCAGTGAAACTTGCCGAGGAAGTGTTGGCAATCGACACCACACCGCCGGTAGCAGAAGGTAATCCCATTTTATCTTTGAGTTCCAAGACAATACGCTGTGCCAGTTTGGGGCCAACGCCTTGCGCACGCGTGAGCGATTTATAATCCCCGCCGGCAACAGCGAGGGCAACTTGTTCGGGCGACAATTCCGATAGAATAGAAATGCCCGCCTTGGGACCTACACCGCTGACACCGGTGAGTAATTTGAAACAAGTAAGTTCACTGCGGTCGGCAAAACCAAACAGTTCTACGGCATCTTCCCGTACGGCTAAAAAGGTATACAACATCGCTTCACTCCCAATATTGGGAAGCTGGCGTGCCGTGTTGACAGTGATAGAACATTGATACCCCACACCACTGCATTCGATAACAGCCAAATTCGCTTCGCGCACAAGCAACGTTCCGCGTACACTATACAGCATAAATTATCGTCCTTTCATGATACGTAGTTTGAGTGCCGTCCCCCCCATTTGGGCGTGACAGATGGCAATAGCCAAAGCATCCGCCGTGTCGTCCGGTTTGGGGACTTGCGTCAAACGCAACAGCCGTTTTGTCATTTCCATAACCTGTGGTTTTTGAGCTTGTCCAAAACCGGTTACCGCACTTTTCACCTGCAAAGGGGTATATTCAAAAATCGGAATACCGCTGTTTTGAGCCGCCAACAAAATAACGCCTCTTGCCTCGGCAACCTCAATCGCCGTTTTTTGGTTGTTTTTGAAATACAATTTTTCGATTGCCAAAACGTCCGGTTGCAGACGCTGTATAATGGCGAGAACGTCGTTATAAATTTGTTGAAGGCGCTCTGAAAACGGCGTTTCGGCCAAGGTGGTAACGGCACCGAAATCTTGCGGTGTAAAGCGACCGCCCTCATATTGAACAACACCCCAACCGACAATGGCATAACCGGGGTCTATGCCTAATATTCGCAATCGCTCACCACCCACTAAAATATTCTGTTAATTATATCATAAAATTACTCATTAATCAAGATTTTCAGCGCATTTATTGCTGTTTCAATCGCGTTTTGCGTAGATTCGGATTGCGTGTCGGGCAAGCCTGCTTTTCGGCGTTCTTGATTCCACACCGTGTGCAGCACACAACCCGCACGCAACCCCAGCGAAGCGGCAACAATATAAAGAGTGGCGGATTCCATTTCCGAAGCTAAGCAACCACCGGCAAGCCAAGAATTCCAACGGTTTTGAAGTGCATAGGATACAGGCGATTTTTCGGGTGAATGTTGGCCGTAAAAAGAATCTTTGCATTGCACCACACCCGCGTGCACGGTAAACCCTGCTGTTTTTGCCGCAGAGACCAGCGCGTTGGTAACGGTAAAATCCGCTACGGCAGGAAATTCAACGGGTAAATATTCGCGTGAGGTGCCCTCGGCACGGATAGCACCCGTTGCTACCACCACATCGCCGCCGCATACCGGCAATGCCATGCCGCCGCAAGTTCCCACCCGAATAAGGGTTTTGACACCGCAACGCGACAATTCTTCCACGCAAATGGCGGTAGAAGGACCACCGATACCGTGGGAAGTGACCAACACGCGTTGTCCGTTGATGGTACCTGCCCACGTGGTATATTCCCGATTGCTTACCACAAACTCGGGAGAATCTAACAAAGAAGCAATACTTTCCACCCGTCCGGGATCACCGGTGATGATGGCATACTCCGCTCCTTGGGATGGGCATAGATGAAGATGATACATTTTTTCTTCGTTAAAATTTATCATAATCAATTCTCCTTTGCTGTTATAAATTTAAGTATAGCAAGAAATGGCTTGTCATACAAGGAAAAAGTTGTTATAATTATGTAACAAAATTGTTAAAGGATTCTTTTAATATGACAGCACTGTCGGTAAATCGTATCAACAAATATTTTGGTGACCGCTGTTTGTTTGAAGCGGGCTCTTTTGACGTGGGGGAACATGACCGTGTCGGTTTGATCGGCGATAACGGGAGTGGGAAAACCACGTTATTTCGCATGCTCATTGGTGAAGAAACCATCGACAGCGGGGATATCTTATTTTCCAAAAACACGCGTGTGGGATATTTGGCGCAACACACTTTGCAAGATGAAGATATCACGGTATGGGAAGCGGTAGAACGCGTGTTTGCACCGATTATCGCCCTTTCCAAACAGTTGCAAGAAATCAACGACAAGTTAGAAGCTGTCACCCATGCCCCCGCCGAGTGGTTGGAAGAGCAACAGCGTTTGCGTGAAACCTTTGAAGCAAGCGGCGGGTTATATTACCAAAGTCGCATTGCCTCCACCTTGACCGGTTTGGGGTTTAGTAAAGAAGCCTTTTCACAACCGGTTTCGACGTTAAGCGGTGGGCAACGTGCCAAAATCTCCATTGGTTGCTTATTGTTATCCGATGCCAATTTATTATTGCTGGATGAGCCCACCAACCATTTGGACATTGCTGCCGTAGAATGGTTGGAAGGGTTTTTGCGCTCTTATACAGGTGCCGTTATCGTTATTTCCCACGACCGTTACTTTTTGGACCGTGTGACAACACGCACCGTGGAAATCAGCAATCAAACCTTTTATGCGACCAACGGTAATTATTCTGCACACAAGGAAAAACGAGAAACGGACAAAGAAATTGCCGCGAAGCATCAAAAGATTGCTCAGCGAAAAATAAAAAAACTGGAAGAAAATATTGCTTTGCTCAAACAATGGAACCGCGAAAAGTCCGTTCGCGCCGCTGAAAGCCGTGAAAAACGATTGGAACGCCTAAAAGCAGACCAAATTGTACCGGAAAAAGAGTCGCAGACCATTCGGTTTGGTTTTTCTGCCACCACCACGGGCGGTACCGATGTGACAGAAGTCGGTGAAGTAACTATGGGGTTTGCTCAACCGTTGTTTAAGGACGTTTCGTTTAAGTTGCGGCGTGGTGAACGAGTTTTCCTTTTAGGCCCCAACGGATGCGGAAAAACAACGCTTTTACGTATCTTAAAAGGGCAAATTAAACCGCAAAGCGGATATGTGAATTTTGGCAGTAAAATTTCCATTGGATATTACGACCAATTACAATCGGAATTATCGTACGACAAAACAGCCATTGACCAATTATGGGATGAATATCCCACCTTAACACAAACCGAACTGCGAAGTGCATTGGCAACCTTTTTGTTTTACGGTGACGAAGTATTCAAGCCTATCCACCAGTTAAGCGGTGGTGAAAAAGCACGGTTATTATTGCTGAAACTCATGTTGGCACATGATAATTTGTTGTTGTTAGACGAACCGACAAACCATTTGGACATTGCCTCACGTGAGGCGCTGGAATCGGCTTTGGAAAATTATGACGGTACGTTGTTTGTGGTTTCGCACGACCGCTATTTTATCAACCGTTTATCCACGCGTATTTTGCACTTGAATCTTGACGGCTGCACCTCGTACGACGGAAACTACGACGATTATCAAGCAAAAATTCTACCGCAACAAACAAAATCCGTATCAGAAAAACCGGTTAAAGAAAACGACTACAAGTTACGAAAAGAACAAGAATCCCAAAAGCGAAAATTAGCCACACGCATACGGCGCACAGAAGAGGAAATCAGCCGCGTTGAAAGCAGAATTGCTGAGCTGAGCGCTTTGTTGGAGCAACCGGAAATTGCCGCCGATTACGAAAAAGTGGTGGAACTTTCAAACACTTTGGAAGAACAAAACAAAAAATTAGAAACTCTATTCGCCGAGTGGGAAACGGCGCAATCCGAATGGGAAGCGATATAATAAAAAGCACGGAATTTCCGTGCTTTTTATTATAAACCAAATTCTCCTTCGTAACTGACCAAACTGGCGTCCTCCACTCCATCGATAGCCATCAATTCTTCTACAATTGAGGCTTCGTTATCTTTGAGCGAAACTTCCACCGTGATTTCGCCGCCGTGGCGAGTAACCACACGGGATTTGATACGGTATTTCGGGAGACTGTGTAACGCCTTCTTAACAGCCGTGATTTTGGTAGGGTCATACCGCACAATCAGCAAATACGGTGATTTATTTTTGCGGTAAATGGCACAAACCAAGCAGTACAACAAACCCAAAGCCAAACTGGCAACCGCCCCCGGAACAAACAATCCCGCGCCGTTCATGATGCCGGCGGCAATCGCCCAAAACATGAAAATGGTATCGACCGGGTCTTTGATGGCTGTCCGAAACCGAACAATGGACAAGGCACCAACCATACCGAGCGACAATGCCAAGTCTGAACTGATGGTACGTATTACCACAGCGGTTACCATACAAAGAAGTACCAGTGAAAAAGCAAAACCTTTGGAAAACAAAACGCCGCGAAAGGTTTGTCGATACACCAGCAAAATAAACAATCCCGTTACAAAGCTAAGTAACAAGGAAACAAGCATTTCTTCCACCGAGACACCGACATTGAATTGTTCTACCACGCTGTTTTTAAGCATATCTAAAAAACTCATAACGTCCTCCTATTGTATGTTTCTGCACAATTCGTATTTTGAAATGGCACTGCGTGCCATGGGAACACCACTAAGCAAGCGTTTTACCGCGTGTGGCAAGGCATCGTCGTATTTGACTTCCAACACCATGCGGTCAGATGGAAAAATCGGTGTGGTGGCTACATCTTTTTTGAACAAATCCAAGGCATATCTGCCGCTGCTGATATGTTTATCAAAAGTGATGCGAACATCTTTAAAGATAAACGCTTCGCGGTAATAATCCACTAAAACGGTGGGTTTAAGCAGTCGTGTGCGGTGTTTTAAGTAAAAGTTGTGAAGCAGCGGATGTTCGCTTTGGTACATCCACCACGTATCGCCACGGCAAATGGATTCCACTTGTTCTCTGGTGAGCGGGGCGGATAATTTTTTGGTCATTTGACCGATTTTTTGTTTGGATTCCAAACGAATGAACGAATCGTCCAAATCGTAAAAGCGGATGCGGAATTTTTCGCGTTTTTCGATACCGTCGACTTTATCTGTCAGACCGCTTTGCAGATAATCGTCAAAATACAAACTGCGGATAAAATAGTTGCCGTCTTCATGCGTAACATGAGCATCTTTTGCCATGCCCGCTTGCAGGCGTGATTTTAGTTGAAGGTAGCCGGCAGTGCTGATGAAATATTTATTTTCATACCGAAAACCATTCAAACACACTGCCCCCTCTTTTAATATAATAACAACTTTTACTATAACATAGTTTGGCAAAAAGTAAAAGGCTTTTTTGCAATTTTGTTGACAAACAAAACGCTTTCTTATAAAATAAACAACATGGAAGGGGGCTCACAGCATGAAGCGCATTGTAACAATACAAGATATTTCTTGTGTCGGGAAATGTTCGCTGACGGTCGCGTTGCCGATTATCTCGGCAATGGGGGTGGAAACGTCTGTTATTCCGACAGCGGTTTTATCCACGCATACTGCGTTTCGTGATTTTACTTTCCGCGACCTTACGGCAGATATTGAATCGATTGCCAAGCATTGGCAACAAGAGGATATTACGTTTGATGCCATTTACACGGGATATTTGGGTTCGTTTGAGCAGTTACAGTTAATGTCCCGTTTTTTTGACACGTTCAAAAAAGAAGACACGTTAGTATTTATCGACCCGGTTATGGGCGATTTTGGGAAATTATATACCGGTTTTTCGTCGGAATTTGCCTTAGCAATGGCGGATTTGTGCAGCAAAGCGGACATTATTGTTCCCAATTTGACAGAAGCTTCGTATATGCTGGGTATCCCCTACCGTCAAGACAATTATGACAAGGCGTATATTCAAGACGTCTTGCGGCGTTTGACTGCCCTGGGTGCCAAAAAAGCGGTACTCACCGGTATAAGTTTGCAGCCGAATATGGTAGGTGTGATGGCGTATGATTCAAGAGCCAACCGCTTTTTTGAATATTATCGAGAAAAAATTGACGTCACGTATCACGGTACGGGTGACGTGTTTGCCAGTACTTGTTTGGGTGCTTTGGTAAACGAAAAATCGTTAGAAGAGGCGCTACAAATTGCAACCGATTATACGGTAGAAAGCATTTTTCAAACCGAAAAAGACCCGAATCATCGGTGGTATGGCGTGAATTTTGAGAGTAGTATCCCCTATTTGGTCAAACGCCTGCATCAAGAAGAATAAAAAAAGTTGTTTTTTCTCTTGACAAGCCCCTTTTTATCCGTTATAATAACTTTCGTTCAATAGCAATGGACGTTTAGCTCAGCTGGTAGAGCATTCGCTTGACGTGCGAAGGGTCAGCGGTTCGAGTCCGTTAACGTCCACCAAAATCCCAAGTCATTTGACTTGGGATTTTTTATTTTTCACGCAAAAAAACCGCTCACATGAGCGGTTTTTATTAAATTTTTCATGCACTTTTTGGCACCTTGGTGCATGAAATGGAAAGAGGGCAAATTCACAACGTAAAGAAGGTGTAAAGATGGATACCTTGTGCGTTCGTAACGCAAGTTTTAAATATCAGGCTAAAAATGGTGAAGTAGAAGCTTTTTCCGATATTACCTTTTCGGTGCCGCAAGGAAAGTTTATCAGCATTGTCGGTCCCAGCGGTTGCGGGAAAAGCACTTTGTTATCGTTAATTGCGGGATTGCTCCCCCACGGTGACGGTGAAATTTATATAAACGGAGAATTAAGCAAAGGTATCTCACCGCATATCGGGTATATGTTGCAACGCGATAACCTGCTTGAATGGCGCACCATTTGGCACAACATTTTGTTGGGGTTGGAAATACAAGGAAATCTTAGTGAGCAAACCAAAGAACATGCTGAAAAACTTCTTGAAACCTACGGACTTTTGGACTTTCGCAACAAATATCCACGCCAATTATCCGGCGGAATGCGTCAGCGCGTAGCGTTAATTCGCACATTGGCTGCCAATCCGAATATTCTGTTGTTGGACGAGGCTTTCAGCGCTTTGGATTTTCAAACACGGTTATCGGTTACCGACGACGTTTATCGCATCTTAAAAGCTGAAAACGTCACCATGTTGATGGTAACTCACGATATTCCGGAAGCCATTTCGATGGGCGATTCCGTTTTGATTTTATCCAAACGTCCTGCCCATATCAAAGAGATATTACCCATTGAGTTTGAAAGCAATCGGACTCCCCTTTCTTGCCGCAGCGACCCTCGTTTTTCGGAATATTTCAGTCACATTTGGAAGGAGTTGCGCGAAGATGAAACAAACGAAGGAATCCCCTAAATTGCACTTTCTTTCCAAGGAACGTGTGCTTTGGCTAAAACAACAACGACGTCAATCTGTTTTTGTTAAACTATGGCAGTGGGGACTGCTTATATCGTTATTGGTTTTATGGGAATTTGCTGCTCATTTGGGGTGGATTGATGCCTTTTTGGTAAGCCAACCCTCGCGCATTGTAAAAACGTTACTGAACACTTCGCAAAACGGACTGTTGTATCATGTGGGAGTAACTTTGTATGAAACACTGACGGGGTTTTTTCTTGGTGTTCTTTTGGGTCTCAGCATCAGTATTCTGTGTTGGTGGAGTCCCTTTGTTTCCCGTGTTGCCGAGCCGTATTTGGTGGTGTTAAACAGTCTTCCCAAAATCGCGCTGGGGCCGGTTATCATTTTGATTGCCGGTGCGGGCACCAGAGCCATTATTGTGATGGCGTTGGCTATCTCGTTGATTGTCACCGTGCTCGAAATGTTATCGGGGTTTCATGCCACTGATGAGGAACTTGTTAAAATGGTCCAAACCTTTGGTGCGGTACGTCGGCAAGTGCTTTTTAAGGTGGTATTGCCCGCCAATCTCCCTACGTTATTTAATTCGTTAAAAATCAACATCGGATTATCTTTGGTCGGCGTGATTGCCGGTGAATTTTTGGTAAGTAAAGCAGGATTGGGGTACTTGATTGTTTATGGCGGTCAGGTATTCCAAATGGATTTGGTAATGGCCAGTGTTTTAATTTTAGCGGTGGTTGCGGCATTCATGTACCGAGGAGTTTCTTTTTGCCAACAACTTATCCGCACCCGTTTCGGTTCTTAATTCAGCACATCTGAACGACACCTCAAACAACGTTGTTTGAGGTGTTGTGGATGGCAAGTTTGATAAGGAGAGGTTTTGTATGAAGAAACGAATACTGTTTGGACTTGTGGCTTTGACAATGGTTTTGGTATTACTGCTTTCTGGATGCGGTGACAAGCAACCTGAAAACAAGATAGATACGGTCCGTGTATGCGAGGTAACACACAGCATTTTTTATGCACCTCAATACGTTGCCATCGCCAAAGGTTTTTTTGAAGAAGAAAACATAGAAATAGAATTATCCAACGGCGGCGGCGCTGACAAGGTAATGAGCGCTGTATTGAGCAACAGCGTGGATATTGGATTGGCAGGTCCGGAAGCGAGTGTTTACGTTTACAATTCCGGAAAAGAAGATTACCCCGAGGTTTTTGCCCAGCTGACGGCTTGCGACGGCAGTTTTTTGGTAGCACGCGAGCCGAATGAGAATTTTGATTGGAGCCAACTCAAAGACACCCACATTTTGCCCGGCAGAAAAGGCGGCGTTCCGTATATGGCGTTCCGCTATGCCATGGAAAAAAACGGACTGAACCCTGATACCGATGCCAACCTAGACAACACCATTCAATTCGATATGATGACCGGTGCTTTTTTGAGCGGTACCGGTGATTACGTTACCATGTTTGAGCCGGTGGCTTCCAGTGTTCAAATGGAAGGCAAAGGCTACATCGTTGCCAGCGTCGGTGCCGAAGCAGGTTCGATGCCCTATACCGCGTATTTCACCAAAAAGAGTTATATTGCCGAAAACAGCGATTTAATTCAGCGGTTTACCAATGCTGTCACCAAAGGACAACAATGGGTAGCAGAACATTCTGCCGATGAAATTGCTGCGTGCGTACAATCGTTTTTTGCGGATACCGACGTGGCGTTATTGGCCAGTGCGGTACAAAGTTACAAAGACATTGGCGCGTATGCGCAAACGCCTGTGATGACAAAAGAAGGGTTTGACCGTTTGCAAGAAGTAATTCAGCGTGCCGGTGAGTTAGAAAAAACCGCTCCGTTTGATAAACTCATTAACAACACCTTTGCCGAAAAGGCCATGCAATAACCTAAAAAAAGCGGTAACTGCAATGCAGTTACCGCTTTTTGCATTATAAAACTTTGGAAAGGAATTCTTGCGTACGAGGATGCTTGGGGGCACCAAACACTTGCTCGGGTGTGCCTTGTTCGGCAATCACGCCGTTATCAATAAACAAAACGCGGTCGGCCACTTCGCGGGCAAAGCCCATTTCGTGCGTGACAACAACCATTGTCATGCCTTCGGCTGCCAGTTCCTTCATAACATCCAAAACCTCGCCTACCATTTCGGGGTCCAGTGCCGAGGTGGGTTCGTCAAACAACATTACATCGGGATTCATAGCCAAAGCACGTACGATGGCGACGCGTTGTTTTTGACCACCGGAGAGCTTTGACGGATATTCGTTTGCCTTGTCCCTCAAACCAACTTTATCCAGCAGTTCAAAAGCGGTTGCTTCCGCCGTGGATTGAATTTCTTTGGTTGTGCGAATATCGGCGGCGTCAAACGGTTTGCCAAACATTTTTGCTCGTTTGGCGGCACGCGCTTTTTTCTTTGCGACATATATGGGAGCCAGCGTTAAATTCTGCAACACCGTTTTATTGTTAAAAAGATTAAAATGTTGGAATACCATGCACATTTTTTGACGGTGAACGTTAATATCTACGCGCATATCCGCAATATCTACATCGTGGAAAAACACTTGCCCTGACGTGGGGTCTTCCATGCAATTTAAGCAGCGTAACAGCGTGCTTTTGCCGCTCCCCGAAGCACCTAAAATTACAACGATTTCACCTTTTTCAATGGTTAAATCAATTCCTTTGAGCACCTCTAAATCGCCAAAACTTTTATGGAGATTACATACTCTTATCACTTTTTCTCAATCTCCTTTCCATCAGGCGAATACCAAGAGAAATCAGCAAAACCAACACAATGTATATCAGTGCCATGGACAAATACGGAATAATAAACTCATAGTTATTGGTTCCGATTTCGTTAAATACTTTATATAAATCCGTAGCACCAACGAAACTGACAATGGATGTTTCTTTAATTAAAGTGATAAATTCATTCCCCATTGTCGGTAAAATGTTTTTGACGGCTTGAGGAATGACAATTTTAATCATGGTGGCCGTAAAACTCAGCCCCATGGCGCGACCGCCCTCCATTTGGCCGGAATCTACCGACAAAATACCGCCACGCATGATTTCGGAAATATAAGCACCGCTGTTCAAACCGAATACCAATACCGCAACCGGTACGGAAGCCAGTTTAATATTCATGAGAGGTAACAATACATAGTAGAACAACAACAATTGCACTACCATTGGCGTACCACGGAAAAAGGATACGTATACGCTGCACACACCATCCAAAATACGGGTTACCAATTTGTATTTCGGCATAACGCGCACGGCGGCTATCAGAATACCGATTACAGTGCCGATAAGTAAACCCATTACGGCAATAAGCAACGTGTTTTGCAGACCTTCGAGCATTTTATGATAAGCACCTTTTAGAAAAAAGTCTTCGTAAAATGCTTCAAATTTAATACCAAAATTACCCATACGCACAGTCCTTTAATAACACAAATACTCCACCGTTTCCAGTGAAGTATTTGCAAAGTGTTGATGTTATGTCGCTGAATTAGGCCATCTTGTTGATTGCTGTGGTAATAAAAGCAGCCGGAGCCGAGTCGATAACAACGTAGTTGAGGTTACCGTTAATCATATCCTGAACAGCTAACGACCCGTTTTTGTAACCGATTGTTTCGAATCCAAAGCCCTCAAAGCCCCAATCCTCGTCGCCTTCGCAATAGAACTGACCGGTAGTACCGGTTTGTACACCGACTTTGAAATCCGATTTGCAAGTCTTTAAAATGGCTTCCACATCTGCCGCTGTTTTGCATTCGTCAAAGGTGGTATCTTCGCCTCTGACAATAATGCGTTGCGAAGCGGTGTAGTAGGAATCGGAGAAGTTGACATATTGTTTACGGTCTTCTTTGATGGTGAGACCGGCCATAGCAATATCTGCTTTTTGTTGGCCAACGCTCAGGCAAACAGCATCAAAGTCCATGTTGCAGATGACCAGTTCTTTGCCAAGTTCTTCTGCGAGCAAAGCAGCAATTTCGATATCGATACCGAGATATTTGTCGCCTTCGGTGAACTCAAACGGTTCAAAAGCAGCGTTTGTCGCAATTAAGAGTTGGTCTTTGGACGGATCTTCTTTTGCCGAAGTTACCGGTGTGGGCGTACCATCGCCGAAATACTTGTTGCAAATTTCTTCAAACTTGCCGTTTTCTTTGATTTTCTTGATAAACGCATTTACAGCGGTGAGCAGTTCGGGTTGGTTTTTATCAACACCGAAAGCATACTCTTCCTCGGTCAGGTCAATGTCAATTACCTTGGTGGCAGGCGCTTTGTCTTCGTCCGGTTTGTTTTCCCCTTGCGGTTTGTTGCCGCAACCGGCCACGCACGTTACCAACAATGCCAACGCCAATAAAAGCGCCAGTACTTTAGAGAATTTTTTCACAATAAATCCCTCTTTCTCAATAATTGGAGAGCACCGCTCCCCTTTGACAATTCACATTATACGCCCGCTTGTATAAAAAATCAATAGTTTTTGCATATTTTCTCGTTTGATTTCATTGTAATTTGTTTTTATTTTGTACCGATTACCACACGCGGAATACCGGAAAAATCGTTGAGTGAAACCACATCTTGGAGTCCCGCTTGACGAAACATTTCTTCCACGGTTTCGGCTTGATCGATACCTATTTCTACGGCAAGCAAACCGTTTGGTTTGAGTTTTGTTAGCCAGTGTTGAGTAATGGCACGGTAAAAACGATACCCATCCCCTGCCGCCAAAGCCATGTGCGGTTCATGCTGTACTTCACGTTGCAAAGCAGCCATATCCTTATCCGGAATATATGGGGGATTGGAAACGATAGCATCAAATGTACCGTCGATAGCATCAAAATCGCTAAGGACATCTGCTTTTTTCGTTGATACTGAAAAGGTGGGATACCGTTTGATATTGCGTTCCAGATATTCAAACGCTTTATCAGACAGTTCCACCGCTGTCACCGTAACGTTTGGGCACAAAGCGGCAATTCCCAGCCCCACGCAGCCCGTTCCGGCACATAAATCCAGCACGTTCGCAGCGGGGATTTGAGATATTTGCTCTGCCACCGTTTCGCACAGCAACTCGGTTTCCGGTCGTGGAATGAGTACACCCTCCCCCACTTCCAGCGTCAAGTTTAGAAAATCCCATGTTCCCAAAAGGTATTGTAAAGGTTCTCCGCTTGCTCGTCGTTTGGCAGCAGACAACACCGCCGTACAACGTTCCGACGGTAATGCGGTTTCGCCGAGCATTTTTACTTTTCCACGGCCGACACCGCCAATATCTTCCAACAAACACAGCGCGTCAAATTCAGGCGTTTCACAGCCGCCTTCGGTAAGAATGGCTATCACTTGTTGAAATACAGCGTTTACTGTCATTTCATTACCACTCATCGGCTTTGGGGTCCTCCGGTATGACCGGCACGAAAGCGGCAATAGCACATTCTATCATGCTATCGTCCGGTTCTTTGGTGGTTAAGCGTTGTATCCACAAACCGGGGGCAGATAAGAAACGAACCAAACGGTTGTCTTTTCTACCGGCTAATTTGATAAACTCATAGCCAATCCCCACCGTCAGCGGTAACAAGGCAATTTTTATCAACACACGCAACCACAGCGTTTTAACTTGGATGCAGATAGAAATAACGATGCCGATGAGTAGCATCATCACTAAAAAGGAGGTGCCGCAACGCGGATGAAAACGGCTTTGCTTTTTTACGTTTTCCACTGTCAATTCCTCGCCTTTTTCGTAGCAGAAAATGGTTTTATGCTCGGCGCCATGGTACATAAAAACGCGGCGAATATCTTTCATACAGGTAATGACAATCAAATATACCAAAAACAATACCAATCGCAAAAGACCTTCAAAAACGCCGCGCAAAACCGCACTGTTTTTCCAAAACTCAGTATCCAAAGCGGTATCCAGTGCGCCGGACAATACGTTATATAACCAAGACGGTAAATACATGAACAACCCCAGTGCCAAAACCACACCCAAAATCGTGCTGACAACCATGAGGACAGACATCATTGCCTTTTCGCCTTTGGTTACCGGTTTTTCTTCGCTTTCTTCCAAACCCGCCAATTCTGCCGAGCGCATCAAAGCTTTATAGCCGCAGCGCAAAGAATCCACCATACCGTACAAACCACGGAAAAAGGGGATTTTCCAAAAGCGAGGACGGTCCGTAAGTTCAGAGTCCCATTCTTCGGTAACAATATTGCCCGATACGTGACGGACAGCCATAGCGGTTTTGTGGGGGCCGCGCATCATGACGCCTTCAATCAGTGCTTGCCCGCCGATGGATGTTTTTTTGGCAGAGCAACTTGCCAATTCTTGCTTTGACATTAGTAATGATTCTCCTCATTTTTTATAATCGGTAACGTGACCGTAACAACCGTTCCTTTACCAAAACGGCTTTCAATATCCAATGTGCCACCGTGAGAGGTGACAATATCTTTCACCACAGAAAGGCCGATTCCCGAACCTTTGCGTGTGGTATCGGCGCGATAGAATTTTTGCGTAACAAACGGTAAATCTTCTTCTTTGATGCCGACGCCGTCATCACTGACGATAATTTGGACCATATCGTTTACGGGAGCAGCATTCACATAGACGGTCCCGTTTTCTTTGGAATATTTGATAGCATTATCAATCAAATTAACAAAAACCTGGCGCAAACGGTCACGATTACCCCAAACGGGCGGTAAACTTTCCTGCTCAATGCAGCGCAAAGTAAGACCTTGTTTTTTGGCACGTGCCTGCAACAAGAAAACGGCTTCTTCCACTTCGGCAAAGACGTCCATTTTGGAAAAGGATACGGTTTTGCTCATACTTTGCATACGAGAAAAATCCAATAATTCCTCCACCATGCCGGTAAGGCGTTCCGATTCATCACGAATGATGGACAAACCTTTTTGTCGGGTATCGGCATCTTGGTTTTCTTCTTTTAATGTTTCACTCCAACCTTTAATAGCAGTCAGCGGGGTGCGCAGTTCATGCGATACCGAGGAAATAAATTCGTTTTGTAACCGTTGTGACGTTTCCACTTGTTCTGCCATGGCGTTGATGGTATCACATAAATCACCGATTTCATCGTTATAGGTTTTTTGAATACGGTGGGAATAATCGCCTTGCACAATTTTTTCCGCAGCACTGCCGATCTCTACCAACGGTTTGAGCAAACCGTTGACAAAATACATGCTGGACAACACAACAAAAAACACAACCGCCAAACCAAACGCTACCATGGCGGAGGAAATCAAGGTGATTTGTTTGTCCACCAAATCCAAAGCTACTAAAAAACGAATAGCACCGGCTACCGTTTTATCTTCGGTGGTTATCAGCATGGTTAAAGCAAAAACTTTTTGACCAAAATCGTTTTTTCCGTTCCAGACACCCCATGGTTTTTTGTGCTCGGTTTCCAACGACTGTACTGCTTGCTGATAATCCGGCAACAAACCCGATACCGGCAAGAAGCCGGTGGAACTTGCCAAAATGTCTCCCCGTGCATTGAGAATTTGGAACTCCATTTTGTCACGCTCTGCAAATGTTTCCATATAGCTCTTTGCGTTTTCTTCAAAACTGAAATCAAAATTTTCCACAGAGAGAGTAAGCATATCCGATAAGGAGTTGGCACGCGTATATAAACTGTTTTGCACTTGTTGGTAATAATAGGAACGAATCATCAGGGCGATAACCACTTCTAATACAACAAGCAACAGCACAACAACACCCAGACCGTTTATCAGCCATCGTTTTGTGATTTTTTTGAACAGCATGATTATCCCCCTTTCTATGTTACTTCCAGCAGTAGCCTTTTCCCCACACGGTTTGAAGGTGTTGGGGTTCGGAAGCATTTTGCTCGATTTTCATTCGCAAGCGACGAATATTAACATCTACGATTTTTTCATCACCGTAATTTTCATCGCCCCATACTTGTTTTAGAATTTCCAAACGACTGAGCGGTTGACCCGGATGTTCCAAAAAATATTGCATGATTTGAAACTCAATTTGTGTCAGCTCGATTTGAATTTCTGATTTTTTGAGAGTGCGATGACGCAGGTTCAAGACAAAACTCCCCGAAATTAATTCTTCCGGTAAAACAGAGCGGTCTGCCGCAGTGTGCGATACGCGACGTTCCAACGCTTCCACTCGTGCCATCAATTCCGACGGACCAAACGGCTTGGTAACATAATCGTCGGCACCTAATTTGAGCGCTTGGATTTTTTCTTCTTCCCGAGAAAGAGCTGTCAGCATAATAATACCCATGGCTGCGTTTTGGCCACGCAACCATTCGCAAACTTGCAGGCCGTTCATTTGCGGTAGCATAACGTCTAAAATCGCCAAAACTATCTCGTCTGCGTGTTTTTTGTATAAATCCAAAGCTTCTTCGCCTGTTGCGGCTTCCAACACATGGTAACCGCAATGCCTTAGATGGATGCTGACAAATTCGCGAATGGCTTTTTCATCTTCACAAATCAATACATATTTCACTGCGGCACCTCCTCTAAAACGGAAAATAAATATTGTATTTCCTGCGCCGTAATGGTATCACCGATAATTTTATAAGCATAGCAGTACTGTGCACCTTTCTCAAAGAAGGTAAATCCGTCGGGGAAAGTGTTCTGCCTGCTTGTCATTAATTCCAAAAACGGCCGGTCTTCATCCGCTAACCAAATCTGTAAAACGCGGTGTTCTTCCTCATAAACCGTGCGGATTTGTGTTGACCATTCCTCACGCAAGCGGAACATATATGCATCTGACGGATTGACAATACTGCTGAATTTTTGAACCGCTGTTCCCAAGCGAAAATCATAAGATAACCAATCGGTTTGCCAAAACGTTTTGTTCACCGGTGTATCTTCATAACCGGGTAGCCGTTTTGTTACCGGCCATTCCACCATGCCATCACCGTCAACATCGCGGCTGCTCAAACCGGTTTCGCGTGCGGTGATACTGTTTAAACCCGTTTCCTTGTCGTTGAACGGTGCGTGCAGTTCCGCGCCGTCCCAATATATCAGTTCCGTAATCGTGGTGTTGGCGTCTTTATAACAATCCACATATATACCATTAACCGTAGGAGACAGCGGCGAAAAAGCCGCTCTGCCAAATCGCAGAACATGGCTGTCTAAAAGCGTTTCGGCACGTAAACGCAATTCTCCTTCACGGTGGAAGTACAAAGAAGCCGTTACCGAGTTGAGCATGCTTTCTATGTTGAGCAACAATAAATCATGCGTGGAATCGTTGGTCACATCACCAACCAATAATTTTGTATACGAAACATGCAGGGGAAGTTGCTCCAACTGTTTATCCAAACGATAGATTCCAAGCAATTTGTCGTTACTGTTATAAAGACTCCAACCTATCATCAATTCCGGACAACCATCACCGTTCACGTCGGCAAAATTCACCTCGGAAATTTCTTCGCTATTTCCCTGAACATTGGCAACAGACACCCATTCGCCCTGCACGTTCTTTTGAAGAAGGTGAACCTGCGCAAGCGATTGTTCTTCTTGAAAGCGGTAAAAAACAACCGCCATATCTTCCCACGGCAAGGCATTAGGAACAGCCTCCTCATCAGCAGGAGCCGTAACAGGCGGGAGATTTACTTGTTCAAGCAAAACAAAAGGTGTCTGATATTCACCGCCCGCAGGGTATTTGAGCAGGTAATTGTCAGTGCGCAGATAATGATGCAACGCCGTTTGGATTGCCTCTTGCTCGGCATCGTTTTTTGGGGGAATCAACTGCTTTTCAACATCCGAACTGATAATCCCGCAACCCGAAAAACAAACACAGCAAAATATCGCTGTCAGTAATGCGGCAAGCCTACGAACAAGCATTATAGATATCCCCTTTCTTTCTTCTTTTACAGATACTCTTTATTGTATTGTAAAACTGCTATAAAGTCAATATGAAAACAACAAGGACACCTCTGTAATAAACACACAATTTCTCTTGACAAAAACTTTGGTCGGTGATACCATAAGATAAAGCTTTGAAAGGAACGGCGCTTGTTGATTTTTTCACAGAGAGCATCCGGTAGCTGCAAAGGATGCAAAAAAAGACAAGCCGCTTACCACCCTTGAGCGTGTTCGGGAACTGCTATGCAGCGAAAGGACAACGGCCCTTGCCCCGTTATCGGCAACCAAAGTGCAGTACGTGTATTGCAAAATCAGGGTGGAACCGCGTGGTAATTTTACCTCGCCCCTATATCGGGGCGGGGTTTTGTTTTTTGAAAGGAGAACAAGGTATGTTAAAAATCACTCTCAAAGGCGGCGATGTTCGCGAAGTTGCTGAAAATACGACGATAGACGCATTATGCCGTGACATTTCCATGAATTTATACCGTGCGGCTTGCGCGGCACGCATTGATGGCGAAGTTGCCGATTTGCGCACACCGCTGACAACCGATTGTACGGTGGAAATTTTGACGTTTGACGATATTGACGGTAAAAAGGCGTATTGGCACACTACTTCTCATGTTATGGCACAAGCCATCATGCGCTTATATCCCGATGTTAAATTAGCCATTGGTCCGTCGATTGATTCCGGTTTCTATTATGATTTTGACCACTCCGAAGGTTTTTCGCCGGAAGATTTGTTGGCCATTGAAGCGGAAATGAAAAAAATTGCCAAAGAAGAATTGCCGATTGAACGGTTTACTTTGTCGCGCGAAGAAGCTTTGAAAGAAATGGCAAATCAACCCTACAAAGTAGAGTTAATTGAAAATTTACCCGCCGATGCCGAAATTTCCTTTTATCGTCAAGGGGATTTTGTGGATTTGTGCGCCGGTCCCCACTTGCCCGATACCGGTCGCGTAAAGGCGGTTAAATTATTGAGCGCCACCGGTGCTTATTGGCGCGGCGATTCCAAAAACAAAATGTTGCAACGTATTTATGGCGTTTCTTTCCCCAAAGCGACGTTGTTGGAAGAACATTTGACTCAATTGGAAGAAGCACGCAAGCGAGACCATAACAAATTAGGCCGTGAATTGGAATTGTTTACGACCGTCGACGTGATCGGACAAGGGTTGCCGATTTTATTACCGAAAGGTGCTCGTATTGTTCAATTGTTGCAACGTTGGATTGAAGACGAAGAACAACGCCGCGGCTATCAACTGACCAAAACACCGCTCATGGCTAAACGAGAACTTTACAAAATTTCCGGACACTGGGACCATTATTTAGACGGTATGTTTGTGTTGGGCGACCCGCACGACGAAACCAAAGAATGTTTTGCCATGCGTCCGATGACTTGTCCGTTCCAATATCAAGTCTTTTTGAATCGCGCTCGCTCGTACCGTGATTTGCCCATGCGTTTGGGCGAAACCTCCACTTTATTCCGCAACGAGGACAGCGGCGAAATGCACGGTTTAATTCGTGTGCGGCAATTCACGATTTCCGAAGGGCACCTCATTCTGCGTCCCGACCAGTTGGAAGAAGAGTTCAAAGGTTGCTTGGAATTGGCAAAATATGTTTTGGATACCGTGGGTATGTTGGAAGATTGTACGTTCCGTTTCTCGCAATGGGACCCCAACAACAAAGAAAAATACATTGGCACTCCCGAACAATGGGAAGAAGCACAAGGTATTATGGGTAAAATTTTGGACGATTTGGGTGTTTCTTATACCATCGGTATTGACGAAGCTGCCTTTTATGGTCCGAAACTGGATATTCAATACAAAAACGTGTTTGGCAAAGAAGATACCATTGTTACCATTCAAGTGGACCAACTGCTTGCCGAACAATTTAACATGGAATACACTGACCACAACGGTCAAAAAGTTCGTCCGTATATTATCCACCGCACCAGTCTTGGTTGCTATGAGCGTACGCTTGCTTATTTGGTGGAAAAATATGCCGGTGCGTTCCCGTTGTGGTTAGCACCTGAACAAATCCGTGTATTACCGCTTTCGGAAAAAATGTTGGATAAAGCTGCCGAAATCACCGAAACCTTGTGCCGCAACGGTTTCCGTGCGGAAACCGACGTGCGCAACGAAAAAATCGGTTACAAAATTCGTGAAGCGCAAATGCAAAAAGTTCCCTATATGTTAGTCATTGGCGAACGCGAGGCGGAGGCAGGTTTGGTTTCGGTTCGTTCTCGCAAAGACGGCGATATCGGTACCATGACATTGGATGATTTTATTGCCAAAGCACTAAAAGAAGTAGCAGACAAGGTGCGCTGATATGACCATTGCCATATTGGATGCCGCTACGTTAAACGACGACTTAGACCTTTCAATTTTTGATGAGTTCGGAACGGTACGGAAGTACGCACTGACCGCACCTGAAGAGCTGGCAGAACACGCTTCCGGTTGCGACGTCTTGATATTAAACAAGATAAAAATAAACCCCTCAACTTTTCCGAATACCGATACGGTAAAACTTATCTGCGTAACGGCAACCGGGGTGGATAACATTGATTTGGATTACTGCCGCAAATGCGGTATTGCTGTGTGCAACGTAAGCGGCTATTCCACCGATTCGGTGGCACAGCTGACCGTAGCAATGGTATTATCTCTTGCCAATCATCTTCCCGCCTTTACGCGTTTTGTGAACGGCGGCGCGTATACACAAAGCGGCAAGCCCAATCATTTGGTGCCCGTATTTCACGAATTGCGCGGTAAAACATGGGGTATTTACGGCTACGGCAACATTGGCTCACAAGTGGCAAAAGTCGCAAAAGCTTTGGGATGCCGTGTGTTAGTGTGCAAACGATCGCCTGTGAAAGATTATGTGGTGACAGATTTGGACACCTTGTGCGCAAACTCCGATATTTTAACGGTTCACGTACCTCTCACCGACGAAACGCGCGATAGCATCAATCGTAACCGATTGGCTTTAATGAAACCTTCAGCTATTTTGGTAAATGTGGCACGCGGCGCTGTTATCGATGAAGAAGCGGTGACAGACGCGGTGTTAGGCGGTCGCTTAGGAGGCTTGGGAATTGACGTGTATTCCACCGAGCCTTTGCCCGAAGAACATCCGTTTCAGCAGATAGTGGGATTGGATAATGTGTGCCTTACCCCACACATGGCGTGGGGAGCCTATGAGGCCCGTGTACGGTGTTTGCAAGAAGTAGCAGAAAATATTCGTGCCTTCAACCGTGGTGAAAAACGAAGTCGTGTTGATTAATTAATGAATAGCAAAATCCCCCGCATATTGCGGGGGATTTTGCTATTTTATACGATGTACCGCCAAAGCAACGACGGTCACGTCGTCACCTTTTTCATCGGTTTGACGCTCGCGTGCCGTATTGACAATGACTTGTGCTAAACCCTGTACGCCACCCGTGGTAATATCATATTCCCGCAACAATTCTTCGACCCATTCCACGCCGTCGTTGCTGACACCGTCGCTCATAAGTAACAACACGTCACCGTCTACTAAACGGTCCTTGGTTTGTGCAAAAGTCAGTTCATGCAAAATACCAAGCGGCAGTGAGGATTCGTCCAAACGACTCACACGGCCGTTACTATAAAGAAGCGATACCCCCGCCCCTGCTTTTAGCAACTCCAAATCGCCCGTAAACAAATTGATAACGGCAATATCCAAGGTTGCCAAACTTTCGTCGTCTGCTTTGGCCATGATAGCGGTGTTAATCATTTTGAGCATACTTTCATACCCAAATCCGGCTTTTAACATTCTAACCGCTAATGCTGCCGCCAGAGCACTGTCCACTGCTGCACCGCCACCGCATCCCATTCCGTCACTGAGTACGGTGATGTGCCTGCCGCTTCCGTCTTCAAAGAATTCTACGGCATCTCCGCAAAGTTTTTCACCACGGCAAACTAATTGCGAAAAACCAACTGCTACGCGAAACATGTGTTGTTCGGTAAACGAAACCCGTGTTGTTCCGGCGGCATATTCCAGCACCGGTCCCGAAAAAGAACGTCCACACAACTCCCCTATTTTTCGACGAAAAGCTTCCGCATTTTTAGTATGATATTTTCCCTGTAACAACAACTCGATAATCATGCCTTGCTTACCGCCCACGCGACAAGAAATGCTATGCAAAGCAATATGCTGCTTGTCAAATATATCCCGTAAATTTTGTTCGGTTTGGGTATCGGAATACTCCGGTTCGCAAAATTGCAAGGAGAGTTCCTGCAACAAACTTGCCGTTCCGGAAAACTGGTCATTAACCACACTGCGTAATTCTTGCAGTCGGCGGAATGCACGCTCACGTATCGAAAAATCTTGGTATCCGTAGGTAAGACAATTTGTTAATTCTTCTTGGTGCAAACATTCGGTTTTCAGATAACCGGATAATTGTTCCGCCGTTACCGTTTCACCCGTACGTAATAGAGGGGTTATGTGATTAAGGGAATCCATGATTTTTGAAAAATTCTTTTCCCAACAAATCATTTTCTTTTTACACGTGCGACAAACCTTATTTGCAGCATCGCGGTATGCCGCCCCGAGTTCCGGCGCTCCCAAATAAGATAACTGTTCCGAAACCGTATCTACTACCCCTGCCACCTCTGCCATGGCTTTGGCGACACAATCCAGTTTGAATGCCGCACTTTGTCTTACGGAAATCACCTCTTCGGACGGTTGATTCCGGGCAAAAACAGCCGCAACAAAATGTTCCGCTTTTAAAGGTGTAATCAAAAAGAATACCGCCGCTGTCAACGCTTCATACATACTAATCAAAACGGTAATATCTTGATGCGTGGGTATGCTCATTACCAAAACCACAGCCAGAAAAGTTGCCGCCGTTATCCATTTTCCCTTTTTGTGAAATACTGCCGCTATCAATCCGCCAAAAACATAAACCTGCGCCAAATAGAAAGACTCGGGCTTGGTCAGCAGCAATGCCACTCCCAGCAAAACACCCATAAGGCACCCGCCACTGATTTTTCCGCAACGACCGGCGAGCAACACAGCAAAAGCGGCTATAATACGCCCCGGTGAAATACCGCCCCATTCCACTCCAAACAGAACCATCATCCCCACGGCAAACACTAAACAAGCACTCAGCTGCATGGGCAAAGACATGGCTTGTCCTTTGTTTTGAAAAAGGTATGCCGCGGCAAAAGCAAAACCGCCTGCCAACAAACTTTCGGCGATAATGGTCATGGCAGCCATCAAACCGGGGGTTCCGCTCAAAAGTAAGGCACTGCCGGTAATCAGTGTACTTAAAAAGGCCACGGTTGCGGGGAAAATATTGGTTTGCGTTATAGCTTTGAATCCGCTGACAGACCAGCGGATACCCGCCACGGCAACAAGCGCCGCAATATAGCGCATTGCAACGCTGACACCCTGAAAGGCATAACCAACAAGAGTGGCAATAAAAATCGGTAACGTAGCACCACCGCTGACTGCTGCCGCCAAACCGACACCAAACGGCATAAATCCGCCGTATACGGTTGCTTGCGGTAACAAAAAGCCAACTCCAACACCTAAAATTAACCGTAGCAACGAGAATATTACTTTTTCCTTTCCCATAAAGTTTTTCTGTGCAACCGTCCCAAAACTACTATTGTTTGTGTCTTTCATCTCTCTACACCACCATATATTGATGTTTTCATTATAAAACCATCTGTTTGCTGTTTTTGTCACATATCGTATGCGAAAAGCAATTTGTTTTGCCTAAAAAGAGCGAACAATCCACGAAATCTGTCGTTTGGTCTATTTGGTACAGGCTATGAATATAGTAAAATATCCTGCATCAGGGGGGCACAAGATTGGAAAACTACAAAGAAAAAGGATTATCGGAACGCGAAATCAACGAATCGCGAAAACAATATGGCAGTAATTCCCTAACTCACAAAAAAAGGCAAGGGTTTTGGGGCCATTTTTTGAGTAATTTTGGTGACCCTATTATTAAAGTGTTGTTAGCCGCGCTTGCCATTAATATTGTGTTTTTGTTTCGTCAGCACGACTGGTATGAATCGATTGGTATTGCCGTTGCCGTTTTGCTGGCAACTTTGGTCTCTACTTTGTCAGAATACGGCAGTGAATCGGCTTTTGAAAAGTTACAAGAGGAAAGCAGTGCGGTACAATGCCGCGTCAAACGTGACGGTCGGGTGTGTTTGGTTTCCCTAGACGATTTGGTAGTGGGTGATTTTGTCTTGTTACAAAGCGGAGAACAAGTGCCCGCAGACGGTCTTTTGCTGCATGGCGAGGTAACCGTTGACCAATCCGCGCTCAACGGCGAAAGCAACGAAGTAAAAAAACATCCTGACAGTCAGACAAGCGAGCCGTTACTGACATCGATTAATCGCTTGTTCCGCGGCAGTGTTATCTGTTCAGGGAACGGTGCCATGCAGATAACGGCGGTCGGTGATGCAACAATTTACGGCAGTGTTGCAAACGAAATTCAAGAAGAAACCAGAGAAAGTCCTTTGAAGCTTCGTCTTGCCGGTTTGGCAAAGTTACTCAGCAAATTGGGATTTGTTGCCGCGGGTGTTGTGGCTTTTGCAGACTTGTTTCACCGTTTTGTGATAGAAAACGGGTATTCTTTTGCCAACATTGCCGCTTCGTTTTGCGACACCGGTACCGTAATAGGAAATCTGTTACACGCCGCTACACTTGCTATTACCGTGGTAGTAGTTGCCGTTCCCGAGGGGTTACCCATGATGATTACGGTGGTGCTTTCCTCCAATATGCGACGCATGCTCAAAGACAACGTCTTGGTGCGTAAATTGGTGGGTATTGAAACTTCCGGCAGTATCAATATTTTGTTCAGCGACAAAACCGGTACGCTGACCAAAGGGAAACCCGAAGTTACACAATTTCTTGATGCTATCGGCAACACCTACATGCACCTTCCCCAACTTCAAAAAACAAAATTGTGGGATTTTGTACGATTATCTTGTCTTTACAACACGGAAAGCGAATTTTCTTACGGAAAAATAATTGGCGGCAACGCCACCGACCGTGCCTTGCTAAATTACATTCGCGGTTTTCAAACTTTACACCGCCACGAAACACTCCTTAAATACCTTCCCTTTGACAGTGTAAAAAAGTGGTCTGCCGCCGAAATTGAGGGAACATTACCGATGGTAGATGGCACGCTCCTTTCTCGACTAACCTTTTACAAAGGTGCCGCCGAAAAATTGTTGCCTATTTGTAATCAATACATAGATAAGGAGGGAAGTACCAAACCTTTAAACGAGTTACCATCGGCACTTGTTTCAGCTCGTCAAAAAATGGAGCGCGATGCTATGCGGGTATTGGTGTTGGCCATCTCTACACAACCGCTGAGCGAAAACCCGTCCGACTTGATTTTGCTGGGGTTTGTTGGATTGCGTGATGAACTGCGCCCCGAAGTACGGCGTTCGGTAAAATTGGTTAGGCAAGCGGGGATTCAAACCGTCATGATAACGGGTGACGGCAAGCAAACCGCCGCCGCCATTGCCCGCGCCGCCGGTTTGCTGAATGACACCGACGACAAAACTTATGCGGTGTTAAGCGGAGAAGAATTGGAAAAGATAAGTGACGAAACGTTGCGACAAAAAATGCCGCTGTTACGGGTTATCTCACGCGCGTTGCCGACCGACAAAAGCCGTCTAGTTCGCCTTTCACAAGAAAACGGATTAGTCGTCGGCATGACGGGTGATGGAGTCAACGATGCACCCGCGCTTAAAAAAGCCGACGTAGGATTTGCCATGGGAAGCGGTACCGAAGTAGCCAAGCAGGCGGGTGATATTGTTGTTTTGGATGATAATTTTTCTTCTGTAGTCAAGGCCATCTTATACGGGCGAACCATCTTTAAAAGTATTCGGAAATTTATTGTGTTCCAACTGACCATGAATCTTTGCGCGGTGGGAATTTCGATTATCGGTCCGTTTATCGGTGTGGAAACACCTGTTACCGTGGTGCAAATGCTGTGGATAAACATTATTATGGATACATTAGCGGGATTGGCATTTGCCGGTGAGCCGCCACTTCCGGAATATTTACAAGAACCACCAAAACGGCGGGATGAACCGATACTCAATCGCTATATGCTCAACCAAATTCTGTGTACCGGCGGTTTTACCGTGGCATTATGCGTTGCCTTTTTGAAAATGGACCTTTCCAAAGTGCTGTTTCGGTACAATACGGCACCGATATACTGGATGACGGCGTTTTTTGCTTTGTTTATCTTTTGCGGTATTTTTAACAGTTTTAACGCAAGAACATATCGGCTGAATTTGCTGGCGTATTTGCGCAAAAATCCGTTGTTTATGGTGATTATGAGCGTGGTAACACTGGTACAAATCGGGCTTATTTATTACGGCGGTACGCTGTTTCGAACGGCGGCTCTCTCATTTCATGAACTGCTGCTAATTGCCGGTGTTTCGGCTTTGGTAATTCCGTTCGACTGGTTGCGCAAGGTCCTGTTGCGACTATTCCATCGGAAAGGGAGTTTATAGATTAAAATATAAAGCGGCGGCTTATACTATTTTTTGGAGAGTGATAGTATATGCCGTCGCAAATTTTATATATTCACCCAAAGCAGGCAAGGAAACTGCTTTCGGGACACTGGAAAAGTGCTTTGTCTGTTGAGGGTTTTATACTGTTATGCCAAGCACTGCCGATTCTTTTGTGGATTCTTTTGGTAAACACTGTCACGACAGAACAAAGTGTTATCGGTTGTGTGGTACTCTTGTGGGCAGATTTGTTGTTGCTTTCCCCCTTGAAAGCAGGAAGGGCCTTGTTTTATAACGGCATCGCCAAACAAGAAAAAGCCGTTGGTTTTTCACGTCTTTTTTTCTTTTTCAAAACAGGGTACCGGCGCGCGGTTCGCTGGAGATTACGACTTTGGCTCACTCGGTACGGTTACTGGTTATTAGCATTACTGCCTTGCTCCGCTTTGCTTTTTTGGAATCGTTTTTTACAAAGCTATCCCGTGCTTTCCGCTATTTCCCTTTTGTTGGCGGTTGTTTTGGGGGTCTTTGCTGTTGTATTCACCGAAATTCGGTTGTTGCGGTATTTGGCGGCGGTATACTTCCTACCCTACTCCTTGCCGTTTAAAGGGATTTTTGAACTATCCAAAACCATTTTTGCAAAGCAGCTAAATCGCTGGGTAAATTTTTATCTTGCGTACGGTCATTTGCTACTGCTCCCCCCTGTGTTTCACGCCGCCCGCGCCGCTACGGTAAACACGATGATGCAGGAGTTTGCAAAACAACCCTTGCAACATTGGAAAAATCATGGTAAAATATTGAGCGAATTATATGACATCTTGGAGGAAACATGATTACCGTATCGGATTTAGGAATTAATTTTAGCGGACAAAACTTATTCACACACGTAAACTTGCTGTTCACCCCCGGCAACTGTTACGGCGTTATCGGTGCCAACGGTGCCGGTAAATCCACCTTTTTGCGCATTTTATCGGGGGATTTGGAACCCTCTTCCGGTGAAGTGATTATCGACAAAAAGAACCGTATGTCGGTGTTAAAACAAGACCACTACGCGTACGATGAATATACTGTGCTGGATACCATCATTTTGGGGAATCCGCGGTTGTATGAGATTATGCAACAAAAAGACGCGCTTTACGCTAAAGAAGATTTCACCGAAGAAGACGGCGTTTTAGCTTCGGAACTCGAAGGCGAGTTCGCCGAACTCAATGGTTGGGAAGCCGAAACCGAAGCGGGTCAAATTCTGCAAGGATTGGGGCTTTCCACGGATTTGTTATATCAGCCCATGTCTTCCTTACCGGATAAAGACAAAGTTAAAGTATTATTGGCGCAAGCTTTGTTTGGTCAACCGGATATTATTTTGCTGGACGAGCCAACCAACCACTTGGACATTGCTTCCATTGCGTGGTTGGAAGATTTCTTGATGGATTATGTCGGCACGGTCATTGTGGTATCGCACGACCGTCACTTCCTGAACAACGTTTGCACACATATTGTCGACGTTGACTACAACAAAATCAAAATTTACGTCGGCAACTACGATTTCTGGTATGAGTCCAGCCAACTCATGCAAAAAATCATGAAAGAACAAAACAAAAAAGCGGAAGATAAAATTCGCGAATTGCAAAACTTTATCCAACGCTTTTCGGCGAATAAATCTAAATCCAAGCAAGCCACTTCCCGTAAAAAGTTGATTGAAAAATTGACAGTGGAAGAAATGCCTGCCTCGTCGCGGCGGTATCCGTTTGTTGGGTTTACCATGGACCGCGAAGCGGGCAAAGAGATTTTGGCAGTGGAAGACTTGTGCTTGACAGTCGACGGTGAAACCGTGCTCAACAAAGTTTCGTTCCGTGTCAACAAAGGCGACAAGATTGCCTTTGTGGGTGAAAACGAATTGGCCATCACCGCATTGTTCCGCGTGTTGGCAGAGGAAATCACCGCCGATTCCGGCTCGTTCAAATGGGGCGGTACTACTTCGCAATCGTTCTTCCCCAAAGACAATTCCGCATTCTTTGACGATTGCGATTTGAACTTGTTACAATGGCTCAACCAATACTCCCAAGATAATACCGAAACATACTTACGCGGATTTTTGGGAAAAATGCTCTTTTCCGGTGACGACGTGCAAAAACCTGTCAAAGTGTTATCGGGTGGCGAAAAAGTGCGTTGTATGTTGTCGCGCATGATGATGTTTGGCGCCAACGTGCTGGTGCTGGACCAACCCACCAACCACTTGGATTTGGAGTCCATCACCGCCGTCAACGACGGATTAATTGATTTTAAGGGGAACGTACTCTTCTCGTCATACGACCACCAATTCATTCAAACAGTTGCCAACCGTATCATCGAATTTTTACCCGACGGTAGCATCATTGATAAAATGATGACCTACGACGAGTATTTGGAATGGAAAGCAGAAAACAGATAACGCCATAGAACATCGGGTACAGCCAAATGGCTGTACCCGATTTCTTTTGTCTTTTCCCTGTTATTTCCCGCAGTTTTTGTCAAAGCTGGGGTTGCAGGCGTAGAAGTTTTTGCTGTTGAGTCGGTCGGTGGTGAGTTGCAAGCCTTCGCCAAAACGTTGATAGTGTACGACTTCGCGTTCGCGCAGGAATTTTAACGGGTCGCGTACATCGGGGTCGTCAATAAGACGCAACAAATTGTCGTACGTGGTGCGCGCTTTTTGTTCGGCTGCCATATCTTCGTGCAGGTCAGTGATGGTATCGCCTTTGACGCCGATATATTCTGCTCGCCACGGCACAGCCGATGCCGCAATCGGGTACACACCGGTGGTATGGTCGACAAAGTATTTGTCGAAACCGGATTTAACAATCTCTTCGGGCGTGAGGTTACGGGTGAGTTGATAGACCATGGCACAAATCATTTCCAGGTGCGCCAATTCTTCGGTGCCGATGTCGGTGAGCAATCCTTTGAGTTCGCCATACGGCATGCTGTACCGTTGCGAAAGATAGCGCATGGAAGCGCCGAGTTCCCCATCGGGTCCGCCGTATTGCGTGATGATGATTTGCGCAATTTTTGGATTTGGATTGGCTATCTTGACGGGATATTGCAATTTTTTCTCATACTGCCACATGTTTAACCCCCCAATCACATTCCCACGGCCACGGATTGTTTACCCATGTCCAGCATTCGCCGCGTACGTCTTTATCGGTGACAACGTACGGACCGAATTTTTCTTCGTATTCCATCACCAGTGCGGCGCGTTCCGCTTGGAGTTCTTGGCGTTTTTGGAGCGCGCAGGTGTCGCCGGGATGTGTGTCGAGATACAAGCCCATTTCCAAAATGGCAAAATCGTAGGCATGGATGCGACGTACCAATTGTTTATCCACAGCGGCAACCTCCCCCTGCTAAGAACGGTTTATCCAATTCGGGAAACAGCGTACCGTGGCAAAAAGCCTCTTCCGGTGTGAATACGGTACCAAACGTTTGCCACGGCACGTATGCCATGGCGACGACCATGTCTTCACACGACGTGCGCGCAACTGTGTTTTGTTGGCAGTCACACGGTGTCGGTGTCGGCATGGAACGATTATACGGCATGGACGCAAAACGGTTGTCGGAACAACCCATGGTGCGTCTGCCGTAATACGCATGATTCATTGTGCTCTCTCCTTCTCGTTTTTTGGGAATTGATATCCCTTTACCATCCTATGAGCGTGTCCCGAGAAAGGTGAAAAAATGAAGAACAGCCGCATCAAAAACGATGCGGCTGTTCTTGTAATA
>JAZNKF010000069.1:0-3787 GCA_045578425.1 Acutalibacteraceae bacterium
TAGCAGAAACCTAAATCTTCAAATTCAGTAACTATATTATTATCTACAACGGATTTCAGGTAATCAATAAGTTGTAAATCTTTTTCTCTTACTTCGGATGTCTTAGCAAAACGCTGACCCGTAACCTTTAATTCGATAAAACGTTTCCTTATTTGCTCATCCATATAAAACACCTACCGTTTACATCGTATCTGTTTATATTTATTTTACAAAAGTATTTACGGGATTACAAGGCTTGTAAATTTTAGTTTTTTGTGATATAATATATGTGTAAAATAAAGCAATACAGCCACTACTAACAAAAATGTAGTGGCTGATTTTTTGTCCCTATTGTAGCACAAGCATAGCATAAAAGCGGTGAAGGCGCAAGAGTAAGTGATATTCTGTGCTACGCACAGAGTGATATTATGCCTTACGGCATAGTGATATTTTTGCCGTTGGCAAAAGTGATATTATATTCGCCTCATAACTGCCCGTAGGGCAATATCACTCGGCATTAGCCGAATATCACTGCGAAGCAATATAACTCGCTGCAAGGCGAATATAACTGAAAAAACTCTTGTTCTTTCGAACAAGAGTTTTTTCTGGTGCGAGGAATGGGACTTGAACCCACACGTCAACGACACACGCACCTCAAACGTGCCTGTCTGCCTATTCCAGCATCCTCGCATACAGCAGTGGTTATTATAGCACCGTCTTGTCGGGTTTGTCAACTGTTTTTCTGCTTTCTGTTAAAAATTATTTTTTAGCATTATACCGCGCGTTGTTATTGACAAAAAAGATAGTATATTGTAATATAATAAAAGAGAAGCGCGTTGCACAATTTCATATTTCGTTTAGAGATTTGGAGAAACGGAGCAGTAAAGGGTATCGACGATACCTTTACTTTTGCGTTTCTCTAAATTTTTTTATTAATTTTTTTAGGAGGTCTTTACATGAAAAAGAACATTGTGGACTGGAAAACTATTACCTCTTTCGTTATCGACGCTTTTGTCGGTTACGGAATTCCGAGAGAAGACGCCGAAATTTGCGCCGACGTTCTTTTGGAAAGTGACAAACGCGGTATTGAATCGCACGGTGTTAACCGTTTTAAGCCGGTGTATTTGGACAGAATCAAAGCCGGTATCCAACAAGCAGTGACCAACTTTGAAATCATTAAAGAAACTCCCACCACCGCGGTTATCGACGGTCACCACGGTATGGGTCAAGTAATTGGTTACAAAGCCATGAACATGGCGATTGCCAAAGCTAAAGAATACGGCATGGGCATGGTAGTTGTAAGAAACTCTTGCCACTACGGTATTGCCGGTTACTATTCCTCTATGGCTGCAAAAGCCGGTTGCATCGGCATGACCGGTACCAACGCTCGTCCCTCTGTCGCTCCGACACACGGTGTGGAAGGCATGTTCGGTACCAACCCCTTTACCATTGGTGTTCCCACCGACGAAGCGTTTGACTTTAACTTTGACTGCGCTACTTCCATTACGCAAAACGGTAAAGTGGAATATTACGAACGCATTGGCGAAGACGTGCACCCCGGCACCATTATCAGCATTGACGGTGAAGCCGTAGAAGGCGATGCCGGTGTCGCGCTTAAAAAGATTCGCGGCGGTACAGCTGCCTTGACCACTTTGGGCGGTATCGGTGAAGCATTGGGTGGCTACAAAGGCTATGGCTTTGCGTTGGCGGTGGAATTCTTCTCCTCTATCTTGCAAGACGGTGCTTACGGCAAGGACCTTGACGGCAAAGATGAAAACGGCAACATTCGTCCGTATCAACTTGGCCACTGGTTCATTGCCATTGACACTGACCACTTCTTGGGTGAAGAATTGGCCCGTAAAAAAGCCGGTGACATTTGCCGCAGCATGAGAGCTTCCAAGAAAGCTCCGGGTGCCGAACGTATTTACACTGCCGGTGAAAAAGAATATGAAATTCGTTTGGCGCGTGAATCCGGTGTGCCGATTAACGAATCGGTTCAAAAAGAAATCATTGCCGTGCGCGATGAACTCGGTTTAACACAATACAAGTTCCCGTGGGAGGAATAAGATATGAACATCAGAGAAGAATCGCTCAAAAAACACTACGAATGGCAAGGCAAAATTGAAGTTATTTCTCGCGCCCCCATCAATTCGCGCGAAGACCTTTCGCTTGCTTACACCCCCGGTGTTGCCGAGCCTTGCTTGGAAATCAACAAAGATATCAACAAATCCTACGAATTGACCCGCCGTTCCAACTTGGTTGCGGTTATCACCGACGGTACGGCCATTCTTGGTTTGGGTGACATTGGTCCCGAAGCCGGTATGCCGGTTATGGAAGGTAAATGTGCTCTGTTCAAAGAATTTGCCGACGTGGATGCGTTCCCGCTTTGCATCAAGAGCAAAGACGTTGACGAAATTGTCCGTACCATTTATCTGCTTTCGGGTTCCTTTGGCGGTATCAACCTCGAAGATATTTCGGCTCCGCGCTGCTTTGAGATTGAACAAAAGTTGAAAGAGATTTGTGATATTCCCGTGTTCCACGACGACCAACACGGTACCGCCATTGTGGTTGCCGCGGCGCTCATCAATGCGCTGAAATTGGTGAAAAAGCAAATCGGTGACGTGAAAGTGGTTATCAACGGTGCCGGTTCCGCCGGTATTGCCATTGGCAAGCATTTGATGAACATGGGTGTCAAACACCTCACGTTCTGTGACCGTTTCGGCATCATTTGCGAGGGTGACGAGCACAACAACCCCGCGCAAGAGGCTATTTCCAAGGTGACAAACTTGGAGCACAAAAAAGGTACACTTGCCGATGCCCTTTGCGGTGCTGACGTGTTCATCGGTGTTTCGGCACCGAACTTGGTAAACGAAGATATGGTCAAGAGTATGGCAAACGACTGCATTCTCTTCCCCATGGCCAACCCGAACCCCGAAATCATGCCCGACGTCGCCAAAAAAGCGGGCGCTCGCGTGGTGGGTACCGGTCGTTCGGATTTCCCGAACCAAATCAACAACGTGTTGGCATTCCCCGGTATTTTCCGTGGTGCTTTGGATTGCCGTGCTTCCTGCATTAACGAGGAAATGAAAGTTGCTACTTCGTATGCGCTGGCATCGTTAATCCCCGATGATGAAATCACCGAAGAAAACATCATTGCTCCCGCGCTTGACAAGCGCGTGGCAAAAGCGGTTGCCGAAGCAGTTATCAAAGTTGCCAAAGAAACCGGCGTTGCCAGAATTTAATTAAAGCATTAAAAACCCCACCGACTATCGGTGGGGTTTTGCTTTTTATTAAGATAAGTAATCCCCATTAATGGGAATCACCCAATCCAAAGCTGATTTCCAAAGCATGATTGATGCGGTCCATGGACGGCTCGTCCAACCGCCCCATATGTTCACGCAATCGTTGCTTATCCAAGGTGCGGATTTGCTCTAACAAGACAATGGAATCCTTGCTCAGTCCGCTTCCGACAGAGTTCACTTGAATGTGTGTGGGTAAATTAGCTTTATCTTTTTGGCTGGTAATTGCCGCGGCAATGACCGTGGGGCTGAAACGGTTTCCTATATCGTTTTGTACAATCAGTACCGGCCGAGTCCCGCCTTGTTCCGAACCGATTACCGGGCTCAAATCGGCATAATAAATATCTCCCCGACGAATGTTCATCATGGCTTTTTCCTCCTTGTCACTTCTATTTTTGCCCATACTTCTTTGCTTTAATCATCAGTCGGTATATTTTCAGTGTATGCTCGTCCGATAAATTTGTCATAAAAATTACCGTTCTTTGATACGATATACAAAGGAGTGAGTG
>JAZNKF010000070.1:0-37624 GCA_045578425.1 Acutalibacteraceae bacterium
TTTATTCAGTTTTCAGGGTATACAAAGCCTTGAATATAGTTGGTGTCGATGGCGGTGAGGGTACACCCGTTCCCATCCCGAACACGGCAGTTAAGCTCACTTGCGCTGACAATACTTGGCTGGTAGCGGCCCGGGAAGATAGGTAGACGCCGACACAAAACAGAACTCCGACGATTTTTCGTCGGAGTTCTTGTTTTGTGAGTGAAGAGTGAAGAGTGAAAAGTGAAGAGTGAAGAGTGAAGGTGTCGCGCACGGCGCGACGGATGGGAAAAGGTAGCGCTTAACTTTGGTTGGGTGCTTTTTCTTATTTTAAAATGATGGGAACGGGTTGGTTGGTGAGCGCCGAACGCTTTACGTTTGAAAAATGAGAAGTTGATAATGTTATTTATACTGTTTCTGCCGTCGAGTTTTTTGTGTGGAGAAACGCGAGTTTGCAGTAAGGCTAACGCCTTGCAAAAACGAGCGTAAAGCCACACAGAAAAAGCGACGAGCGAAACCGTAATAAGTTTGGCGCTAACCAACCAATACCCTACTCTTGCGGTGCCCAAAAAAGCCGTCGCGCTTCCGCTTTTGCTCGGCTTTTTTGACCGCGGCGCCAACCCTTGCTCCCTGTATCCGCCACCGGCGGCGGGCGCAAGCGTTGCTCATCCCTCACCGGCAGTTGAAGCCTCACCTCAGCTGACAATACTTGGCTGGTAGGGACCTTGGAAGATAAGTAGATGCCAACACAAAGAAAGACCTCGACTGAAAAGTCGGGGTCTTTTCTTTGTGAGTGAAGAGTGAATAGTGAAGAGTGAAGAGTGAAGAGGTGAGGTGTCGCGCAATGCGCGACGGATTGGGAATAGCACTTGACAGAAAGGTTGGGTGCTTTTTCTTTTGTTTTATGGGTGTAAAAAAGGGTTTTTGGTGCGATGAGAGAAAAAAGACATTTTTTTGGTGAAATAGGGGTTTTCTATTGAAAAAAAGGGGGACTTGTGATAAAATATAGATAGTGAATATTAAAGGGGTTGTGATGATGTCCAGTTACAAAGTAAAGAAAACGGATGCGGATATGGAGTGGTTTATTCACGACCGTTTTGGCATGTTTATTCACTTTGGATTGTATTCGATGCCGGCAAGACACGAATGGGTTAAATCGGTAGAGAAAATTAGCGAGGAACACTACGACCAATACTTTAACCACTTTAATCCCGACAAATTCGATGCCAAGGAATGGGCGCGCAAAGCCAAAAAAGCCGGTATGAAGTATGCGGTGATGACGGCAAAACACCACGAAGGTTTTTGCCTGTTTGACTCGGCTTACACGGATTACAAATCCACCAACACGCCTGCCAAACGCGATTTTATTAAAGAATACGTGGAAGCGTTCAGAGCCGAGGGGTTGAAGGTTGGTATTTATTATTCGCTGATTGACTGGCATCATCCGGATTATCAAATTGACATTTTCCATCCGCGCCGTGCCGAGGCCTGGGCGGAAGAATCCAACAAAACGCGCGATATGGTGCGTTACAAAGAGTATTTGCACAACCAAGTAAGAGAGCTGCTGACCAATTACGGAAAAATTGATATTATTTGGTTTGATTTTACGTATCCGTGCATGGAAAGTGTCCGCAACGAATACAACCAATTTGCCATTCGCGATTACAAAGAATGGATGCCGTGGACAACCAAAGAAACGTGGGATGCCCCGAATTTGATTAAAATGATTCGTGAAATCAACCCCGACATTATCATTAACAACCGTACCGGTATTCCGCAAGATATTACCACACCGGAGCAAGCCACCAACAGCACGTGGCCGAAGTTTCCCGACACCGATGAGTTGTGGGCTTGGGAAGCTTGTCAAACGTTTTCGGGTTCGTGGGGATATTATCGCGACGAGATGAGTTGGAAAACACCCGAAATGCTGATTCGGATGTTGCTTAACAGCGTATCGGGCGGAGGAAACTTGATTATGAACGTAGGCCCGACCTCGCGCGGAAATTTTGACAAACGAGCAGACAAAGCGCTTGCGGTGTTTGAGGAGTGGATGGATGCGAACGGTCGCTCTATTTATGGTTGTACGAAGGCAGAACCGGAATTTGTTGCTCCCATAGGTTCGGTTTTGACACAATCCGAAGATGGCAAACGATTGTATATCCATTTGTTGGATTATCCTTTCTCGGCTTTGAGAATGGTAGATATGGCGGGAAAAGTGGAATATGCACAGTTGTTGCACGATGGTTCGGAAGTGCAAATCCGCGAAAAAGCAGACGGCAGCGTGAGCTTTTTGACGCCGAGCATTAAACCCGATCAAACAATAACAGTTATTGAAGTTTTCTTGAAATAATATGTGTAAAAAGACCTCGACTTGTCGAGGTCTTTTTTATTGACAGAGAGTGGCAATTGTGATATACTCATTTTTGCTCGAAAGAAAAATGAGTAAAAATCAATTTGTGTGGTGAGTGTATGGTAAAAAACATTTTTGCAGAACTTAAAGCGGAGTATAAGTATTTGAGTCGGATTGAAAAGAGCATTGCCGATTTGATTTTGAACGAGCCTAAGAAGTTTATTACCTATTCGATGGCGCAAGTTTCGCAAATTGCGGGAGTGTCGCAAGGGAGTATTAACAACTTTGCCAAAAAGTTTTCGGACGGCGGGTTTTCGGCCTTGAAATTGAAAACAGCCAGCTGCCTTTCGGCGCACGACGAAGTGCCGTTTTCGGTTGTGGATAAGAACGACAGTGTGATGGCGGCTTTGGAACTAAAAATAGAAGAAACGGCTTCGGCGTTTCGCAACACGTTGGAAATTAACGACGAAAGAACTTTGAAGAACGTGGTGGATAAGATTTTAAACGCCAAAAAAATTGACATATACGGTGTTTTTACTTCGGGGATTGTTGCCAAAGAATTTGGGTATCAACTGATACAGCTAGGGGTTCCTGCAAATTTTGTGGAAGATACGCTGATGTGTGCTGTTTCGGCAACAATGTTAGATGCGGATTGTTTGGTGATTGCGGTTTCCTCTACGGGAAGAACCAAAGAAATTATCGACGCGGTGGAAATTGCCCGAAAAAACGACGTGCCGATTATTGCAGTTACGGGAGACAAGTTTTCACCTTTGGCAAAGATTTCGGACGAGGTGTTGGTTTCTCCGCCGAGTGGGGCCTCTGTTAGTGGCAGCGCGGCAGAAATACGTATGTCGCAACTGTTGATTTTAGACGCCATCAGTTCGGTTTTGCGAAGCGTTATCGACGTTGGCGGAAAAGAGCATTATTATAAGTTGAAAGACGTTATAAGTTCTCACAGTGTTAGGGATTGAGGTGTTTTTTGTGGCAATTAGCGCAGAAGCAAAGAAAGCAATAAAAATAGGGAGTTTGTGCTCGGTTTCGTATTTGGCAGTGTATATTGCGCGAAATATTTTGGGAGTGCTTACTCCGCAGATGATTTTGGGTACCACATTTACAACGGAAAACATTGGTACGCTTTCGTCTGTGTTTTTTATCACCTATGCGATTGGGCAGTTAATAAATGGAATTATCGGAGACCGTATTAAAGCAAAATACATGATAAGCATTGGTCTGTTTTTGGCGGGCATTTTTAATTTTACGTTTGCGCTTTTTGACGATACGTTTACGGTGCCGTATATCTCGTATTTGTTGATGGGGTTTGCGCTTTCGATGATTTATGGGCCTATGACGAAGGTTGTGGCAGAAAACAACAGTTTGATTTATGCTACGCGGTGTAGTGTGGGGTACAATTTTGCCTCGCTTTTCGGTTCGCCGCTTGCCGGTGTTTTGGCGGCGCTCTTTTTGTGGCATGTGGTATTTTACATAAGCGGCGGAGCTCTTATTATCACGGGGGTTTTGGCGTTTGTGCTTTTTACGTTGTTTGAAAAGCAAGGGTTGGTCAAGTATAATCAATTTAAAAAAGCAGAAAAAAACGGTGGCGGAATCAAGGTGTTGATTGAGCGCGAGATTATCCGTTTTACTTTGATTTCGGTTTTGACGGGGATTATCCGTACGACGGTGGTGTTTTGGTTACCCACTTATTTTGCACAGCATTTGGGCTTTTCTGCTTCGACTTCGGCAATTTTGTTTACGGTTTCCACCTTGATTGGGTCGGCTTCGGCGTTTGTTTCGATTTTTATTTATGAAAAAATGGGTTATAAGATGAATCTCTCGCTTGTGTTGTGGTTTGCGTTGTCCGCAATTGGATTTTTGGGAGCTTTCTTGTTTGAAAATGCGGTATGGAACGTTGGGTTTATCATTGTTGCAATTTTTGCCGCAAAATGTGCCGCTTCGATGTTGTGGAGTCGGTATTGCCCGAGCCTGAGTGACACGGGGTTGGTATCGAGTGCCACGGGATTTTTGGATTTTATGAGTTATATGGCGGCGGCAATTTCTTCTTCGTTGTTTGCCAATGCCGTAGCCGATATTGGTTGGAGCACACTGGTTTTCGTGTGGTTTTTGCTGATGGTGGCAGGGTTGTTGGTGATGGTGCCGTTTAAGAAGTTTTTAAAAGGTCGCAACAAGGGCGAAAGCGCGTAAAAGTACTTGTTTTTTAAAAAGAATGTTGGTATAATAAAACCGCTATAATGCGGAAAAAGGAGAGTTCTTTATGTACGAAAACGCGATTACACACGAGTTTTTATTTGACGGAAGAAAAGCCATTGTGATTGAACCGACCGTTCCTGCTAACGGCCGTTGGTTGTGGAAAGCGGAATATTTTGATGCGTTTCCGAATTTTGAGGAAGCGATGGTGGAAAAGGGATACCACGTTTGCTACATTGAAAACGACAATCGCTGGGCTACTCCCGAAGTGGTGGAGCGTGCGGCGGCGTTTTTGCAGTATGTGAGTGAAACCTATCACTTGGAAAAGCGCGGTGTACCTGTGGGCATGAGTTGCGGTGGCTTGCTTTCGGCACAGCTGGCCATTGCTCATCCGGAACTGGTGGCAGTGTTATATTTGGATGCGCCGGTGCTGAATATTTTGAGCCTGGCGGGGTTGGGCGAGTGTGAAGTCCTTGAAGGGATTCGATTGGAATTGTTAAACACGTATGGGTTTAGCAAATCTTCGCTGATTTCGTTCCGCAACAGTCCGATTGACCATATGGACAAGTTGCTGGAAAACAACATTCCGATTTTGTTGTTATACGGTAATGCGGACAAAGTGGTTATGTATGCCGAAAACGGAAAAGTGTTATATGACTATTACGTGCAAAACGGCGGGACCATTAAAGCGGTTTGCAAATCCATGATGGGGCATCATCCGCATGGGTTAGAGGACCCGCAACCTATCATTGATTTTGTGGAAGAACATTTTTACGACATTGAACGATAAGAAAAACCGCCGTAACAGAAACTCTGTTACGGCGGTTTTGTTATAACAAGCGGGATAAAATGGCGTCGGAGACCAAAAAGCCATTGCGGGTAAGGCGAATGCCGCTTTTTTCGCAAACGATGAGCGAAGAAGGCATCGCTTCGGCGCGCTGACGCCAAATGGCGGGAATGGTCGTGCCAAAACGAGCAAAAAAGTCGTGTTCGGTGAGGCCTTTGGTTAATCGAAGGCGCAACATGGCGAACTCTTCGGGTGAGTTTTCGGGGATTTGTGAGGCATCGGGATTTTCCGGCAAAGGCACTTTGTGGTTTAGGAAAGAGGAGAGGGAACGGGGGTAACAGAACCGTTTGCCGTTTACAAACGAGTGGGCGGCGGGACCTAAACCCAAATATGGTTCGGACAGCCAATATTTGAGATTGTGGCGACTTTCAAAACCCGATTTGGCAAAGTTGGAAATTTCGTATTGCATAAAACCGTGGGATTCTAACGCTTCGCAAGCGGTGTGATACAAAAGCACGGTTTGGTCTTCGTCGGGCAAATCTTTGGGCGGAGAGAGGGCGTAGGGTGTGCCGTCTTCTAATTTTAGCAAATAGGCAGAAACGTGCGAAGCGCCCCATGCGGCACAACGTTCAACCGCCGTTTTGACATGTGCGGGGGTTTGCCCCGCGATACCGAGCATGAGGTCGAGAGAAAGGTTGTGAATACCTGCCGCTTGGGCGGTGGCAACGGTGCGCTCGGTTTGTGCTACGGTGTGGCGGCGCCCCAAAATTTTCAGTTGTGCATCCTCTGCCGCTTGCATGCCGAGAGACAAACGGTTACCTCCTGCCGCGGCAAATGCAGAAAACGTGGCAGATAATTCGTCGGCGGGGTTGGCTTCAAGCGTGATTTCTGCCGTGTCGGGTAAGGAAAAAGCAGACCGCACTGTTTGGATTAATGTCGCCAGGCGTTTGCCGCCGAGAAGCGTTGGGGTGCCGCCGCCGAAATACAGTGTGTCGGCAGGTTGTTCCAGTGTGCTGCCCCATTGTTTGATTTCGGTTATCAGTGCCGCTGTGTAGCGGTCCAAATCGTCTTCGCTGAAAGCAGCGGTGGAATAAAAATCGCAATAAGGACATTTGGAAATACAAAAAGGGGCATGCAAATAAATGCCAAAGGACAACAACGTTCACCTCCCGTTATCGGAAAAGAAAAAGCCGCAAACGCGGCTTTTTCTTTGTTATTAAAATTATTCGCCAAAGAGTGCATTGTGCACGGCGGTAACCGCCACGTCGGCATCTGCTTGGTCGATAAGTACGGAAACTTTGATTTCGCTGGTGGAGATGGTTTGAATGTTGATGTTTTTGTCGGACAAGGCTTCAAACATGCGTGCGGCAAAACCTTCGTGCGTTTCGAGCCCCGCGCCGACAACCGAAATTTTGGCAATGTTGGTTTCGAAGAACAGTTTTTTTGCTTTGAGGTGGTCACAGTATTCTTGCAAAGCATCGACGGTTTTTTGGGCGTCGGATTTTTTGACGGTGAAGGTGATGTCTTTGGTGCCGTCACGGCCGACGGATTGAATGATCAAATCCACGTTGACGTGAGCTTTTGCCACGCGGGAAAACACGCGGAACGCAATGCCCGGTTCGTCCGGTAAACCAACAATATTGATGCGAGCAATATCTAAATCTTTGGCAACGCCTTTAACTAACATTTTTTCCATTTTTACGGTCTCCTTTACTTTGGTTCCGGGGGCGACAACAATGCTGGACAAGACTTCCAGTTCGATGCTGTATTTTTTTGCCATTTCCACGGAACGGTTATTTAAAACTTGGGCGCCTAACGTGGCGAGTTCCAACATTTCGTCGTAGGTGATTTCTTCGAGTTTTTGGGCGTTTGGAACTTTGCGCGGGTCAGCGGTATAAACACCCTCTACGTCGGTGTAGATTTGGCACAAATCCGCGCGCATGGCGGCGGCGATGGCAACGGCGCTGGTGTCCGAGCCGCCGCGGCCGAGGGTGGTGATGTCGTCGTATTTGTTGAGGCCTTGGAAGCCGGCGACAATGACAATCTTTTTACGTGCGAGTTCCGCACGGATACGTTCGGTATTGACGGTTTTGATACGAGCGGCGGAATACGTGGAGTTGGTGGAAAATCCGGCCTGCCAGCCAAGTAGAGAAACCACGGGGCAACCCAGTTTTTCGATTGCCATGGCGAGCAGAGCGATAGAGATTTGTTCGCCTGCAGAAAGCAGCATGTCCATTTCGCGTTTGCTGGCATTGGGATTGATTTCGTTTGCTTTTTCGATTAAATCGTCGGTAGTGTCACCTTGTGCGGAAACGACCACAACGACTTCGTTGCCTTCGCGGTAGGAGTCGACGATGCGATTGGCGACTCGGAATACGCGTTCGGCATCGGCAACGGAACTGCCGCCGAATTTTTTGACAATTAACATGGAAAAGAGCCTCCTTAGATTACAACGATGCTACGCGCAGGCAAGAAACCGGCGCAGCTTCGGTTATGGCAGATAAGCGGACAGACAACTCACGTTCGGTTAGCGCGGCGGTCGCAACAGCAACTTCTTCCGCGGGACCGTCGACAAAGGTGAGTTCACCGAACACTTCGGTTAAGCGGGCAGACAAGGCCGCTTTTTGTTCCGTTTCAAAACGAAGCAAGAACGAAAATTCTTCTTTGGTGGAGTCTTGTACGTAGTTGGGTACGGCGCCCTCCCAAAACAGGCGTTTGGGATTGGCGGTGTGTTTGACAGCGTCAATCACATCGGCAACCACTGCCGAGGCAGTGGGCAATTTGCCGGCGCCTTTGCCGTAGAAAACGACATCACCGACGGCATTGCCGCGTGCCAATACCGCGTTGAAAACATCGCTGACACCGGCAAGAAGTGACGTTTTTGAAATCAGCATGGGAGCGACCAAACATTGTACGCCTTCTTGCGTACGGCGGGCTTTGCCGATGAGTTTGATGACGCAACCGAGTGCGTTGGCACAGCGAACGTCTGCCGCGGTGAGGTGGGTGATACCTTCGGTATGTACTTGGTCGGGATAGACGTGTTTGCCGAAAGCGAGGGATGCTAAAATACAGATTTTGCGGCAAGCGTCCATGCCTTCGACGTCGGCGGCGGGATTGCGTTCGGCGTAACCGAGTTGTTGCGCGAGTGCCAAGGCATCTTCAAAACTCATGCCGTCTTGTACCATTTTGGTGAGCATGAAGTTGGTAGTACCGTTGAGAATACCCGCAATTTCGGAAATTTCGTTGGCGGCTAAGCATTGGTCGAGCGGGCGAATGATGGGAATACCGCCGCCGACGCTGGCTTCGAACAAAAAGTTGACCTTTTGCGCGCGGGCAAGCGCCAACAGTTCGTCGCCTTTGGCTGCTACCAGTTCCTTGTTAGAGGTGACAACGCTTTTGCCCGCCGACAAAGCGGCTTTGGCATAGTCATAGGCGGGGTGTAAGCCACCCATGGTTTCTACGACAACCGAAATTTCCGAATCGGTGAGAATGTCGTCGAAGTTGGTGGTGAATTTATCGGCATACGGCAGTTCGGGGAAACTGCGCAAATCCAAAATCCGTTTGACCGTGAGGGGTTGTTCGGCTTTTTTGGCGATGGAGGCTTGATTGGTTGACAGTACCTCGACAACGCCGGAGCCAACAACGCCGTGCCCTAAAACAGCAATTGAAATCATTTTTTTAACCTTCCTTATTCTGATAAACCTTTTTGTTGCCGCAACGCCGCCAAGCGTTTTACACCCGGCACGCGCGCTAATCGATCGGCAAAAACATCCAAGGTGACCGACATGTTATCGGTTTGCGCACAAATGGAAACGACGGCACTGCCGCTGACCGGAGAATTTTGGTTGACGGTGCTGATGTTGGCGCCGGCTTCGGCAAATGCCGCAAGCAAACCGGACAAAACGCCCGGGCAATCTTGCAAAACCAGTTCTACGGTAATAAAAGAAGAAGCCGTTTTACCGAAATACACCGCCACCGCATCCTTATACTTATAAAAGGCGCTACGGGACAGGCCGTGTACTCGAACGGCTTCACTGACAGAAGAACAGGACCCCGTTGCCAAAGCGGTTTGCGCGGCGAGGACTTTGCGATAGACCTCCGGCAGCGCATCCGCACGCACCAAAACCCAGTCTTCCGATGTGGGGTTAATTCCCAAAGTGTCCACCACCCGAAAACAGTTGTCTTGTAAACGAGAACAATCATAACACAGTTTTTGGGGAATTGCAAGAGGATTTTACAAAAAAATCAAAATTTTATTCAGCCGATGTTGTGCCGGGAAGCACCGTGGTTTCGGTGGGGGTGGAAGTTGTAGACTCGTCGGGGGTTACCGTGGTGTTGTTGACGGGAGTACCGTGTTTGGTACACGGTTCCGGCATGAAATCCGGCTTGTAAACACCGATGGAAGTTTTGGGGCATTTTTCGGTTGCGAGCCCACCGGTTTCGGAACAGTAGGGAAGTTCCACGGTGGTGCCCTTGTTGGCAAAGGCCATGGGCTCGCTTCCTTCGTGGAGGGCGAGCATGGCTTTGTTCCACAAGTTACGTGCCGCTGAGGTTTGTTTGTTGGTGAGTTTTTGGTTTTTATCGTAACCAAACCAACTTGCCGCGACATATTTGGGGGTGCCTGCAACCAACCACACGTCGTTACTTTGTTGGGTGGTACCGGTTTTGGCAAACACTTCCCATCCGCTCCACGATTTGCGCAAGGCACCTGCGGTGGCACCGTTGGAACCGGTGACAACGCGTTGCAACAGACGGTTCATAACATAGGCGGAATTTTCATCCAACACTTGTACGGCGGTGGAGTTTCTTTGCAAAATGACTTCGCCGTTTTGTTCCACTTTGGTGAAAGAATACGGTTCGTTGTAGTAACCGCCGTTGCCGAAAATTTGGTAGGCCGCTGCCATTTCGCGGGGATATACGCCTGCTGTCAGACCCCCCAGTGTTAAGGGAGCAAAGTCAATATCGGTGTGTCCTTTTCCGTCCGAAGTGACGAGTGACGAAAGATTCAGCGAAGTGGTCATAAATTTGAAAGAACGTTGCGGGGTGAGGATTTCCATGAGTTGCGCGGGAACGGTGTTCATGGAAGATTGAATGGCATAATCCACCAAGGTGATACCACTGTCTTTGGGCGTGGATTGGTTATAGTTTTTGGGCCATTTGGTACCGTCTTTTAGGATGATATAGCAGTCTTTTACCTGAGAAGAGAAGTGAATTAAATTTAAGCTTACGGCTTGAGAATAGACCGAAAGCGGTTTGATAGACGAACCCGGTTGACGCAACGAGTCGGTTGCACGGTTCAAAATACGGTTGGCGGTTTTTTCACCTCTGCCGCCGACGACTGCCACGGTTTTGCCGGTATAATCCATAATATAAATGGCGGCTTGCGGTTGAACTTCATCGCTTGGGAGCATGGCGGGATAATTTTCGTCGTTGGCGTAGACAGCTTCGACTTTGGCTTGCAACTCCGGATTTTCGCAAGAATAGATGGTGAGGCCGCCATAATAAATCATGTTTCGGGCGTGAGCATCGGTGTAGCCGTATTTTTCCACCAGTGCATCGGCAACGTCGTCAATGAGCATGTCGGTATACCAGTCGGATACGGCGGACGATTTGGCACTGCTCTTAAAATACAGTTCTTCGCCAAGGGCTTGGTTATATTCGTCCGTGGTGATAAAGCCGAGTTCATGCATTTTATACAGCACCACGCGTTGACGTTGACGCAAGTTTTCCGGGCGACGGTAGGGGTCATACTTTGAGGGGTTATTGGTAATACTTGCCAACGCGGCGCACTGCGCCAAGGTGAGGTCTTTGGCGTCTACCCCGAAAAAGTAGTTTGCACCTGCGCCGATGCCCGTTACGTTACTGCTCAGCGGCATTAAGTTTAGGTAGGCTTGTAAAATTTCGTCTTTGGTATAGTATTTTTCCATTTCGATGGCGGTCAAAATTTCGATGACTTTTCGTTGAATGGAGTGGTCATCGTTACCTGTCATGACCTTGATGAGTTGTTGGGTGAGGGTAGAACCGCCGTATTCTGTGTCGTTAAAACGCAAAATCAAATTGGCAAAGGCGGAAATGGTGCGTTTCCAGTCCACGCCGAAATGTTCTGTGAAGCGCTCGTCTTCAATGGCGATAACGGCGTTTTGCATATTAACAGGCATTTCAGAAAGCGGGACAAACACGCGTTTGATACCGCTTAAACGTTCAAATTCTTCGTACTGGCCGGTGGTTTCGTTGAGGGTCATGACGATACTGGTTTGGTTTTTGTTGACGGAATCGATATCCGGCAGATTGGTCTGCCCTTTGAAATTGGTGGCGACGTACACGGTCAGCACGCACGCGACCATACAGCCGGTGACAACCAGCACCAACAGCAACGTTATCAATACTTTACCGATCGCGGAAAGCAATTTCTTGTTTTTTTGTAAAAAGCGATCGAGCCAATCCGGTTTTTGAAATGTCATGTGATTTCTCCTTTTTCAGACGAACAAAAGCTCACAGTTATCATACCTATATTATAAGCACTTCTATCAAAAAGTCAAATATCAATATTGTAAACATCACATATTTTTAATCGAAATCGCCCACACTACATAGAAAAAAGCAAGGGGAGTCCGTGATGAAAGAAAGAAAACGTGAAAAGCAGCGGCGGTGGACACCTGTGTGGGTGGCGTGTCTGCTGCTGATCGGTGTGGCGGCCTGGACAAGCACGTTGTTGCCGCAACCCGATGAAAAAACCGAACGCGAAGCCGGTGTGGAACAACAAACCGCACCGTATTTGGGGATTTGGGAAGGAAAGCTTGCACGGTTCAACGGAGTGAATCCCGAACCGGAAGAAATTTACGACGTTTCGGTTTCTTCGTTGCCAAAAGAAGAACAAGAGCGCTTGAAAGACGGTGTGACGTGGGGAGATGATGAGACGCTTGCTATGTTGATTGACGGATATACCAGTTAAAAATTTCTCGGGATTGGGTATTGCCCCAACGGCGATTTTATGGTATACTAACAAAAATATACCAAAAAAGCGCGAAGGTAGGGTCGGCAATGGCAGGAAAAACAGGTTTTGACGTGTTGGAATTACGTCCGCAGTTGATGCAGGCGCTTTCCGGCATGGGGTTTTTGGAGCCGACACCGATTCAACAGCGTGCCATTTTACCGTTGTTGGAAGGGCGCGACGTGATTGCCAAAGCACCAACCGGTACGGGTAAAACGTGTTCGTTCGGTATTCCGCTGTTGGAATGTTACCGCCCCGATTGTGAAGATATTCAAGCGATTGTAGTGTGTCCCACACGGGAGTTATGCATACAGATTACCGATGATTTGCAACAACTGGCGTCGTTCATGCCAGAAGTGAGAATTGTTGCTTTGTACGGTGGACAACCTATCAATCGTCAGTTGACGGCACTGAGAAAGAAGCCGACCATTGTGGTGGCGACCCCCGGTCGATTGATTGACCACTTAAACCGCGGTACGGTATGGCTTGGCAACGTGTATACTGCCGTGCTCGACGAAGCAGACGAAATGCTGAAAATGGGTTTTGTCCGCGACGTGCGAAAAATTTTGAACGCTACCCCTGCGGATACGCAAGTGGCGTTGTTTAGTGCCACCATTTCCCGCGAGGTTATGAATGTGGCGTGGGAATACCAACGCGACGCGGTGGAAATTACGGTGGAAGCCGAAGGAGATGCGCGCCCCGATATTGCGCAGTATGTTTTGATGGCAGAAGATGCCGACCGTCCGGATTTGTTATGCGCGCTTGTGCGGTCGCTGGATTTACGGCGGGTGATGATGTTTTGCAACCGCAAAAGTACCGTGCAATGGCTGACAAAACAACTGCAAAAACGGGAACTTTCGGTGGATTGCTTACACGGAGATATTCCCCAAGGGCAACGCAATCGCGTGATGGAAGGGTTCCGCAAAGGAAAATTTGAAATACTGGTTGCCACCGACGTGGCGGCGCGCGGCATTGACGTGGATGACGTGGAAGCGGTGTTCAATTACGATATTCCCGATGAAAACGAATATTATTTGCACCGAATCGGTCGCACGGGGCGCGCTAAGCGGCACGGTATGGCGATTACTTTTGCGACGGCGGGGGACGAGTTTCGGTTGCGCGACATACGCAAATATACCCATTCCGAAATCGGCGAGTTGTCGTTTGCGGAAGACGGTCAATTGGTGAAGGCTGACGGAACGCCTTTTGTGTGTGAGGTGAGGTGACAATATGGCCGGTTTACGAGAACATACCCGCAATTTTTGTATTATAGCACATATCGACCATGGAAAAACCACGCTTTCGGACCGAATTTTAGAAAAAACGCGTGCCGTGGCACAGCGCGATATGGAAGAACAGTTGCTTGACAGCATGGATTTGGAACGCGAACGCGGGATTACCATAAAAGCGCACGCGGTGACGGTTTCTTACGATGCCGCGGACGGCGAAACGTATGTGTTTAATTTGATTGACACACCGGTTCTCGTGGACTTTAACTATGAGGTGTCTCGCTCGTTGGCGGCTTGTGAGGGCGCGATTTTGATTGTGGATGCCTCGCAAGGAATTGAAGCGCAAACGCTGGCGAACACCTATTTGGCAGTGGAGCACGGGTTGGAGATTGTGCCGGTTATCAACAAAATCGACTTGCCTTCTGCCAGACCGGAAGAAGTACGGACGGAAATTGAGGACATTATCGGTATTGATGCTTCGAATGCGCCGTTGGTTTCGGCAAAGCAAGGGATTAACATTGAGCAAGTGTTGGAAGCGATTGTAGGGCAAATCCCCCCGCCGAGCGGTACCGACGATGCGCCGCTGAAAGCGCTGATTTTTGACAGTTATTACGACAGTTACAAAGGTGTTATTGTTTATATTCGCGTAAAGGAAGGCGTTGTTCGCACAGGCGATACCATTCGCATGATGGCAACGGGAGCTTCTTTTGATGTGGTGGAAGTTGGGATTATGCGCGCGGGAAGTTTGGAGCCGTGCGAGGCATTACACGCCGGACAAGTAGGTTACATTGCCGCTTCCATTAAAACCGTGCACGATGCGCGGGTGGGGGATACCGTGACCTCGGCCGCTAAGCCTGCAGCCGAGCCGTTGCCGGGGTATCGCAAAGTAAACCCCATGGTGTTTTGCGGCGTGTTTCCCGCAGACGGCGCACATTATCAAGATTTGCGAGAGGCGCTCGAACGGTTGCAACTTAACGATGCCTCGCTCACGTTTGAGCCCGAAACGTCGGTGGCGTTGGGATTTGGTTTTCGGTGCGGGTTCTTGGGACTTTTGCACATGGAGATTATCCAAGAACGCTTGGAGCGGGAATACGATTTGGATTTGATTACGACGGCGCCGAGCGTGATTTACCGCATTACCGGTACAGACGGGGAAGTCAGATACATTGACAACCCCACCAATTATCCCGACCCCGCCACGGTAGCGTTGGCGGAAGAGCCGATTACCGATGCGCATATTTTGGCTCCGTCGGATTATGTGGGAAATATTATGGAATTGTGCCAACAACGGCGCGGTGTTTTCCGCGATATGAAATATTTGGATCAAACGCGGGTGGATATTCATTATGAGATGCCGCTGAATGAAATTGTGTACGATTTCTTTGATGCGCTCAAATCCCGTACAAAAGGGTATGCCAGCTTTGATTACGAACTGAAAGGATATCAAAAATCGGAACTGGTGAAACTGGATATCTTACTCAACGGCGACGTGGTGGACGCGTTATCGTTTATCGTGTTCGCGGGAAACGCTTACGCCCGCGGCAGGCGGTTGTGTGAGAAGTTAAGGGACAATATTCCCAGACAGTTATTTGAAGTGCCGATTCAAGCGGCTATCGGGGGAAAAGTGATTGCCCGCGAAACGGTACGTGCCATGCGCAAAGACGTCTTGGCAAAATGTTACGGTGGTGACATTACCCGTAAGAAAAAGTTGCTTGAAAAACAAAAAGAAGGCAAAAAGCGGATGCGGCAACTGGGCAGCGTAGAAGTGCCGCAAGAAGCGTTTATGGCTGTACTTAAACTTGGTGACGATGAATAAAAAGGAGAGAGAAGATTATGGTAAATCCTAATGTCAGAGAAAAATTCTTAAAAGAAGGGTTGACGTTTGACGACGTGTTGTTGATTCCTGCAAAGTCGGACGTGCTTCCCAAAGACGTGAGTTTGAAAACGCAACTCACCAAAACTATTACGCTTAACACGCCGTTGATGACGGCTGCGATGGATACCGTAACGGAAAACCGCATGGCGATTGCCATCGCGCGTGAAGGCGGTATTGGGGTTATTCACAAAAACATGTCAATTGAAGCACAAGCCGACCAAGTCGATTGTGTGAAACGTTCCGAAAACGGCGTTATTGTGAATCCGTTTTTCTTATCTCCTGACCATTTGGTGGAAGATGCCAACGCGCTGATGGGAAAATACCGCATTTCGGGCGTGCCGATTTGCCGCGACGGTAAACTCGTTGGTATTCTCACCAACCGTGACATGCGCTTCTTGACCGATTTCTCTCAACGGATTGAAGAAGTGATGACCAAAGAAAATTTGGTTACGGCACCGGTGGGTACCACCATGGAACAAGCGCAAGAAATTTTGCGCCGCCATCGCATTGAGAAATTGCCGATTGTGGACAACAACGGTATGCTAAAAGGATTAGTCACCATCAAAGATATTGAAAAGGCTGTCAAATATCCCAATTCCGCTCGCGATGCTTCCGGTCGGTTGTTGTGCGCAGCTGCCATTGGTACCACTTCTGACGTGTTGGAGCGTGCCGCCGAATTGGTGAAAGCGCAAGTTGACGTGTTGGTGTTAGACTCCGCTCACGGACATAGCCAAAACATTCTTAATTGTATTCAAAAAGTGAAAGCCGCGTTCCCGAACACGCCGCTTATTGCGGGGAACATTGCCACCGCTTCGGCGGCGCAAGCCTTGATTGAAGCGGGTGCGGATGCCATTAAAGTGGGTATCGGCCCCGGCTCGATTTGCACTACCCGTGTGGTTGCGGGTATTGGTGTTCCGCAAATTACGGCGGTATACGATGCGGCATGCATGGCGGCACGCTACGGGATTCCCGTGATTGCCGACGGTGGCTTGCAATATTCCGGTGATTTGGTGAAAGCCGTTGCCGCCGGTGCGAGCGTGATGATGGTTGGTTCCTTGGTGGCGGGCTGTGAAGAATCGCCCGGTGAAACCGAATTGTACCAAGGCCGTCAATTTAAAGTGTACCGCGGTATGGGCAGCCTTGGCGCGATGGCGAAAGGCAGTAAAGACCGTTACTTCCAAGAAGACAACAAGAAACTCGTTCCCGAAGGTGTCGAAGGTCGCGTACCGTACAAAGGGCCGCTTGCCGATACCGTGTATCAACTGATGGGCGGCTTGCGTTCGGGTATGGGATATTGCGGTTGCCGCACGCTTGCCGAATTGCAAGAAAAAGGACAATTTGTTCGCATTACCGGCGCCGGCTTGAAAGAAAGCCATCCGCACGATATTTCCATTACCAAAGAAGCGCCGAACTATTCCATCAATTCGTAAGAGGGTGTTTGTATGGAACCGTTTGTTCCGGTGTTGTTGGGCAGTGATGTGAACGTATACGGTATGGCGCGTTCGTTTCACGAAGCTTATGGCATTGCCTCGGTGGCGATTGGGAAAGGCCGATTGGGTGCTACTTCTAACAGCCGTATTGTTTCGGTGGAAGTGGTGGAACCTCGGTTAGAAGAGGACGACGTGTTTTGCAAAACGTTGTTGGATTTTGCTGATCGTTATCCCGAAGATATGCCGCTGTTGTTGGTCCCGTGCGGGGATAATTATATGCGCCTCTTAGTGCGCAACCAAGAGGCGTTGCGGGGCAGGTATCGCTTTACGTGTGTGGATCAGCCGCTTTTGACACAACTGGAAACGAAAGAATCGTTTTACGGTTTGTGTGAGAAATATGGGTTTGCTTATCCCAAAACGATGACAGTGACGGTGAACAGTTATCAAACAGCCGAAGTGCCGTTTGCCTTTCCGGTGATTATTAAACCGTCGAACAGCGTGGCGTATTGGAATTGTCGGTTTCCGCACAAGAAAAAAGTGTTTATTGCCGAGAATAAAGAGGACTTTGATGCGATTGTGGCAGCTATTTACGGTTCAACGTATCAAGACCACCTGATTGTGCAAGAATACATTCCGGGTGACGACAGTCACATGCGGGTGATGAACTGTTACAGCGGCAAAGACAAAAAAGTGCGGTTGATGGCATTGGGTCAACCGTTATTGGAGGAACACTCGCCCGAGGGAATCGGCAGTTATGCCGCCATTATTCCCGCAGAGGACCGCCAACTGTCCAAGCAAATCAAAGCCTTTTTGGAAGATATCGGGTACGTTGGGTTTGCCAATTTTGATTTGAAATTGGACAGCCGCGACGGACAATACAAACTGTTTGAAATTAATCCGCGCCAAGGTCGCAGCAGCTTTTTTGTAACTGCCGAAGGCTACAATTTGGCGCAGTATTTGGTGGAAGATGTGTTGCTTAACAAGCCTGTCGAGTGCACCATTGCCAACGGAGAAACGTTGTGGACACTGATTCCCAAACAATTGATTTTTGAGTACGTTCAAGACGAGGAGCTCAAAAAGACGGCGCGTAAACTGTTGCGCAAAGGTAAACTGTGCCGTTCGTTATACTATAAACAAGACCGCAATTTGAAGCGATGGATATATTTCCAAAAAAACCAAGCAAGCTATTTTAAAAAGTACGCACGGTATTTTGGAAACAAGAGTTTGAGAGACTAACACAAAACAAAAAAAGCAAGGGGGTGCCGCCGATGTGCGGTTTTGCAGGTTTTTTTGCCAACGGCTTCGGCGGTGACCGTCGCGCCGTGATTGAGGCTATGGCGGATCGGATTATTCACCGCGGGCCTGACCAAGCCGATTATTATGTTGATGAGGATATGGCGCTGGGGTTTCGCCGTTTGTCCATTATTGATTTGGAGGGCGGAAGCCAACCGATAACAAACGAAGACGGTACCAAGGTGTTGGTGTTCAACGGCGAAATTTATAATTACCGCGAGCTGCGCGAAGAATTACTTGCCGCCGGTCATATTTTCAAAACCAAGAGTGACTCGGAAGTGTTGTTGCACGGGTACGAGGAATACGGTGCCGACTTGTTACAACGGTTGCGTGGTATGTATGCGTTTGTTATCTGGGACAGCGTTCGGAAAAAGTTGTTCGGCGCGCGTGATATTTTTGGGATTAAGCCGTTTTATTACTATCAAAGCGGTGGCGAGTTTATGTTTGGCTCGGAGATAAAATCCTTTTTATCGCATCCGTCGTTTGCCAAAGAACTTAACGAGGAATTGTTGCCTGACTGGCTGTGCTATGAATATTTGCCAATGCGCGAAACATTTTTTAAAAACGTTTTTAAACTGCTCAACGGCGAATATTTGGAATGGCAAAACGGCGAGCTTACCATTCATAAATACTACGATGTGGCAGACAAGTTTGTTGCCGATGATACGGTATCTGCCGAAGAATGGGAACAACGCATTACGGACGAATTCAAAGAATCGGTAGCGGTACACCAAATCAGTGACGTGGAAGTCGGCTGCTTTTTATCGAGCGGCGTGGATTCGAGTTACGTGGTGCGTGAGGTTTCCAAAGTGGCTTCTGCCGTTAAAACGTTTTCGGTGGGTTACGAGGAAGAAAAATACAGCGAACTGCCCTTTGCCCAAGAGTTTTCGGACGTTATCGGGGTAGAGAATATTGCCAACAAAGTATCTGCACAGCAGTATTTTGACATGGCAGGGAAAATACAGTATTATATGGATGAACCGTTGCCCAACCCGTCGGAAGTGCCGCTGTATTTCCTGGCGGAAAACGCCGCCAAGTATGTGAAAGTTGTGCTTTCGGGGGAAGGTGCCGACGAACTGTTCGGCGGATACCCCATGTATCTGGAAGGCGGGCATTTTGCAAAATACAGCCGTATTCCGCGGTTTGTTCGCAAAGGGATTGCCGCTGTGGCTCGGCGATTGCCCGACAGCGTGAAGGGCAAACGATTTGCCATTCGCGGGGCCATGGAGCCGTACGAGCGGTTTATGCGTGCCAATTACGTGTTCACCAAAGAAGAACGAGCCGCGTATTTGAAGAATCCCGGAACACCGTGCGACCCTGTGGAACATTCGCGCAAACATTTTGAAAAAGTGGCGCATTTGGACGAGCCGACACAGTTGCAGTACGTTGACATGCAAACGTGGATGCTTTATGACATTTTGCAAAAAGCGGATCGCATGAGCATGGCAAATTCGCTGGAATTGCGCGTGCCGTTTTTGGATAAAAAGATGTTGGAGTTGGCGGTGACCTTGCCCACCAAACACCGTGTTGACGGGAACATTACCAAAGTGGCACTCCGTGCCGCCGCTTTGCGACAGTTGCCGGAAAAAACGGCGCATAAAAAGAAACTGGGATTCCCCGTGCCGCTTAACGACTGGTTGCGGCAGGATGAGTATTATGAGCGCGTGAAAGCCGCGTTTTCGAGCGAGGTTGCCGACAAGTTTTTCCAAAGAGAGGCGATTTTGGAGCTTTTGGAAAACCACAAGCAAGGCAAAGCGCTGAATATGAAAAAGATTTGGACGATTTATACGTTCATTTTGTGGTATGAACAATTTTTTGTTCTTAACTGATGTTTATCACCCTAAAGGGGATAAAACAATACAGAGTAGACCGATGTGCGTTAAGTGCTGTGGGGACGGGGAGTTGCCCCGCAGACGAAAAGAAACATCTTGCGGTTCATTGGTCGCATCCCGCTGTCGAGACATAACAATCGAGAATTTCTCCTTATTATGCCGACAAAAAGGAACTGTAATAAGGAGGAATTTTTATGTTCAAAAAAGAAACCATCAAAACCATGACGTTATGTGGCATGCTGATTGCGCTGGACGTGGTGCTCACACGATTTTTGTCGGTGAACACCCCCATTACCCGCGTGGGGTTTTCGTTTATTCCGGTGGCGGTGGCGGGGTACTTATACGGACCGCTTGGCGGCGCGCTGGTACACGGACTGAGCGATGTGATTGGTGCATTGCTTTTCCCCATAGGGCCGTATTTCCCCGGATACACGCTGACGGCGGTGTTAATTGGCTTTTTTTATGGCTTGTGTTTTCGCCAAAACAGTCGTTTTTCACGCGTGGTGTTGGGCACCGCTGCGCAGACAGCGTGTAGTTTGTTTTTGACGTCGCTTTGGATTGTGGTTACTTCCACCAAAGGGGCGGCTTATGGTCCGGTGTTACTGACCAGATTGCCGCAAGCGGCGGTGATGGCGGTGGTACAACTCCTCGTATTACCTCCGCTGCTTAATTTAATGAAACGAATAAAATGGTAAAAACAATCCCGCAACCGACAGGTTGCGGGATTGTTTTGCTTGGGAATCATTTTACTAATTTTAACAACACCGATTGTTGGCGGAGCATGTTGACACACAGTTTGGAAAGCGTGCCGTTTTCGTAATGTTTACCGACTTCGTCGGCACCGTAAACTCCGACAACGTCGGTATATCCTGCGGGGATTTCCACCGTGACGGGTTTGGCCTTTTCATACGTTGCTTCGTCCAAATCTTTGGAGTAGTCGATGAGCAACAACATATCCTCGCCTTTTTCGTTGACAAACGGTGTGATGCCACAACGTTTGGGGGCAAGGTATTCCGACGTGGAAAGGTTGCGCAGGGTATCGGTGAGCGTGTTTTCGATGAGCGCGCTGATGTTGTGCGCCGTGATATACAAAGCGTGATAGAAACTGTCGATACCGATTTGGCAAACGGGGGCGTTGAGGAGCACGGCGTTGCCTTTGCGAAGTAAAATCGGAGTGTGGTTGTCGGCTTTTAACAGCACGTCGGCGTCTACAGCATCGTAGAAAATTTCGGTTTGCACCGAAACGATGCTTTCGACCGTTTTACCGTCGGTCAAAGAGGTAAATGCTCCGAAGTGGCGGTTTTCTTTGACGCCGAAAATATCTTCCAAACCGGTGACGTCGTGCGTGGCAATCAGCGGAACACCTGCCGCGTGTAATTTGCGAATGGTATCGATTGCTGTTTTGTCAGCGTTTTTGAGTGACGGTAATACCAGCATATCGCAGTTTTCGGGGGTGAGATGTGCAAGACCGGCGTAATTTACCACGCTGTTGACCGGTAATCCCGCTTCGCGCAGGCGAAGGTTGACAAAACCGAGTCCCGCATCGCTGATGTTGTGAATGCAGTGACCGTTCCAACCGTAGCCGCCACCGCTGGCACGGTTCATGCCTTTGTCGGGGTCGAATCGGTCGTCTTGCGATGTGATTTCGTAAAGGAACGCGGCGCCTTTTTTTGGCCTTGCCGGTTTGTTATCCATGGCGATACCCCAAGCGGGCATGAACTCATCCAATTTGGCTTTGGGTTCCATGACGTACAAGCTATACATCATGATACCGTAATCCCGCCAATAGTCGTAATCGCTTTTTTCGACAGCGTAACGGGCCGTGTTGAAAATATATTCGTATACTTGGGTGGTGCACAAATACGGTTTACAGGGGAAGTACCCTACCGGCGGACGTGAACACGCGATGGCGGTATCGGGACAGCCTTCGCGGAACGAATCGTACAGTTCGGGATACAGTTTAGCACGCGGGTCTAATAATTTGGCGGTGGTAAGGCCCCACGCACCGCGAGTGGTGGAATAGTTGCAATCGTGAGGATAGTCTTCGAATTGTTGGTAACCGTCGGCAAATTCGTAGGCTTTAAAGGGGTTTGCGCAGTACCACCGTGCCGAATACGCGCCGACGTAGGTGGAAACATAAGGGTTATAAATGCCGTAGGACATACGCTTGGCTTTGGGGTTGACTTTTTTGATTTCTGCCCACGCGGCGTTTTGCTTTTCTTCCATTAACGGCAGGCAGAAATCGACAAAGTCCCCAACGCAACGGTGCATAAAGTTTTTATATTCCTCCAGCGTGAACGATTCGCGCACGTTGCCGAGACCGAGTTCTTGTTTGATTTCGGGATGGATTTCCAAGTACCGTTCAAGCAGACCCAGTAGGTGTTGTTTGAATGTGGAGAACACAAAAAAGTCATAGCGCGGTGCGAGTGCGTTTTCTTCGAATGCGGGGGTGGAGTTGTAGATATAGTCGGCGTTTTGGGTGACACCCATGGAAAGGGTGCTGCCGTCCAAAATATCCTCGCGGCGCACGGCGCGCGTGTTCATCCACGCAAAGAGTTTGCGTTTGAACAGAGGATACACTTCCCATGCGCGGCGTTCGTTGACCACGCAAGGCAACACCTGAGCAATGTGAATATAGTGGCCGACGTTGAAATCCGCAAGCGATGACCACGGGTCGGGACAAAACGTGGTAAGACCTATGGGCGCGGCGTCGCCGACGTGGCCGTCAAAAATGCCGCTGGCTTCTTGCGGGGAAAGGTCGCTGTTTGGGTCGATAACTTCAAACGCGGAGTGGTGTTCTTTGACCATTTTGCCGAAATAGCAGATTTCTACCGACAAGTGATAAACACCCAGCGGCAAGGCTTCCACATGTACTTGATAACTTTTGGCTGCCGCCTTGGCATATTGGTTGGGGGTTTCTTTGGGGGTGGCGGTAAGTTCTTTGATGGTGCGCATAAACGCATCTTGCAAATACACGTTGACCGACAGATATTCGGTGCCGTGGGTGCTGCGCACGTCCACGAAGAAATCGTTTTCGGTTTCGGTGTAGAAATAGTGGTTGCCTTCCAGGTGGTGGATGATGGCATCGCGATTCACCGCATTTTCGGGGATGGCAGCCGCCAATGCTTCGTTGAGGGGGGATTTGACGTCGATGGAAAATTCACTATCCAGCGGCTCGCCGTTATACAAAAGGTTGCCGTTTGTGTCGTACACAAATTGGCGTTCGCCGGCATAAAATTCTGCGCCAAAGCCCAAAAAGTTTTGGTAACCGACGGTGATTTCTTCCACTTTGCCAAAGTCGTTTACCAAGAACGAGCCGCAAAGCGGAGAGTCCAACACGGTCATGACCGCGCGGTACACGTTGTTTACGCGGGTGGCGGCATACGATTCACCCGTGGCGCCGCCTTTGGGGAAAAAGTTGGAGTCCAGCACGCGGAAGGTGCCGTTTTCGAGGTACAAGCGTTTTTGGTCATTGAGTTTTACGTAAAGACCGGTAATATCGTTATACGGTGTTGCCCACACTTCGCCGTGAACTTTTTCCGCCGGTGTTCGCGCCCATAAGCCGCCACCGAAGGTATAATCAATTTTGGTAACACCCTCGCCAAGGGAGGAAAGGGTGAGAGTGAGTTCGTAGGGGAGTTCTGCGCCGTTATCGCGCGGCAACACCACGGTGTATTCTGCCGTTTTTTGTTCGGCGATTTCGTCGGTTTCAAACACAAGGTCGGAAACGACCAGTTCGCGGAAGGCGGCTTCCCGCGTGAAGGCGACGTTGCCTTTGCTCACTTCAATGTCACAATCGAACACGCAGTCAGCCAATTCGCAGTGTATGGCGGTGTCGGTGACGGTGAGCGTGACGGGGTATTTGACGTCACATTCTTGTACCAGGGGATAGGTTTGTTCCTTGATTGTTTCGCGTTTTTGACCGTCGCGTTTAACCAGACGAATGCCGGTGCCGCCGTTGTCCAGGTGGTTGAGTTCCAGTTGATAGCCACAGCGGGTAAAACGGTCGTACCCAAACATGACCACAAACGTTTCGTTGAAACCTTTGCAGTGGGTTTCGGCGTGCAACAACTGAAACTGCAACGAAAAGGTACGCACCGCAGGAGTGTTAATATAAGCGCGGGTGCCGCTGAACGTGATGGCATAGCCGTTTTTATCGGTGACACCGCTTAAATGATAATACGGGGTGTCCTTTTCTGCCGAAAGAGAATACGGTTGCCCTTGTTCATCGTAGGTGCAAAGCGAATTTTTTAATGTAAAAGACATGGCAAGGCCTCCTTGGTGCTTGCTTTTTCCACATTGTAGCATAGGGTTTAAAAAAAAACAAGAGAAAAAGCGAACAAACCCAAAACGGTTTAGTTCGCTTTTTGGAAAGCAAAGTTATTCTGCCGTATCGTCAAGGGGTTGCGTGCCATCGGACAGCGTGAGCAGCGAGTCGGCTTGCAGGCTTTCTACTTCTTCGACGTGGCGAAGTTTTTTAAGAATCATATCGTTGCGGTGCTGCGCGGATTCGAGCACGTCGCCCGCTTCGGAAATCTTCTTTTTCGCCTTGTCGAGCAAACCTTCGAATTTATCGTACTGTGCTTTGGCGGCGCCCAGCACTTTCCACACTTCTGCCGCGCGTTTATCCAACGCTACGGTACGGAAACCAATGCGCAGCGTGTTCAAAAAGGCGGTGATGGTGGTGGGGCCGCAAACCATGACGCGGTATTTGTTTTGCAAATCTTCCATCAAACCCGGGCGACGCAGCACTTCGGCGTAAAGGCCCTCGGTGGGAAGAAACAAAATGGCAAAATCGGTGGTTTTGGGAACCTCGATATACAAATCGGCAATGGTTTTGGCTTCGTTGCGCAAGGTGCGTTCCAAGGCTTTTGCCGCTGCCTCCGTTGCTTCTTTGTCGGCTTTTTCAGCGGCATCGCACAAACGAACGTAATCTTCTTGCGGAAATTTAGAGTCGATCGGCAACCAGACAAAGGTGCCGTCTTCGTCGCGAGAGGGGATTTTGACAGCGTATTCCACCAGCTCGCGGTTGTTGCGCACGGACACGTTTTGGCTGTATTGTTCGGCGGTGAGGGTTTGTTCCAAAATGTTACCGAGTTGGACTTCGGCCCACGTACCGCGGGCTTTAACGTTTGTGAGCACGCGTTGCAGTTCGCTGACACCGCCGGCGAGTTCGCGCATTTCGCCCAGTGATTTATACACGCTTTGCAGTTGTTCGCCAACGGTTTTGAAACTGGTGTCCAATCGTTTTTCCAGCGTGCTTTGCAGTTTTTCGTCCACGGTGGCGCGCATTTGGTCTAATTTTTTTTCGTTGCTTTCTTGCAAACCGCGCACAGCATTGGTGAGCGAGGCATTTAGTTTTTCTTGGTATTCGCCCGAAACTTTCAGTGTTTCTTTTTGGCCCTCTGCCAAAATGCGGTTCATTTCTTTGAGGGCATCGTTGAGTTCCTGTCGGGTATTGCGCAATTCCTCGCGCAAGCGCCGCTCGGTTTCTTCCAGACGGGTGTCGGCTTGCGGTTTACGCAACAGCAGTATCAGTTGCAACACCAACATGGCGGCGGACAAAATCAGACAAATTGTAACTTCCATTGTTTCACCTTATTCCAAACCGGCAAGTTCGTCGAGTTCGGCTTTCTCCACTTTGGTGTGTCCGTCTTTGATGGTTTTGACATCGTCGCGCGTAAACGTCATGGGCGGGGAATCGGGCGATTTTTCCAATCGCACTTTTAGGTTACCGGCAAGTAAGTCGACTTCCACCACCGTGCCGCGTCCTTCGGGGGTGTTGACCAAGGCGCCTTGCTTGGGAGTGATTTTGAGCAAGGAAGAATAAACGTCCTGTTCATATTTTAAACAACACATGAGGCGACCGCAAGAGCCTGATATTTTGGTGGGGTTGAGTGACAAGCCTTGCTCTTTTGCCATTTTGATGGATACGGGTTGAAAATCCGAAAGGAATTGCGCACAGCAAAGCGGACGGCCGCAAATGCCAAGTCCGCCTAACATTTTGGCTTCGTCGCGAACGCCGACTTGGCGCAGTTCGATGCGGGCGTGGAACAAGCCCGCCAAGTCTTTGACCAAGTTACGGAAATCCACGCGCCCTTCGGCAGTGAAATAAAACAGAATTTTGGAGTTGTCAAACGCACATTCCGCGCCGATAAGATTCATTTCCAGCTTGTGGGCGGCAATACGTTCGGCACATAGCGCCAACGCTTCTTTTTCCCGTGTTGCCAATTCGGCGGCGTGGCGGATATCCTCCGCGGTGGCAACGCGCACGACCGGTTTGAGCGGTTGCGGGATTTGGGAGTCGTCCAGTTGACGGTTTTCCATGACTACTTCGCCGCATTCGATACCGCGCGAGGTTTCGACAATGGCGTGTTCGCCTTTTTTGAAGGCGTGGCCATTGGAGGCAAAATAATAAATTTTACCCATGTTTTTAAAACGAATTCCGATAACATCGGTCATACTCAGTTCCAACCTTTCTGGTAAAATTACGGTTACCGCCCTGCGGCGCGCCGCAAGCGGGAACACAAAAGAGTAATGAATAACGTGTGGTTCATGTTGCGAAGCCGCGCTTTTTGCAATTCTTCCACCACCGACAGCAGAGAAAGCAGACGCGGATAGGTGAGGGTTTGTGCCAAATTTTTGGAGGCTTCGGGACAAGTACCCAAAAACGAGGAGCCACCGCTTTTGGCAAGCAGGGCATCGCGAAAGATGAGTTGTAATCCGCTCAAAACAGCGGGAACGGCATCTTTGCGTTTTTCGAGCGGAGCGGTGGCAAGCAAGAGCGACAGTTCGTTTGGTGCGGTAAGACCTGCTGCCAGCGCGGGGAGAATATCCAAAATTTCACGGTACGAGCCGTCTTGCAGCCCGAGCAACGCTTGTCCGATATTGCCACCCCACAGCGTGGCGGCGCGGGACAGTTCTTCCGCTGATTTTTCGGGTAAGCGTTTTTGCAAAACGGTGAGAGCGTCTTTGGCAGACACACCGCCGAGTGTGACGGTGAATACGCGGGACAGCACCGTTTCTAACAAAGCGGAGCGTTGTTCGCATGTGAGAACAAATAACACGTGGGCCGGCGGTTCTTCCAAAATTTTGAGCAGTGCGTTTTGGGCTTGTTCCGTCATGTTTTGAACGTTGGCAAGCAAAAACACCCGCCGCGACGATTCGTTGGGAAGAATGTAGGCGTCTTCCTGCAAGGTGCGCACAACGTCGATGTGAAACGAACGTGCTTCGCCGTCGCCGCCAAGTTCGGTGATGTCGGGATGATTTCCGCTAAATGCCTTGTGACAAGCGGGACACATCCCGCAAGGACGGTGCCCCCCGCCGGTGCAAAGGGCGGCGGCGGCAATGAGCCGCGCCAAGGTGCGTCTGCCGCTTCCCGCGGCACCCTCAATGAGAATGGCGTGCGGGAACGAGCCGTTATCGATTTGCGCGGATAGCAGGTTTTTGGCGGCAGCATTCCCCACAAAGGGAGAGCCGTCGGGTAAGTTGAAGTTCACAAGCTCTCCCTCCTTTTCTCAAAACTACTCCATACTACACAGTATACCTTATTTTTTTTCTGCTGACAAGGATTTTCTTGACTTTTCATAAGGAAAGACGTACCATTATTTCGAAAGAAGGCAAAAGGAAGGGGGAATCTTGCTTGAAAACACGGTACGGTGCGGTAGCGGTTTTATTGGCGGCAATTTTGGTGGCTTCGCTCGGTATAACAGCGATTATCGGTGTTCGTAAGCCGCAAAAACCGACAGACGAGTTTTCGGTAGTGGCAAGTTTTTTCCCCGTATATACGGCGGCACTGCAAGTGGTCGGTGATTGTGAGGGTGTTACGGTTTCTTGTCTGACGCAACCGACGGCGGGGTGTGTGCACGATTATCAATTGTCTCCCGCCGAACGAATGAGGCTTTCCGATGCGGATGTATTGATACTTAACGGCGCGGGCGCGGAAAGTTTTTTGACGCAAACGTTGGCGACAATGTCGGAGTTGCCGTGCGTGGATACTTCGCAGGGAATAGTGCTGCAAGAAGTCGTTTGTGAACACGACCACGAGCACGACCACGAGCACACCACAAACGAGCATATTTGGATGAGTCCGTCGCGGTATGCAAAACAAGTGCAACGTTTATGCGAGGGGTTATGCGAACTTGATCCTGCCCATGCGGCGGAATATACGCGTAACGCCGAAGAATATCTTGCAAAAATAAATGCCATGCAAAAACGTTTGGAACAGATGGCGTTGCCGTTTACGCACGCGGTGTTGTTCCACGATTCGGTGGCATATCCCGCAAACGATTTGGGATTGGAAGTTGTAGGCGTTGTCCCTTTGGGCGAAGACGAAGGGGCTTCGGCTTCGAAATTGGCGGAAATTGCACGGAAAGTAGAAAATAAAGCGGTGTTGTTTTTGTACGATAGTCAATACCCCGTGGCATACGAGTCATTGCAAGGATATGCCAAACAAGCAGTAACGATGACGTGGGACAGCGCGGCAAAACCCATTAACGGTGTAGCGGAAAAAGATGTGTGGTTGGTTGCTATGGAGAAAAACGTAGAGGCGTTAGAGAAAATTGCAAAGAGGATTGAGGGATATGAGCGTTAAACAACTGTTGAAAGAACGGAATCTTCCGCCGCTGAAATCGCGCGAAGAAATGAAAGAGATTTTGCTGGAAAAACTGTACGGCAAAATGCCAAACACGCCGTATGAGATTTCGGTGGGTGAGCCGCGCGACGTAAATATAGCGTTTTGTGAAGGTACGGCTGGTCCGTCGACAGTGGATATGACCGTTACTACCGAATACGGTTCGCACACGTTCCCTGTGTATCGTTTTTTGCATGAGGATGGGAAAAAACGCCCCTTGTTTATACACGTTGATTTTCAGGCGGGACACCCCACTTTGCGGTGTCCTTCGGAAGAGATTGCCGACCGAGGGTTTGAAGTGATTTCGTTTTGTTACACAGATGTTCAGCCCGATTATGCGGTTTGGGACAAAGGTTTAGCAACCGTGATCTTTCCGCCGAAAGCCCGTGAAGAACACGAAAACATGGCGGGTAAAATAAGTTTGTGGGCGTGGGCGGCAAGCCGCGTTTTGGATTATGCTTTGACATTGCCGTCGGTAGATGCCGAAAACGTGGCGGTAATCGGTCATTCCCGTTTGGGAAAAACGGCATTGGTTGCGGGCATGATGGACGAACGGTTTAAATATGTTATTTCTAACAATTCCGGTTGTTGCGGCGCGGCGTTGGTGCGTGGCGGGACCGGTGTTTTGAAAACTCCGGGGCCCTACGGTCAGTGCGGTGAACCGCTGGAATTTTTAGCAAAAAACGTTCCGTCGTGGTTTGCGCCCAATTTCTTGAAATATGCCGGCACTAACCTGCAAGACGGATTTGACCAACATTACTTGTTGGCAACCATTGCGCCACGGCATTTGTATGTGGCTTCGGGTAGTATGGATGACTGGGCAGACCCCAACTCGGAGTTTTTGGCAACGTGCGCCGCTTCGGAAATGTGGGAAAAACAAGGCTTGGTTGGCTTGGTGCACGAGAATTGCTTGCCCGGTGATGTTGTTACGTACCAAGAAGGCGACGTGGCGTACCATCGTCGGCATGGAAAACACGTGCTTTCTCGTTACGACTGGAACAAATATATGGATTATATTTTGCGGCATTTAGACGATTAAAAACAAAAGGAGCGATAACGTGAGCCACTGCGGATTGCATTGCTTGAAAGTATCGGACATATCGGTGGAAATTGACAAACACGTGTTGTTGCAAAATGTCAATTTACACAGTCATTGCGGGCAGTTGACCGCGATTATCGGCAAAAACGGCGCGGGAAAAAGCACGTTATTGCGCGCGATTTTGGGAGAAATTCCGCACAAAGGCGAGGTGGAGTTTTCCGGTCACAACGGCACGCCGGTCAAAGGGCAAAAACCCAAAATCGGATATGTGCCGCAAGCGGTGGCACTCGACCGCCATTCGCCCGCTACGGTGGGCGATGTGTTATTGACGCTTACGTCGGTGTATCCGGTGTTTTTTCCAAAACGTCGTGAGAAGACCGAAAAGTTAAAAGTGCATTTGGCGCAGTTCCGTGCGGATATGTTATGGGAGCAACCCATGGGAAAACTTTCGGGCGGAGAACTGCAACGCGTGTTGTTGGCGGCGGCAACGATTGGCGAACCCGACTTGCTGATTTTGGACGAGCCGGTTTCGGGTGTGGACCAAAAAGGGTTGCTTGAATTTTATCAGTTGCTGGAAGAGTTGAAAAAGCGTGATATGGTGATATTACTGGTGTCGCACGATTTGGCGTTTGTGCGTAAGCACGCAGACCGCGTGTTGTTGCTTGACAAAACCGTGAAAGCCTATGGTTCGCCCGAAGAAGTGTTTGCTGCCGCTTCGTTTGTCGAAGTGTTCGGAGAGGAGGGGCGGCTGTGATACAAGAGCTTTTGGAAATGCTGACATACGATTTTATGCGGCGCGCCTTGTGGGGCGTTTTGTTGATGATGCCGCTGTTTTCTTTGCTGGGAACGGTGGTGGTAAACAACGGCATGTCCTTTTTTTCCGATGCGTTGGGACATTCGGCACTTACGGGGGCGGCGGTCGGTGTTTTGTTCGGCTTTGCCGACCCGCAACCGATTATGCTCGTCTTTGCTGTGGTTTTTGCGCTGCTGATGAATGCTATTCGACATTCCCGGCTTTCTTCTACCGACACGGTGATTGGTGTGTTTTCTTCTTGCGGGGTGGCGCTGGGGTTGGTGTTGCTGTCCCGCAACAGCGGGTTTTCCGGTTATCAAGCGTTGCTGATAGGGGATGTGTTATCCATTACCGATGGTCAGTTATGGGTTTTGGCAGGGACTTTGGTTGTGGTTGCGCTGGTTTGGGTGTTTTGCTTTAACGGCTTTTTTGCCGTGTCACTCAACCCTTCGCTTGCTCGCAGTCATGGATTGCCGACGGTGTGGCTGGACAACTTGTTGGTGGTGGTAATAGCTGTTGTGGTGATGTTGGCAGTGCGTTGGGTAGGACTGTTACTCGTTAACGCCATGCTCATTTTGCCTGCCGCGGCGGCGCGCAACGTGGCGCGCGGATTGCGGGCGTATTTGCTGCTTACGTTGATTTTCTCGCTGTTTTCGGGGTTGCTCGGACTCACACTATCGTATCTAAACGCCGTGGCAACCGGACCGATGATAGTGCTTGTCAGCGCGGTGGTGTTTTTTGGAACGTTTTTTATGGCACGAAAAGAAAAATAAAAAAAGAGGCTGTCAAACATTCGTTTGACAGCCTCTTTTTCAGATAAAAATCAATCGACAGCGCCGTCGGCAATGACACGTTGATAGTAGTACCAGCTGTCGCGACGGAAGCGTTCTTTGGTTTCAAAATCCACTTGACGCAAACCGAAAATATGGTCGTAGCCGCGGACATAGATTTCATTAGTATCCATGATGGACCAATGGAAATAACCGTCCACGGGAATACCCAACGAAATGGCGCGTGATACTTCGCGCAGTTGCTCACGCATGAAGTCGACGCGGTATTCGTCTTTGCGTTCTTCTTCCAAATTGCCCCACTTTTTCTTGGAAATACCGTTTTCGGTGATGATGATATGTTTGCCGGGATATTTTTGATGTAGTTCTAACAAAACGTCCATCACGGCTTGGGGGTACACGGAGAAGTTGTAGGCGTCTTTGGGATAGCGGGTGTCAGATACCACGGTGCATTGCAACGGCTGGTTTTTGTCATAGCCGACAAAATAACCCCCGTAGATGTTGGCACCGATAAAATCGACGTCTTCAAAATTTTCGGCCAGTTCTTGTTGGGCGTTTTTGGGCAGATTATCGGCGTACAGCGGGTCTTCAAACAGAACTTCCGGATAGTGACCGAGCAGCATTGGCTCCATCCACAAATCGTAATAGGTGGCGGCCCAGCGTTCGGCAGCGGCGCGGTCTTCGGGAGAATTGGAAACGGTGTACGGGGGCACCAAATGGTTTACGGCGCCGATTTTTCCTGAAAAGCCCATGCTCTTATACAGTTTAATGGTTTTGTAGTGAGCAAGTAACATGTTGTGCGTGGCTTTCATGGCGAGGCCCATGTCTTTTAAAAACGGCGCAGTGGCGGCGCGAGCATAGGCGTTGGTGATGTTGGTGATGGGTTCGTTGACGGTGCTCCAATAGTCTACGCGGTCGCCAAAGGCTTCAAAACAGGTTTTGGCGTAGGCAACAAACCAATCGATAAATTCCGGGTTGGCGGCGCCGCCCATTTCGATGACCCAATACGGTAAATCGCAATGGTATAAATCGAAGAAAGCAACAATACCCGCTTCTTTGAGGGCGTTAATCATATCGTTATAATAATCGATGCCCGCTTGCTCTACGCGGGTGGGACCTTCGGGATAAATGCGGGACCACGAAATGGAAAAACGGAAAGCTTTTAAGCCAAGTTCCTTCATGTCTAAAATGTCGTCGCGATAACGGTGGTAAAAATCAGCAGATTTTTCCGGATCGGCATCGACATAGCGGTCGGGACGCAGTGTGTAGTAGTGTTGGTGAACGTCTTCGCCTTTACCGCCTTCGAAGCAGCCGGATTCGATTTGGCACGCCGAGCTAGCAGCGCCAAACAAAAAATTTTTAGGAAAGGGAAAATTCATAGCGGTTCTCCTTTTAAAATTATTTTGGTTGATGGTTTTATTTTGCAAAAAAAGCACGAAAAGGGCAACCGCCGTACTCTCCAACAAATTCGCAAAAATTCTTAAATACATTGACGTTCGCAAAAATTTTTGATAACATTTGAAGTGGGTTAGGAGGCGAAAACATGGTGTATGAACCAATGCTTGTCGGCAGCAAACCGTATCGTGTGGGGTTGTGCGATGATTGCGATTATCAAAAGGCGCACTGTCACAAAGAAATTGAAATTTTGTATGTTGTTTCGGGTGAACTCAAAGTTGTTTTGAACAATCAACCGTATGTGGTAAAAGCGGGAGAGATGGTGTTTGTGCCCGGAATGACCATGCATTTTGTTGCGCGAACGGGACATGCCGTGCGATTTTTGTATTTGGAAATCGGTCCGTTTTTTTTGGGAAAGTTGTTCCCAATGGTGGAAAAACTTTCGTTTACGCAACCGATATGTAAAAAATCGGAAAAGACGGAAGCTGTTTTTAAGTTGCTTGACGAAATCATAAGCGAAAAACAACAGCCCACCAACGAGGATGAGCTAATTATACGGGGGAATTTATACAAACTAACGGCCGAAGTGCATCGTTTGTTCCCGCCAAAGCAGGTGGTTAAACAAAACGAAAAAGAACGGTTTTTGACACAAGAGGCAGAGGAGTTAATACAAAACCAATACCATACCGCCGTTACCGTGGAAGAAGCGGCGGCACTTTGCGGGTACAGCGTAAGCAGTTTTTGCAGAATTTTTAAAAAAGCGTTTGGCACGAGTTTTCATGCTCTTCTTAACGAGGTGAGGCTGGAAAAAGCAAAATTGTTGTTGCAAGATACCACGTTGACGATTGCTGAAATTGCGCGGCAAACGGGATTTGCCGACAGCAAAGCGTTTTGCCGGTTGTTCAAAAAGCAAAACGGCATGACTGCCACGGCTTTTCGGCAGGGAGAAAGTGTTGATTTTTAAAAATTTTTCTCGGTTTTTCCTTTACAGACGACAAAAATAGTGTTATCATAGTTCTTGATGCCTTACAGTCATCAATTGTTGTTAATTTATCCTTAAAGGAGGACATATTCTATGGCAAGAAAATTCAAAACCATGGACGGTAACAACGCCGCGGCGCACGTTTCGTATGCGTTCACCGAAGTGGCGGGTATTTATCCCATCACACCGTCCAGTCCCATGGCGGACTACGTTGACCAGTGGGCGGCTGCCGGTCAAAAGAACATTTTCGGCACTACCGTAAAAGTGGCGGAAATGCAATCCGAAGCGGGTGCTGCCGGTACGGTGCACGGTTCGTTGGCGGCGGGTGCGCTGACCACCACCTACACTGCTTCGCAGGGCTTGTTGCTCATGATTCCGAACATGTACAAAATCGCCGGTGAATTGTTGCCGTCGGTGTTCCACGTGTCTGCCCGTTGTGTGGCCTCGCACGCGCTGAACATTTTCGGTGACCATTCCGACGTGTATGCTTGCCGTCAAACCGGTTTTGCTATGTTGGCTGAAACCAATCCGCAAGAAGTTATGGACCTTGGCGCTGTTGCTCACTTGGCAACCATCAAAAGCCGTGTTCCGTTTATCAACTTCTTTGACGGTTTCCGCACTTCGCACGAAATCCAAAAAATCCAAATTTGGGATTACGACGACCTTGCCGAAATGTGCGACATGGACGCTGTCAATGCGTTCCGCAAACGCGCTTTGAATCCGGAACATCCGGTAATGCGCGGCTCGCACGAAAACGGCGATATCTTCTTCCAACACCGCGAGGCGTGCAACGCATATTACGATGCCGTTCCCGCTATTGTGGAAGAATATATGGGCAAAGTCAACGAAAAACTGGGTACTGATTATCAACTTTTCAACTACTACGGTGCTCCGGATGCTGACCGCGTGATCGTGGCCATGGGTTCGGTTTGCGACGTGGCAGAAGAAGTGATTGATTACTTGACCGCTGCCGGTGAAAAAGTCGGTTTGGTTAAAGTTCGTTTGTATCGTCCGTTCTCGGCGGCTCATTTTGCAGCAGCTATCCCTGCTACCGCCAAAACCATTGCTGTTCTTGACAGAACCAAAGAACCCGGCGCGTTGGGCGAACCGCTTTATTTGGATGTGGTTGCCGCTTTGGCAGCACAAGGCCGTTCCAAAGTGAAGGTTATCGGCGGTCGTTACGGTTTGGGCTCCAAGGATACTCCTCCTTCCAGCATTTTTGCCGTATACAGCGAAATGAAGAAAAAATGCCCGAAAGCACAATTTACCATGGGCATCGTCGACGACGTGACCAACTTGTCGTTGCCGGAAAAAGAAGCTCCCAACACCGCTGCCGAAGGCACCATCGAATGTAAATTCTGGGGTCTTGGCGGTGACGGTACGGTTGGTGCTAACAAAAACTCCATCAAAATCATTGGTGACCACACCGACAAATACGTGCAAGCGTATTTCCAATACGACTCCAAGAAAACCGGTGGTATTACCATTTCGCACTTGCGTTTTGGCGACCAACCCATCAAGAGCCCGTATTATATCAACAAAGCGGACTTCGTGGCTTGTCACAACCCCTCTTACGTAACCAAAGGTTACAAGATGGTGAACGACGTCAAACCCGGCGGCGTGTTTATGATTAACTGCCAATGGACTCCCGAGGAACTCGAACATCACTTGCCGGCAGAGGCCAAACGCTATATTGCCAAAAACAACATTCAGTTGTATACCATCAATGCCATTGACTTGGCAATGCAAATCGGTATGGGCAAACGTACCAACACCATTTTGCAATCGGCGTTCTTTACTTTGGCAAAAGTAATGCCGCAAGAAGAAGCCATCCAATACATGAAGGATGCTGCTACCAAGTCCTACTCCAAAAAAGGTATGGACATTGTGGAAATGAACCACAAAGCCATTGACGCCGGTGCTACCGCGTTTGTGAAAATTGACGTGCCTGCCGCTTGGGCAAAAGCCAAAGACGAGGCGGCCGCTCCTGCCAAAAACGGTCCTGCCAAATTGGTGAAGATGGTGGACAACATCATGGAGCCCGTTGGCAAAATGAACGGCGATGCTTTGCCGGTTTCCGCTTTTGTGGATCATGCTGACGGTACCTTTGAACAAGGTGCTTCCGCTTACGAAAAACGCGGCGTTGCCGTGATGGTTCCTGAATGGAACGAAGACACTTGTGCTAAATGTAACAAGTGTGCCTTTGTTTGCCCGCACGCTACCATTCGTCCGTTCGCTCTGAACGAAGAAGAAGTGGCCGCTGCTCCCGCAAACATGAGAAAAGCTCCGAAACCGGTTATCAAAACCAACTACACCTACACCTTGGCGGTTTCGCCGATGGATTGTATGGGGTGCGGCGTTTGCGTTGGCGTTTGCCCGACAAACTCCCTCACCATGGTTTCGCGTGAATCGCAAGAAGACCAACAAGCCGTGTTTGATTACTGTGTGGAAAAAGTTTCCGACAAACCGGAAGTGCAAGGCAACTCCGTTATCAGCAGCCAATTCAAACAACCCTTGTTAGAGTTCTCCGGCTCTTGTGCCGGCTGTGCCGAAACCGCGTATGCTCGTTTGATTACGCAATTGTTCGGTGACAGAATGTATATTTCCAATGCCACCGGTTGTTCGTCTATCTGGGGCGGCCCCGCTGCCACTTCGCCGTACACCGTTAACAAAGACGGTCACGGTCCGGCTTGGGCAAACTCTTTGTTTGAGGACAACGCCGAGCACGGTTTTGGTATGTACTTGGGTCAAAAAGCTATCCGCAACCGTTTGATTGAAAAAGTCAAGGAAATTGCTGCTTCTGACAAAGCTTCTGCCGAACTCAAAGCGGCTGCCGAAGACTATTTGAACACGGTGAACGACGGTGCCAAGAACACGGCGGCTTCCAAAGTGTTGGCTGCCGAAGCAGCGAAAGTTGCCGACAAGTGCGAACTTTGCAAAGATATTACCGAAAACAGCGAATACCTCTCCAAAAAATCGGTGTGGATTTTCGGTGGTGACGGTTGGGCATACGATATCGGTTTCGGCGGCGTGGACCACGTTCTCGCTTCCGGCGAAGACGTGAACATCATGGTCTTCGATACCGAAGTGTATTCCAACACCGGCGGTCAAGCTTCCAAAGCTTCGCAAATCGGTCAGGTGGCACAATTTGCCGCTGCCGGTAAAGCCATTGCCAAGAAGAGCTTGGCAGAAATCGCGATGTCTTACGGTTACGTGTACGTTGCACAAATCGCCATGGGCGCCGATATGAATCAAACCGTGAAAGCGATTGCGGAAGCCGAAGCTTATCCGGGTCCGTCGCTCATCATCGGTTATGCTCCGTGCGAAATGCACAGCATCAAGGGCGGTATGGTGAACTGCCAAGCCGAAATGAAGAAAGCTGTGGATTGCGGTTACTGGAATATGTTCCGCTTTAATCCTGCGGCTGACAAGAAATTCGTGATTGACAGCAAAGCGCCGACCACCAGCTATCGTGACTTTATTATGAACGAAGCGCGTTATTCTTCGCTGACTCGTTCCTTCCCCGAACGTGCCGAAGCGCTGTTCACCCAAGCGGAAGAAACGGCGATGGCTCGTTACGACCACTTGCAAAAATTGCAAGCGCTTTACAACGACTAATCGTTTGTAAAAACAAACCCGCGCCCCAACAGTTTGTTGAGGCGCGGGTTTCCTTTTTGTAAAAAGGTTACGGTGTGTCGGACAATCCCAAAATATAATCCGCTGATACGTGATAGAAGTTTGATAAAATGACCAATAACTCGCACGGCAAATCTCTTAATCCGCTTTCGTAACGATAATATTGCGGTTGAGTGGTGAATAGCAGACGAGCAATGTCGGTTTGAGTGTAGTTGTTATCTTCCCGTAAATCGCGCAAGCGTTTGTAGTACGCCATTTGTTAACACCTCTCTCTTAACATTTCACAAAAAACAGAAAATATCTGTTTGGATATATTGACATTATATTTTTTTTGGGATATAATTACCGTAGAATATACCCGTTTGGATATAAAGGAGAGGGTAAGATGTT
>JAZNKF010000071.1:0-6546 GCA_045578425.1 Acutalibacteraceae bacterium
ACCGGAATGGCCGTGATTTCGGTAAAGATAGCCGAAACCAACACAACGGCCGTACAAATCACGTCGTTACGACTGTCGGTTGCCGCCGCAAATAACGCGTGGGAGTGAATGCGTTTGCCGATACTGCGATTAAAGTGTGCCATCCACAATTTAACCGCAATAGCTATTATCAGTATAACGTTTGTCAACCACGAAAACTCCGAAACGGTGGGATGTAAGATTTTTTGAAAAGCACTGCTTGCCAGTTCAAAACCCGCCAACATAATTAAAGCGGCAACCGTGAGTGCTGACAAATACTCCACTCGTCCGTGCCCAAACGGATGCTCCGCATCCGCAGGTGCACCGGATAAGCGAAAACCGATTAACGTTACAATGGATGAACCCGCATCGGACAAGTTGTTGAAAGCATCGGCAATAATGGCAACACTGCCGGACAAAAGACCGGCTACCAGTTTGAATAAAAAAAGCACTACGTTTGCGGCAATGCCGACACCGCCCGCCAATTTGCCGTAGGCAGTACGCACCGCCGTATCATTCACCCTATCCGGTTCTTTTATAAACAGTCGAATTAACCGTTCAGTCAGCATGAAAATCCTCCTCAGGTACCATGTTTCGTCCCATGAGTTTGCTCACTGTTTCGAAAACAAAACGGAAATACGAAACACCGTAATGGTGAAAAGAACGCTCTTTAATCATTTTCATCAGTTGGTCGGGCGTTACCCAGCGCACTTGCGAAACTTCTTCCCGTTGCAAGCGCATATCCGGCACGGCAACGTCTTTGCACACAAGCCAAATATCGCAAAGCGAATTGCGCCGCGTAATTCTGCCTACTTTTTGGAAGGCTTCGGGCGGTAGGGTAATTCCCAATTCTTCTGACAATTCGCGCTGTGCAGCAGTCAAACTATCTTCCCCGGTCACTGCGGAGCCACTGGTCACCGCCCAAACATTGGGCATTAGCTTACGGCGCGGTGAACGACGTTGAATCAAAAAGCGGCCAACCGAATTGGCAACCCAAATATGTACCACCAAATGATATTCACCCGCGTGCAACCGTTCGCCGCGGCGGATTGTACGGCAAAGCGGTTTGCCGTCACGGTCAAATAAATCCCAATGTTCCGTTGCCGTCACCCCCATTTTTTCTCACACAAACTATTATCTATTTATTTTAACCTTTTTTTGCACAAAAGTAAACCTTTTTTTGTTGACACGCTTTCACTCTTTGCGTACAATAAGATTTGGGGTGAATGAGTTTAATGGAAATGATACGTTTGGATTCCTTAGTCATGAGTCAGTTCGGCTTATCTGCCGAAGAAGCCAACGGACTGATTATGGCCGGTCGTATTTATATCGGGCACGTACCGGCAGATAAACCCGGCGTCTCCGTTCGTACCGACACCGTGTTAACACTAACCGAAAAAGCAAAGCAATATGCCAGCCGTTCCGGTTATAAATTGGCAAAAGCCTTGCAAGTTTTCTCCCCCACTGTGGAAGGTATGACCGTATGTGATATCGGTGCCAGCAACGGTGGGTTTACCGATTGTTTGTTACAAAACGGTGCCGCACACGTGTTTTCGGTGGACGTTGCTTACGGTATTTTGGATTGGAAATTACGCAACGATGAGCGCGTCACCGTGTTGGAACGCACCAACGCCCGTCGCTTAACCGCCGAACAACTCGGCACGTTGTGTGACATGGTCACGGCTGACGTATCGTTTATCTCACTTTCAAAAATTTTTCCTGCCATGCGGCAAGTCTTGAAGCCTGACGGCGTGTGCATTTGTCTTATCAAACCCCAGTTTGAAGCACAACCGCATAAGCTTGGCAAAAACGGCGTTTTGAAAAACCCGGAAGATTTGCCGCCGCTTTTATTATCTCTTTTTACCAGTGCCGCACAAAACGGATTATATCTTCACGCTCTTACCGTTTCTCCTATCCACGGCACCAATGGTAATGTGGAATACTTGGCATATTTCACTGCTGTTCCCACCGGCGAAGAATTGTGGGAAACACTCATCGCGGAAGCGTGTCAAGAGCAACCTGACGATTGAGTTTTTTAACACCATATTATTGTAGGAGGCTATCCATGAAGTTCAAAAAGTTACAGTTGCCGCAATGCACCGCCGCTTCTGCCGCTACCGCTATGATTTTTTCGGCAGTGGTGTTTGTCGTTTTGTGGGGGTTTGGCAAATGGAACCCTACCGAAATAGGGACTGCCACAGCTGTCGAAGCGGCACAAAAAGTAGCATGCTGCGGCGGCATTGCCTTGTTGCTCGGCTCGCTCATTTTTGTGCTGACACGGGAATTACTGCGCAAACCCACCGAAATTTCACCCGAGCGCCCTGTTTGGTTTTATCCTCTGCTTTCGGGCTTGCTCTCGCTGGGTGCCATGTGCGTAGCCTATACGTTTATCGGTATGTGGCCGTTTGGCGAAAAAACAGGTATGATGGTAGACATGCATCATCAATACGCACCGTTACTGGCACAGCTGCGGCACGATATTTTGCATGGCGGTAACCCGCTTTATACCTTTGAACTGGGTTTGGGCGCCAATTATCTTTCTATGTTCGGCTATTACTTGGCAAGTCCTCTCAATTTGTTGTTAATCCTTTTCCCCGAGCGTTTGTTGGCAGAAGGCATCTTGTTTGTCACCTTGCTGAAAAATGCTTTGTGCGGTGCTATGTTCGCTTTTTGCGTACAACAATTGTTTAAGAAAAAAACGTTGTGTATTCCCGTCGTTTCGGTTATCTATTCTTTGATGATGTACCTTCTCGCCTATTCCTGGAACATCATGTGGCTGGACGTGGTAATGTTCTTGCCGCTTGTTGTGTATGGATTGGAACGGTTATTGCGTACCGGCAAATATCTCACCTATACCCTTTCACTTGCTTATTGCCTGTTTGCCAATTATTACATTGGCTTTATGCTATGCATTTTTTTGGTGTTGTATTTTGCGACATACTGTTTGTACGAACGCCGCACAGGCCGTGAAATTGGGTTGGCTTTTGGCCGCTTTGCCGGTTTTTCGTTGCTTGGCGGTGGGTTGGTTGCCGCCTTGCTGATACCCGTATTTTTAGCACTTAGAACAACTTCTGCGGCGGGTGCCGATTTGCCGAGCCTTACCAACACGCTGGAAATTTTTCAATTACTTGGCCGTCATTTGGCAGATACCTCTCCTACCATTCGTTCAGGAAATCTACCCAACGTTTACTGTGGTGTGCTCACCGCTTTGTGCGTACCATTATTTATGGTCAACAAGGAAATTCCTGTACGCCGCCGTTTTACATTTTCGGCTCTGTGGCTTGTTATGCTGTTTAGTATGTTGGTCAACTGGTCGGATTTGGCGTGGCACGGTTTTCACGCCCCCAACGATCTGCCGTATCGTTTCTCGTTTTTATATTCCTTTGTATTGTTATTGATGGCATACGAGGTGCTTAGCCATCTCGATGCTTTGTTACCACGCCACATCGCCTTGGTTTTCTCCGGCGCACTCATCTATTTAATGTTAGAAGAACGTTTTGGTGATAAAGTATATGATTTTGAAGTTATCTATATTAACTTAGCCATCGTCGCTGTTTATACGGTCGTATTGCTGCTGACCGCAAACCGCATACTTCGCCGGCGTGTGGCGTATGCCGTTTTATTACTGGTGGTGACGGCAGAAATGACCTTTGGAGCCGGTAACGCCTTGCTTACCATGAACAGTAAAGAGTATTTTACCCGCCACAACGATTACGTAGATAATGAAAAAACCGAAACTATTCGTTTGGCAGTTGCAAAAACACAGTTTATCGGCGATGCCGCCGCAAACGGCGATTTTTACCGATTGGAGTTCTTGCCGCGTCGTACCTGTGTGGATACTTCGCTGTTCCATTACCGCGGTATTACCGCCTTTTCGTCCAGCAACTATTACACTACCACCAAACTAATGGGCGGTATCGGCTATGCTATTAACGGTGTTAACAGCCATCTGTACCATTCCTTTGTACCGTTTGCGGATTCGCTTTTGGGGATTCGGTATGTCATTATGGAAGCTGACCTTGCAAACCATCCGCAACTCAAAAAATTGGATACGGTAAAACACGGTGAAACCACTTATCACATTTACGAAAACACCAAGGCGCTTGGTATTGGGTATGTTGCTAATACCGCTGTGAAAGATTACACTTTTACAAAATATGACCCCTTTACTTCTCAAGAAGAACTGTTCACCGCATTAACCGGTGAATACAGCGAATTGTATTCACTTGCCCCTATTGATGCGTTTGGCGATTCCATTGGTTCTCTTACCCACACCTCGCCCGGATTTAGTATTCAACCATTAGACGGTAATGAAACCACGTCTTTCAAAGCTACTGTAGAACAAGCCGGTCAAGTGTTCATTTACGCCGATTGCAGTGCCGCCGATTCACTAACGGTACGCAGCGGTGAAAACGAGTGGTCGGTCACACCGCACGAGCCGTATATTATTGACGGTGGGTATATGGACGTGGGCACCGAAGTGCAATTATCTGTTTCTTCCGATACTCCGTGTGTCGGCAAATTCTATGTCGCCACCATGAACACACAAACGTTCAACGACGGCATCGACACGCTAGCCGCTAACCAGTTGGTGATTGACTCGTTTGGCGGCAATCATCTGCAAGGCTCTGTCAACACCGATAAGGACGGCGTGTTAATGACCACCATCCCCTACGACAGCGGTTGGCGGGTCACCGTTGACGGCACCAAAGTGGAAACCTACGGTATCAACGACGGTTTCTTGGCTTTCGATATGTTTGCCGGTGAGCACACGGTAGAAATGGTATACACTCCAAACGGCTTATGGTTTGGGGCGGCAATCAGCGTAATTTCTCTGCTTGTGTTAATCGCGTTGTTATTAGTACCCCACTTGAAACGGCAAAAGCCACTCCCGCAACCCGTTTCACAACCCGAGCCCGAAGAAATTGAGCCAGAAGAATAAAAATGTTAAAACCTGCGGAATGAACATTTATTCCGCAGGTTTTTTATATTGTCAAAGGAAAGTATTCAGACTTTACTTTTTTGAAATTGTGTGATAAAATAACTGTGCTACACGAATTTAATCACTCTATACGGGGAAATTACCTTGGTAAAAGGTGTTTCCTCTTATTCCGTATGGAGTGTTCGTGTAGCAACGACGGAGGAAAACACTTTTTCGGCACATCCTTCGGGATGTGCTTTTTTATTGTGAGGTGAAACAGTTTTGCGAAAAAGGAAAATAATTGACGGAACAGGCACACCGTTAACACCATCAAGGCAAGGCCGCAATTGTTTGGGGAACGGCGAACACGAGGAATATGAATGTTGTTGTGATGAGTGCGATTATTATTTGTACTGCTTTCCGCAGTTCGATTGGCGGTTAAAGAGAAACAAGTTCAAAAAGTGGGTTAAAGGTCTGTTCAATATGGATTGAAAATCCCACATATTTATAGTATAATCTATTTGATAAACTTGAATTTGACGAGGAGATTACTTGTGGAAAAGATATGGAATGAAATGTATGAAGCTGCAAAATCCGTATTGAATGAACGGAGAATTTCGGAATATGTCACCTGCGGAGAGGTATCTGCTGCAGTTCTTTCAAAATCAGGAAAGATATATACAGGTGTTTGTATCGACACCTGCTCAACACTTGGAATTTGTGCAGAAAGAAATGCTATTTTTAATATGATTACTAATGGCGAGCAAGAAATTGATAAAGTTCTTTGCATTTTACCTGATGGTTCTAACGGTGCTCCTTGTGGTGCTTGTCGAGAACTTATGGTTCAACTTATGGCAGGAAATTATTATGATATAGAAATTATGCTTGATTATTCCACAGGCAAAACCATAAAACTCGGTGAAATAACTCCTGAATGGTGGATTAAATAAATTCCAATTTACTCAAACAGATAAAAATGCTATGAGCGATTTTGCTCATAGCATTTTTTATTTCCTTATAGGACCAATTTTAAGCGGTGTTTTGCTCCTTGTATGGAATTACACCACAGAACCTCTTAAAAGCGATTCTGGGCCAATTTAGAGCATTCCAAAGTGCTTAAAAGCATCTTCTATTGCTTTCTCTTTTTCTGGTGGGCAGTTTGGTACTCTGTGCCCATCTTTGCCCTTGTTGTAGTTTTCCCTTTTCTCAAAACCGTGTTTTTCTTTCACCTGTGCGATGTTGAGAGAGGTAACATTCAAACCGTATTTATCTTTGACGTAGGCTTTTATCTCCGGATAGGTTGCGGTGGTTCTGGCGGTTTTGGGTAGGTCCTGAACATTCACATCAAAGTAGATATGTTCATCTACCTTTTACCGACTTAATAATGCTACCGTTTCTACATGGTTGGTATGAGGAAACATATCAACAGGTTGTATATGGCGGGCTTTATAGCCCTTTTTAAAGAAATAATCTAAATCTCTTGCAAGAGTTTCGGGGTTACAGGAAATATATACTATTTTTTCAGGAGACAGTAGCGACACAGCGTCTATAAATTTTCTGTCACTTCCTGCTCTGGGAGGGTCCATTATAACAACATCTGCCCTTTC
>JAZNKF010000072.1:0-5566 GCA_045578425.1 Acutalibacteraceae bacterium
ACTTGGTGTGAGTGAAGTTATCGGTATCGGCCACTCCAACGGCGGACGGATTTTGATTGAACTTTTATCGCGCAAACAAAGTCCTCTGCAGTTTAAAAAAGCGATTTTAATGGATTCTGCCGGTATTCCGGCACACCATTCCTTTGGATATTATGTGAGAGTATATACTTTCAAATTCCTAAAACGGATTTTATCCTTACCACTTATGCAAAAAGTATTTCCCCGCGCTTTGGAAAATGCGCAACGGCGGTTTGGTTCTGACGATTATCGCAAAGCCAGCCCCATCATGCGGCAAAGCATGGTGCTGGCGTTGCAAAAGGACATGACACCGTATTTATCGCAAATTCGTGTGCCGACTTTGCTCATTTGGGGCAAAGATGACACCGCTACTCCCCTTTCGGATGCCAAAATCATGGAACGCTTGATTCCCGACGCAGGGTTGGTGGAACTTTCCGGCGGGCATTTTGCTTTTGCTGAAAATTTCCCACTATGCCGCCGTGTGTTGGATTCATTTTTACAAGGAGAATGAGCATGGAGTTTTTGAAAGCCCTCGTTTTGCTGGCGTGTGTATGCAACACCGCCGTGCAATCGTTGTATTTTACTCACATGTTACAACTCAATTCATACCGACCGGAACGGTATCTTAAATGGTGCCGCGATAATCGCAAAAAAGTGGTGAATGGTCGTCGGCTTTGGCCGCTGTTGTTGTTGCTTTGCGCTTTTTTACCTGAATTCTATTGTTTGATTGCTTCTGCGGTGGTGTTATTTGCTGCAGCGGCATTAAATTTCCCCAAAAAAGCCAAAAAACCGTTAGTGTTCACCGCGCGTGTCAAACGACTACTCGTCACACAAGCTTTGCTGACAACTGTGGTTTTGTGGCGCGTCTGGGTTTTGCCCGTGGGTTGGGATGCTATCTTGCTGGCAATATTTTCGTTGGTGATTTGGGCGTGGATTGGGCTTGCTAACCTTATCAACACCCCGCTTGAAAAAGCAATAGCACAATGGTATGTGCGCGATGCACACCGTTTGCTCAAAAGCCATTCGCGCTTGACCGTTATCGGCATTACCGGCAGTTACGGAAAAACCAGTACTAAAACTTTTTTACATGCTTTGTTATCGGCGCGCTACAACGTGTTGATGACACCCGAAAGTTTTAACACCACCATGGGTGTGGTGCGAACCGTACGTGAACGTCTTCGTCCCTCGCATGAGATATTCATTGCTGAAATGGGCGCCAAAAACCGCGGAGATATTCGCGAAATTTGCGATTTGGTTTCGCCGCAATACGGCATCATCACCTCCATCGGCGAACAACATTTGGAAACGTTTCGCACCGTGGGCAACATCGTTGCCACCAAGTTTGAACTTGCCGATGCTCTTCCAACAGATGGCTGCTTGGTTACGTGTGGTGACAACGCTTATATTCGTGACCGTTTGGCGCAAAATCCGCCTTCCTGTGAAACAGTAGTGTACGGCTTTAACAACGCCGACATTACCATTACCGATTATCACGTGGATTTGAACGGTTGCACCTTTACCGTTCAAATCGGCAAAGAAAGCCAAACTTTCACCACCAAACTGCTGGGCTCTCACAATCTGCAAAATTTGGCAGCTTGTATTGCGGTGGCACATCGATTAGGTGTTTCGCTTAATGAAATGGTTTACCCCATTCGTTTGTTAAAACCGGTGGAACATCGGTTACAACTTCTCCCTAACGGGTATATTGACGATGCGTACAATTCAAACCCCGCGGGTTTTCGCAGTGCACTTGACGTGTTGCGGCAATTTAAAGCACAGCGTGTGCTGGTCACTCCCGGCATGGTAGAATTGGGCGAACGTCAAGACACGCTTAATCGTGAGCTGGGCGAATACGCCGCCGATTGCTGTGATATTGCCATCTTAGTCGGTGAGCGTCAAGCTCCGCCGCTTAAAGAAGGATTGCTAAAAGGTGGCTTTTCCGCAGAGAATCTGCACGTCGTTGCCACCTTGCAAGACGGTTTGGCACTGTTACAACAATTACCCGCAAACGAAAAACGCATTGTCTTATTGGAAAACGATTTACCGGATAATTTTTGAGGAGATGCTGTCATGAAAACAAAAGTAGCTGTCATTTTCGGCGGACGTACCGTGGAACATGAAGTTTCGATTATTACGGGGATTCAAGCGTTTTGCGCTTTGAATCGCGAAAAATACGACCCCATCCCGCTGTATATTTCCAAAGATAATCGCTTTTATACCGGTGAAGCGTTGGGCAAAATCGAAACATACCGTGATATGAAAGCGTGTCTTGCCGCCGCTACACAAGTGTTGTTAGTCCCCTCTGAAAACGGTGTGGATATGATTCGCTATCCTGCCAAAAAGTTTGGTAATAATGTAGTCGGCTCGTTTGAAGTGGCTCTTCCTGCCGTGCACGGCACCAACGTGGAAGATGGTACGTTAATGGGCTTGCTCGAAATGTTAAACGTTCCCTATGCCGCATGTGACGTTACGTCGTCAGCAGTGGGCATGGATAAATTTTTGATGAAATCCGCTTTGCGTGATGCCGGCGTTCCGGTACTCCCCGCCCTTGCTTTCTTAGGCAAAGACTATGCTTTGGACAGCGACGCGGTCTGTGATGCCATTGAAAAAGAATTTGGCTATCCCGTTATTGTTAAACCCGTCAACTTGGGTTCTTCGGTAGGAATTTCCCGCGCCGATAACCGTGAAAAACTGCAAACCGCCTTGGATACCGCGTTTGGGTTTGCTCCCCGCGTATTGGTGGAAAAAGCGGTTACCCCGCTGCGGGAAATCAACTGTTCGGTGCTTGGTGATGCCGAAAATGCGCGTCCCTCTGTGTGTGAAGAACCCATCGGCAGTGACGAAATATTAAGTTTTGGCGACAAATATTTAAGCGGTAATAAATCGGGAAAATCCGGTGGTATGTCGGATTTAAAACGCCGTTGTCCTGCCGATATTCCCGACGAACTCACCGCAAAAGTGCAAGACCTTGCTGTCAAAACATTTGTCGCGCTCGGTTGCACCGGTGTGGCGCGTATCGACTTTTTAAACAATCCCGAAACAGGCGAACTTTGGGTAAACGAAATCAACACCATTCCCGGTTCGTTGGCTTTCTATTTGTGGGAAGAAGCGGGCGTACCGTTTGATAAACTGCTCGATGAACTTATCTCGTTGGCATGGGCACGCGAGCGTCGCCGCGAAAATTTGAGTTTCAGTTACGAAACGAACTTGCTTTCCACCGTTTCTCTCGGCGGTGCCAAGGGCGCCAAAGGCGGAAAATTATGATGAACGTTTATCAAAACATTACCCAACTTGTCGGCAACACACCATTGCTGGCTGTGCAAAAACAAGAAGGCGAATACGCTACCATATTGGCAAAATTGGAGTGTTTTAATCCTGCGGGCAGCGCCAAAGACCGCGTTGCGGTTGCCTTGCTTGACGATGCCGAGCAGCGCGGCTTGTTGCAACCCGATTCCGTTATTATCGAGCCGACCAGCGGCAACACCGGCATTGGCTTGGCAATGGTCGCGGTAGTGCGCGGTTACCGTGTCATTTTGACTATGCCCGAAACCATGAGCGCCGAACGACGCTTGTTGCTCAAAGCCTACGGTGCCGAAATTGTACTGACCGACGGCGCGTTGGGTATGTCGGGCGCGATTACCAAGGCGAACGAACTTGCCGCCACATACCCTCACAGCTTTATCCCCTCGCAATTTGATAACCCCGCTAACCCCAAAGCACATCGTACAACCACGGGACCCGAAATTTGGCGCGATACCGACGGTACAGTGGATATTTTTGTCGCAGGTGTCGGCACGGGCGGTACGTTAAGCGGTGTGGGCGAATATTTAAAATCGCAAAACCCCGCCGTAAAGGTTGTTGCCGTGGAGCCCTCCGCCTCGCCTCTGCTTTCGGGCGGTACGGCAGGTGCGCACGGACTGCAAGGCATCGGTGCTAACTTTATCCCCCAAAACCTCAACACTACCATAATTGATGCGATTATCCCCGTCAGTGAACAACAGGCCTATGGGGCAGCGCGTGAGTTTGCCCACACACACGGTGTGTTGGTAGGGATTTCTTCGGGTGCGGCATTGCACGCCGCACGCACCATTGCGCAAAAACCCGAAAACAACGGCAAGACGATTGTGGTTTTGTTACCCGATACCGGTGACCGCTATCTATCTACACCGTTATTCAACGAAAACACCTAATTAACAAGACGGCTTTGGGTATCCACCCAAAGCCGTCTTGTTATTGATAAAATATTTTATACTAATAAATGTGAGAGTTTTTATAATTTAAAACGATATATAGGATGAGGAGGTGGAAAGCCATGGCAACCGATTTGTATACCGCGTTTCTACAAGGTGATGCTCACGCTTTTGAGCAACTGGTTTGTACATATCGTCATTCACTAACCGCATTTTTGCAACGTTTTGTATCCGACTATGATACCGCCGAGGATTTGGCAGCCGATGTATTTGTGGTGATTTTGGAACGAAAAGGCTATCAACCCAAAGGAAGTTTTCGTTCGTGGTTGTTTGCGGTCGCACGCCACAAAGCCATTGACTATATCCGCAAAAACCGCAACTTGCTAACTCTTGAAAACGCAGAAAACTTACCCACCAAGCAAGGCGAGCCCGAAACAGTTTTGTTAGAGCGCGAACGTAATAGAGCAATACAAAAAGCTCTGTCAGATTTGAAAGACGACCGCCGTATGGCTTTGTTGCTGACTGCACAAGAGGGGCTTTCCTACGAGGAAGCCGCTGCGGCTATGCACAAAACCCCCATCCAAATTCGCAACCTTTGTCACCGTGCGCGCGAGCAACTGCGCAACTCTACAAAGGAGGTGTTTGACCATGAAAACTGATCGTCAATTTTATGAAACGATTTTAGAAAAGCAAAAACAATATCGTATCGACCGCCGCCGTCGTCGCGGCACCGCCGTGGGACTGTGTATGCTTTGTGCGGGTATGGTTTGCGTGTTGGTGGTTGCTGTCAATCTTCTCCCCTTTACCTCCAATAGTCCCACTCCATCGCCCCCTACCACAACCGATATCATTTTTTATAACGGGGAAAGCGATACCCACAAATTCCCGCACATCATCGGCATTGGCGGTGCTGACCCGTTCCGCAACAAACCACTTCACGATTGTATCTCGTTGCACAGTTCTTTTGATGAGTTAGTAGACCCCGCTGTTTACGATGAGTGGTTGAGCACTTTTTCTCACGCTGGCGGAACGCGCGATGCCAATGAATATAATTTGTATAACTTCATCCACGAACTAAATGTCCCCCGCGCGGAATTTGAACAGGTATGCGAGCGTCATAAACAAATATTCGAATACGACTTGCTTACCCCCGAACAAATTGAAGCGCTGTATACTTACTCCAAAGACGCTGCCTATCGGTATTTTGCTTTGGATACCACGGTCATTGTCGGCAACGCGTTTTACGCCATCGGTTGGTTGGCAGAACACACCGCCACCGATTATGTTGCCGCCGGTATGACCGCACAACAAGTCAAAACCGCATACGACGCTAGTGGCGGAACTCTCATTGATGCCGA